>JAQXHN010000035.1 GCA_029007295.1 Clostridia bacterium | reverse complement strand
TGTATTTTGCCGGAAAATACACCGAGTATCACGGTGCGTATACGGTAAGATTTTATGATGAAAGCGGACATACCTCTTATCACCGTTCGTTTATTGATGAAAAGGCCGATACATATAATTATGAAAACTACCCGAGGATTGCAAGCGACGGTACGGTAATTGAATCCGCCCTTGTTCCTCCCCAGTATGACAAAATAACGGTTGAAGGTGCAAAAAATGCGTTTTGGATAGGATACAGCGGCAACACTGTTGAATATTCTACCGGAATTGACAACCTGAATAACCAAGACTACGGCTGGAACGGAGACGTTGTTTCTCTTTCCATTGACCTGCTCGGTAAATTTAATGCTGCCGGCTTGTTTGGCGGTACCGATTACTCACAGCAGTATAACGTAGGCGTATTTGAGGGAAACCAAGTTAAGGTCGCTCTTTCGAGAACCGGAAACGAAGATATCACAAGCGAGTGTAAGGCGGCAGGCTCTATTCAGGACAATGTCATGACATTCGAGATTATGATTCCGTGGGAAAGAATAGTTAAGGACGCAAACGAATCGGCGCTCTTCTTCGGGGTAGACCACGAGTTTACCGTTGATGAAGTAACGGCGTCCGGTGCGGTTCACCGTGCGAGCGTTACATTAATGGACAGATTTTTTGACCCCGAAGCCGGATCGGTTCAAACCTGGGGTAAATTCTGTACGGTTTGCGAGCGCTGTGACGACGGACTCCCCGGCTTTACGGTAGGACCTCCGATAAAGGGCTTCGGATTAAAGCTTTTTATGACGGATAACAAATATACCGATTTGCCCGACGGAAAATGGTATACAAAGGCTTGTCTGCTTTGCTCCAATCTCGGTTATATGACGGGCGTTGCCGAAGATACCTTTTCACCCGAAACAAAGGTAACAAGGGCGCAGTTTGTGCAAATTTTAGCGAAAACGGCGGGCGCCGATCTTTCAAAGTATGATAATAAAAAATCCTTCTCGGATGTTCCGACCGGAAAATGGTATTCATGTGCGGTTGAATGGGCGTTCGCTAAGGGAATAGCAGGCGGCACAGGCGGCGGCAACTTCTCACCCAACGGTTATGTTACAAGACAGCAGCTATGTACGTTTATGAGAGCGTATGCCGTATTTAAGGGTCAGAGCGTATCCTACGGCGCAGACATTACCTCTTACTCGGATTACGCCGACGTTGCCGACTGGGCGAAGGACGCAGTATCCTGGGCTGTAGGAAAAGGCATTATTACCGGAACCTCCGATATCACGCTTTCACCGAAGTCCAACGCAACAAGGGGACAGGTTGCCGTAATTATTGCTGCGTACAATAACTGATGATACCGGTAAACGAAATAAGGTTTAACGAAAAAAGCGAAATGATTTTCCCTGTCACGATTTACAAGAGACAGGGAAAATTTTCCGCCGATGTATATAATAATTCGATTGAAGTATTCGAGCAGGCTCAAAGGCTTTTTTCGGATATTCTTTCCAAAGAGTCAATAAAGTATTTATCTGAATCCGTAGCTTCAATTTATTCGGGGTACGGATTTGACTTTTCTTATGAGGTCGGCGGTCTTTATACTTTAATGGAATGTACATGCAAATCGCGTCTTTCGAGCTTTAAACCCAAGAATCAAATTTTAGATTTGAACCAACATTACGACGGCTCCCTTATAGAAACAATAGATACTAAGGAAGCGTCGGAATTCGGGCAACGGGGAAAGGTTATTTTAAAGGACGGCAAAATTGCATGTGTTTGTGTTGAAAATTATGTTCCGTACGAGGATTTCACGGAAATAGCCGTCGAAACTGCAAAGAAATACAGAAAAAACGGATTTGCAACGGAATGCGTATACGCTCTGACAAGCGAGCTTATCGACAACGGAGAAAAAGTCAGGTATATGTGTAATGCTTCAAACGAAGCGTCAATCAGAACTGCCGCGGCGGCAGGCTTTTATGAAATAGGGCAGGATTATTATTTTATATTGGAAAAAGAGGTACGGTAATGGCTTTTGACGCCGGAATGCTTTCTGCGGTATGTGCAGAGCTTAATCAAAAAATAATAGGGGCGAGAGTAGAGAAAGTTTATCAGCCGACAAGAGACGAGCTTGTTCTTGTACTGCGTCCCGAAAAGGGTGGCGAAAGCCTGAGATTGCTTTGCTGCGTCGGTGGCGTAAGTCCCAGGGTAAATCTTACTTCGCTTGAAATAGCAAATCCCCCTTCGCCTCCCTCTTTTACACAGCTGCTTCGTAAGCATCTTTCCGGCGCAAAAATTTTGTCCGTTCGACAGCTCGGATTTGAAAGAGCCGCCGAGATATCGTTGGAAGCTCACGACGATATGAATTTCAAGGCGGTTAAATATTTATTCCTCGAGATAATGGGTAAATACAGCAATATCATCTTTTGCAACTCAGAGCGTAAGGTTATAGGAGCAATTAAAACAGTAGACTTTACAACAAGCAGCAAAAGGCAGATTATACCGGGTATCACATATGAAGAGCCTCCTAAGCAGGACAGACAAAACCCTCTTGAAACCGAAAAAGAGGATTTTATGCTTAAATACGAAAAAAATACGGATACCGACGAAAAATTTATCATGTCCGTTTTTGCAGGCTTTTCTCCGGCGGTTGCGAGAGAAATAGCAAAGGACGCCGACGGCAATGTGCAAAGACTGTGGCAGAATTTCTCACGTGTGGTTAATGCGGTAAGAAACGGCGACTATACTCCTACCCTTATCCTGGACGAAAACGGCAAGCCTGTAGAGTACTCTTTTATTAATCTGACGCATTACGGGAATAATATAAAAACAATTCACCCCGAGAGCTTCGGTAAGCTTATTGACGATTATTATTTTACAAGAGAACGGTTAGAGAGAATTAAACAGCGTTCCGGCGATGTTATGAAAATGCTCGACAATGCAAAAGTCCGTTTGTCAAAGAAGCTTATAAATCTTAAAAGCGATCTTGCATCTTGCGCCGATAAGGACAGGTACAAAAGGTACGGCGATTTAATAACTTACAATATGAATCTGATTGAGAAGGGAAGTAAGGTTGCCGAAATAGTCGATTATTTTGATGAATCGTTGCCGACGGTAAAGGTTCCGCTTGACTATAAATTATCACCTTCGCAAAACGCACAGAAGTATTACAAAAAATATAATAAAATGAAACACGGTGAGACCGAGATTGCCCGCCAAATGGAAATAGCCGAAAAGGAGCTTGAATATCTCGAAACGGTAAGCGAAGCGTTTTTTCTGTGCGAAAATGAAACGGATATTGCTGAAATTCGCCGGGAATTATACGAATCCGGGTATGCCTCAAGAATGAAAAATTATACACCCTCCAAACAGAGCAGACCCCGAGTTTTAGAGTTTGTAACGACAAACGGATATAGGGTAGTGTGCGGAAAAAACAATATTCAAAACGAGACGGTTACGCACAAAATAGCTTCAAAAAACGATTATTGGTTCCACACAAAAAACTATCACGGCTCTCACGCAGTAATGATATGTAACGGCGAAGAGCCTCCCGCCGAGGACTTTACCGACGCCGCCATGATAGCGGCGTATTATTCGAGCGCAAGAGACGGGAAAAATGTCGACGTCGACTATACAAAGGTTAGAAATTTAAAAAAGCCGACCAATTCAAAGCCGGGCTTTGTTGTTTATCATACAAATTATACGGCAACGGTAACACCCAAAAGGGAAATTATAGAAAAGCTGAGAAAGAAATGAAAAATTCCAACGACAAAAAATTGATAGAAAACTTTTTTAGGAAAGCATTATCCAACCAAGACGTAAAGGATTTTGTAATTGAATATTCCCAACCTTACAAGGAACTGATGAGCTATTATCGCTGTGCGATAATGGAGGTTGAAACAAAGTTCAATGTACTGAATGAAGAATTGTCAATCCTGTACGAAAGAAATCCGATCGAAACCATTAAGACGCGATTAAAATCGCCGGAAAGCATCCTTGAGAAGTTAGAAAGAAAGGGCTTTTCTCTCAGCGTTGAAAATATTGAAAAAAACATTTACGATATAGCCGGTGTCAGAGTTATCTGTTCGCACCCGTCCGATATATATAATTTATCAAAGGCTTTTTTAGCTCAGGACGACATCACGCTGATAAAGGAAAAGGACTACATAAAAAGCCCCAAGCCAAACGGCTACAGAAGCTTGCACTTAATAGTTGAAACCCCTATTTTTTTACATGATAAGAAAAAGTCGATGAAGGTCGAGGTTCAGTTCCGTACCATATCTATGGATTGGTGGGCAAGCTTAGAGCATAAAATCAGATATAAAAAAGATATCGTCAACCGTGAAATAATCGATCAAGAAATGCTTGCCTGTGCTGAAATCAGCGCAGACCTTGATACAAGAATGGAGCAATTGCAAAAGCTCGCAATGCAAAAGAAGAAATAAGATGAATATTTTTAACCTATTATTTATTTAAATATTCATCTTATTTTATCAGAATACAAACGTTCCAAATAAGGAATTATCAAGGAAAAATCTGAAAAGGATATAAAAAAAGGGTTGACAAATCTCAAATAGTATGATATAATTCTTTCCGTCGTATGGCGATAGAGTCAATACACGAGGTTTCACGGGAGCATAGCTCAGCTGGGAGAGCATCTGCCTTACAAGCAGAGGGTCATAGGTTCGAGCCCTATTGTTCCCACCATTCGGCCCGGTAGTTCAGTTGGTTAGAACGCTAGCCTGTCACGCTAGAGGTCACGAGTTC
>JAQXHN010000034.1 GCA_029007295.1 Clostridia bacterium | reverse complement strand
CAAGTCCTTCAGATGTCGTTGTTGCGGGTGTTACTACACTCCATTCGCCAAAGGTGTGTCCGAGGGCGGGAATATCTTCCGTATAGCTGTCGCCGCATTCGCATGTAAAGGTCTTTACTCCCTTTTCCGTGCAGGTTGCTTTCTTTGTTACTGTTCCCGTATATACGTGTGTGTGAAGCTCTTTCCACTGAGCGTACAGAGTTATCGGGTCGGAGGAATCCAGATTCGAAATTGTACTGCCCGGAGCATAGGAAACACCGCTTCCGTCTGCCTTGGTATTCCATCCGATAAAAGTATTATTCTGTTTGGTGAACTGTTTATTTGCGTCACTTTCGTTCATGACGGTGTACGGGGAATATACATGAACTCCCTTGTTCCAACCGTCAAATTCGAGGTAATCTACAATGTCATTTCCCTGCGCTCCGTTTGCTTTATATGTAATTGAAGGCTCCCAGCAGGCGTAAAATTCAATAGCCGTATCGCCTGTTGCACAGGTTGTAGTATGGAAGTGTGACCAGTTAAGACCGCTTGTCGTTGTGGGAGGGATTGTCAAATTCTGCTTTGCGGATTCTGTAGTGAACGGTCTCATATCCGACCAAAGCAACAAATAAAACAATTCTCCGCTCGAATGTGTTTTTAACCTGCAGCCCTGCTTTACCGGAGCAAGGTCGCCCGACGGGAAATCGAAGTTTCCGTACAGTGTTTTCGGATTTTGATAGTTGCTTCCGTCATAATTGCATACATATGTTAAATACTTGTCGGTGCCTGTCGACGGAAAAGTTCCTCCGTCGGCATAATACTGTATTCTGAAGCCCCAAATCGCGTACAGCGTAACGTTTGCATTGTCGGTATATCTGTCCACATAAGTTTTGCCGGTTCCCTTTGAAGTGGTGCCGTCCTGCCCTGTCGCCCACATAATAAACACTCTTTGGTCATTGGTAACGCCGGTAGCTCCCGGAAGCATTCCGTAATTTGGATATACTGTCGATTTTGTATGGTAAAGAGGCAAATCCGAATTTGGATATTTGTAGAGCTGGTATGCGCTTGAGCCCCAGCCTTCGTTTCCGTGATGAAGCTTTACGGAATATGCCCACACCGCATAAAGTCTCGTGCTTGTAAGCGATGAATATGTTTTCGAGCCGCCGTATTTGGCGTTATAGCTGTATGCGACAATACCCTTGCCTGCATTTTCCGCAGAGGTTGCCCATCCCCGGAATGTCATTCCGCTTTTTGTAGGCTCCGTACTCGGAATAGTTGCGGCGTCATAATATGTCTTTGTACCGGGACCCCCGGTACCGCCGTTGGCGTCAAAGGTGATTGTATACGTTGCCGCAAAGGATGTCGTCGCAAAAAGCGGAACGAGCATGCTGACCGTCAATAATATTACAAAGACCGATTTCAGTTTCTTCATTTGCTTTCTCCCCTTATAAATGTAATAATGGATAAAAATATTATAAAACAAAGGGCGTTTTTTGTCAATAATCACACAATACAAGATTAAAAATATACAATAAGTTAAAAAAAGAAACATGTATTGTTTAGATAACGGATAAATATCATCGCAAAAACCGTTAATTATGGATATTTTGATATTTCCGAGAATGTTCTTTATATCTTTATATTCGTAAAAATCAAAGCCTGCTGATATGTAAACAAATATTTAACCCCTTGACAAGAGGAATTTTGTTTGCTATAATGTGTAAAGCGATTTGCTTTACAGCGCTTTTGAGAAACAACAGCATATACGGTAATGCGGGTCATCTTTGAGAACAACCGTTTTCTGTAAAGGGGCTATAATATGTCAAATAAGGACGATAAGATGTCATTTGAAAAATCCGTTGATATCTCCCTTTTGCTCGACTTTTACGGTCAGATGTTAACCGACCGTCAAAGAGAAACCACCGAGCTGTATTACAACGAGGACTTATCTCTTTCCGAGATTGCTTCCATTCAAAGCATTACCCGTGCGGGTGTTCGTGACCGTTTAGTCAAAAGCGAGGCTATCCTTCGCGATTACGAGCAAAAGCTCGGTCTGCTTCACAGGTTTACCCGCATGAAGGACGAAATTGCATCTATTGCTTCCCTTATTCAGCGCTGTAAAAACGGCGAGGATGTGGATTTTGAGGATATTCTTCGCAGGCTATCTGATTTGCAGTAACAGTCCGCTTATGTTTAATATTTTTCAGTTCAGGATAAAAAATTCACCCGAAAGGAGCGATAAGCTATGTTCTCTAATTTGCAGGATAAGCTCTCCTCGGCTTTTAAGAAATTCCGCAGCAAGGGCAAGCTGACCGAATCGGACGTACGTGCCGGTATGCGTGAGATTAAGCTTGCGCTGCTTGAAGCGGACGTAAACTTCAAGGTTGTTAAGGATTTTATCAAAACCGTTACCGACCGTGCGGTAGGCGCAGAGGTTTTAGAAAGCCTTATGCCTGCACAGCAGATTATTAAAATCGTTAACGAGGAGCTTACCGCTTTGATGGGCGGTACCAATTCCAAGCTTGAGATTTCCTCTAAGCCGCCTACGGTGGTTATGATGGTAGGTCTCCAGGGCTCCGGTAAAACCACTCATACCGGTAAATTATCCGGCATGTACAAAAAGCAGGGCAAGCGTCCGTTGCTCGTTGCCTGCGACGTTTACCGTCCGGCCGCAATTGCACAGTTAAAAGTTGTCGGCGATAAGCTTGATATCCCCGTTTATGAGGAGGGCGACAAGGTCAGCCCCGTAAAAATTGCAAAAAATGCTCTTAAATACGCCGAGAAAAACGGCTATGATATGGTATTTATCGACACTGCGGGCCGTCTGCACATTGACGAAGCGATGATGGCAGAGCTTGTCGAGATAAAATCAGAAACAAATCCCACCGAAATACTGCTTGTTGTAGACGCTATGACCGGTCAGGACGCCGTAAATGTTGCAGAGAGCTTTAACAATCTGCTTGACATTACCGGTGTTATTCTAACCAAGCTCGACGGTGATACCAGAGGCGGTGCGGCACTTTCGGTGCGCCACGTTACAGGCAAGCCGATAAAGTTTATCGGAGTCGGAGAAAAGCTCGACGCAATAGAGCCTTTTCATCCCGACAGAATGGCATCGAGAATTCTCGGCATGGGCGATATGCTCTCCCTTATCGAGAAAGCGGAAGCACAGTATAATGAAAAGCAGCTGCAGGAGCTTGAACGCAAAATGCGAGAGGACTCCTTTACGCTTGACGACTATCTTGAGCAATTTTCTCAAATCAAAAAAATGGGCTCTATGGAGCAGCTGATGAGTATGGTACCCGGAATGAAAGCCGATATGCTCAAGGACGCAAAAATCGACGAAAAACAAATTGACCGGATGGAAGCCATCATAAAAAGCATGACCCCTAAGGAAAGAGAAAATCCGGACATTATAAACGCTTCCAGAAGAAAAAGAATTGCGCTCGGAAGCGGCGTTACCGTTGAAGAGGTCAACAAATTACTGAGGCAGTATGAGCAGACAAGAAAGCTGATGAAACAGCTTGCGGGCGGGAAAATGCCGTTCGGAATGGGAAGATTTTTCAACAAAGCCACAAAGAAAAAGAAACGCCGCAAATAACCCTTATGCTTACTGAGAATAATAAAAATACCAAAAGTGTTTTTAATATAAAAATTTATATACATTTGAAAGGAAAAAACCAAAATGGCAGTTAAAATCAGACTTAAGAGACTCGGAGCAAAGAAGAACCCTTTTTACCGTATCGTAGTTGCGGACGCCCGTTCGCCGCGTGACGGCCGTTTCATCGAAAGCCTCGGATACTATGACCCTATGACAAATCCCGCAACAGTTAAGGTTGACGGCGAGAAGGCTAAGGCTTGGATTGCAAACGGCGCTCAGCCTACCGACACAGTTAAAAGCCTTTTGAAGAAGTCGGGCGCTATCGACTGATAGGAGTCCGATATGGCAGAATTGACGACGATTCTTGCCGATATGGTCAAGGCGATTGTCACAAAGCCCGATGAGGTTGTAATAAAGGAAGACACAAAGGGCGATGAGATTGTACTGACGCTGACTGTTGCTCCCGAGGATATGGGCAAGGTCATTGGCAAACACGGAAAAATTGCCCACAGCCTCAGACTTGTTATGAAAGCGGCGGCAGGACGTATCGGCAAAAAGCTCACCGTAGATATACGCTAAGTAATAAAGAGTCCGATAGGGCTCTTTATTATTTTAGTATAAGATATAAGGATTTACATATTGTACTTTAATTCTCTTCAAATCCACTGTATAATATGATATACGAGGTGATTGACATAAATATTGAATATTTACTTAGAATGAACGAGCTTGCTTTTGACGATATTCGTAAAAAGCTAAAGCCCGGTATGTCTGAAAAGGACGCATATTCTATCCTGACTCAAAGCTTTGAAAAGACCTCCTCCTATCCGTTCACTGTCGAAGGAGATATAATAGGAGGCGCACGTACTGCGGATATCGAAGGTTCAGCCACGGATTTGCAATTTAATATCGGGGATAATTTAATTCTTGATATTCAGCCGATGATTGACGGTATATTTTGCGATACCGCAAGGACATTCTTTTTCGGAAAACCCGAACATGACAGAATTTTCGCCTACAATGCCGTAAAAGAAGCTCTTGCCGGCTTGGAAAATTTATTAAAGCCGGGGACCGTCATGTCGGACATTTTCCGTGAAATGCAGCGTCTCTTGGGCGAATTCGGATTATCATGTCCTCATCATGCGGGACATGTAATCGGATTAAACAGAGCTATAACTCCCGATTTTGTCGAAAACGAAAGCTCTGTTTTGGAAGAAGGAATGCTTGTAGCCTTGGAGCCCGGAGTTTATTTTGAGGAAAAATTCGGAATACGTCTCGAAAACAATTATGTTATCACTTCCACAGAATGTATTAATCTTTTTCCCTATCCTCTTGATATTAATAATTTTATTCTTTAAGGAGAAAAACAGATGAAAATTACAGACGTTCGTGCAATTATTCTCCGTCAGCCCACAATTGAAATGATAGGCGACGGCAGTCAGGACACCGTCGTTATTCTCGTTGATACCGACGAAGGAATTACCGGAATCGGTGAGGTCGACTCCGCCCCCTATGTTATAAAGAGCATCATTGATATGCCTGCAAGCCACATGGCTTGCATGGGCTTGAAGGAAATTCTTATTGGAGAAGATCCCCTTGATGTTGAAAGACTTTGGAGAAAAATGTATGACCTTTCCATTTACCACGGCAGAAGAAGCGTCGTTATCCACGCTATGAGCGGTATTGACATGGCTCTTTGGGATATTGTAGGCAAGAAATTCGGTGTTCCGACGGGAAAGGCGCTCGGCGGCACCTACAGAGATAAAATTCAGGCATACTGCAGTGTTCTTATGCCCGCTACCGAAAAGGAAATAAACGAGCTTGTGGAAAAGCATATGGACAAGGGTTATCAGGGCATGAAACTCGGCTGGGGTGCCCTCGGTTATGATTTTTCAAAGGACATAGCACTTGTTCGTGCCGCAAGAAAGGCGCTGGGCCCCGACAAGAAGCTGATGATAGATATAGGCATGCGCTGGACGGATGTTAAGGGCGCAATGCGTGCGGTTAAAGCGTTTGAGGAAGAGGATGTGTACTGGGTTGAAGAGCCCTTCCATCCCGATAATCTAGACGGTTATACACGACTTAACAAATACACAAGCGTCCGTATTTCGGGAGGTGAAGAGGTCGGCACTCTTCACGAATACAGAGAGCTGCTCAGCAGGGGCTGCGTTGACATTGTTCAGCCTGACCTTTCCCGCTGCGGCGGTTTGACAATAGCGCGAAAGCTCATTGACCTTGCACAGGAATACAATGCGACAGTAATCCCCCACGCCTTCAAGACAAACATTCTGATGAGCGCAACATTGCAGTACATTTCGACGCTTCCAAACGCATGGTATCTTGAATTCTGCGAACAGGATACAATACTCCGTCAGACGTTAACGTCTCCTTTGTTCAAGATAGACAGCGAGGGTTATGTTGCCATTCCGAAAGATCCGGGCTTTGGAATTGATATCAATATGGATATAGTAGAAAAGTACAGGGTGGACTGAGATGAAGAAAGATTTTCGTTCCTGCGCCGTTACCGTAACTCCGTTTTCAAAAGGGGTTATACCCGATTTTGATGAAATCGCAAAACAAACAGAGCTTTTTAAATCAACTGAAATAGACGCTGTGTTTCCATGTGCCTCAACCGGCGAATACCCCGCTGTTTCCTCCGAGGATAAGCATGAGATCTTCCGCATTACATCAGAGGTTAACAAGGGTGCAAAGGCTATAGTCGCCGGAGCCTGCGATGCGTCGCTTGACGGTGTTATTTCCTATATGGAAACCGCCAAGAAATACGACTATGACGCCTGTGTTATATGTCCCCCTTACTATTATCCTCAATCTCAGAGCGATATTTTGTCATTCTATAAAAATGTTGCAAAAGCCTCCGAGGGTATGCCCGTTATTGCATATCATGTTCCGTTTTTTACAACGGGAATCGAGCTTTCCACATATGAGAAGCTGCTCGAAATTCCCGAAATTGTCGGCATTAAGGATTCTTCCGCAAACATGAAGAGAATCGCTCACTGCTGTGATTTAGCGTCAAAGGTACGTTCGGATTTCAAGGTTTTTTCCGGAACAGACGATTGTCTCTTCCCTGCTCTTTGTGCGGGCTGTAAGGGCAGTATGACGGCTCTTGCCGCTACAATGCCCGAGAAAATTGCCGCAATTTACGACGCCTTTGACAAAAAGGATATGGCAAGGGCAATGGAGATTAACAAATCCATTCTCGAAATTATACGCCTTTGCGACAGTATAGTTTTCCCTATCGGATATAAGATGCTCGCAAAAGCGGTCGGAGTAAAAACGGAAGATATAAAAAACGACGAAGAAAAGAGAGTCTATGACGGCATTCTCTCACTTCTTAAAATCAGGAGTAAAAAATGAAAGCAGTTGTATGGAAGGATATTAACCGAGTAGAATATACAGACGTTGCCGAACCCGAAGTAAAGGACGGTTGGGTGAAAATCAAGGTTATGTCGGTGGGTCTTTGCGCCACAGAAGCGCATATGATAACAGGAAAATTTGACGCAGGCAAGCCTCCGCACATTCTCGGGCACGAAATTTGCGGCGACATTGCAGAAGTCGGCAAAAACTGCAATCCCTTGCTTCTCGGAAAAAGAGTTGTAGTCGAAACCTACGTCGGTTGCGGAAAATGTCTTTTCTGCAGAACAGGAAGAAAGCATCTTTGCTCCGCCGGTGAAATAGGATATCCTCCACACAACGGAGGACATGCGCAGTATGTTTGCGTACCCGAAACCTGCGTCAGAATCATTCCCGATTGCATTTCCTATGACGAAGGCGGCATTCTCGAAGCCGTTGCCTGCCCGTTTGGGGCGTTGCTTACCGCAGGATTTTCAATGGGCGACACTATTTTAATTCAGGGTGCGGGCATAGCCGGTCTTTCCTTTATTCAGTCAGCAAAGGCGGCAGGTGCAAAAAAAGTGATTTGCGCCGTAAGAAACGATGTGAAGCTTGAGCAGGCAAAGCATTTCGGAGCGGATGTTATTGTCGATTTGCGCTCCGAAAATCTCATAGAGCGTGTACGGGAGGAAACAGACGGCCTCGGAGTTGATTTTTCAGTAGATGCGGCGGGCGCTCCCGCAACAATCAACAATGCAGTTTTCTGTGCAAAAAGCGGCGGTCATGTTATTCTTTACGGTATTCCGTCGGGTGATTCGGATATTTCTTTTCCCGTTACCGAGATGATTCTCCGTCAGATTACGGTTTGCGGTTACACAGGCAACGAGTTCGGTTGGGATATGCTTATTTCACTTGTTGAGCAAGGAAAAATCAATATTAGTGATATGATTTCCGAGGTATTCCCTCTCAGCAAATTTGACGAAGCTCTCGCCCTTCTTTGCGACAGACCGAAGGAGCTTATTAAAATTGTAATGCATCCTTGGGATGAATGAACGCAGTCGGCCATAGACAAAATTGTCTATGGCTTTTATTTTTGCCTTGGCCCTTTAATTTTGCGATTTACTAAACGAATACGATGTAATGACATTTATACTGATGAGTTTTTGTCTTATTATTACACAATTATCGCATACATAATTATCGCAAAAAGCGTTTTCTGGTTGTCCTTTTATATTATGTGAAGCGGGAAAATTTAATATTTACCGAGTATTATTATATTCCGAATCAAAGCCTTTTATAATCCGGGTATTAGGTATTTGTTAGAGTAATATGTTTTTTCATTTTTTATGTTTTTTTAAAAAAAATATTTTTTCTTAATCATTTTGAGAAAAAACAAACTTCTTTTTGAAAAACTATTGCATTTTTTTATAATTTATGATATCATTATT
>JAQXHN010000033.1 GCA_029007295.1 Clostridia bacterium | reverse complement strand
GGTGTTGATATTAAAATCGGGTATAAATACAGTAAAGCCTTTTTCCTCGGGTGTTAAAATAATAGGGTATGAATTTTTCATACAATAACCTCCATAAATAAATGATATAATATATTCACTCACAAGCAAGGGTGCAAGGGGCAGGGCTTATTTCAGCCCCCGCTTTTTGATTATTGCCCTTGCTAAATTCTCTTTAATTTCTCGGTGCCTCGGGATTGTTTCGTTTTTGTTCCGTTGGTGTATATGTCGTGTCCGCCTCCGTTTCTCTTTAAGTACCAACCGTTACTCTCGAGCAGTTTTATTAAGTCTGTCCGTTTCGTTCGTATCACCTCCTCTTTACATTTACTATTATACGCCTTTAATGCGTATTTATCAAGTGTTTTCTTAAAATATTTTGCACTTTTTCGCAGAAAATATTTATTTTTCGAGGCAAGTATGCTATAAGATAAATATCAGGTTTTTTGCTTTTTTCTATTGACAAATATGGAATAATGTGATATACTATTTAGGCTTTAGAAAGCATCTGGGTGTGGCGCAGCTGGTAGCGCGCTACCTTGGGGTGGTAGAGGCCGCTGGTTCAAGTCCAGTCACTCAGACCAGTCGGCAGTACCGACAAGCAAAAAAGGCTTATCGGTACTGCTGATTTTTTGTTTTATCATATTGTATATTTTCGCTTAGTAAAATTGTAGTTACAGGCAGGTTCAGATAGGTTTTTTCCTGTTTGTGCTTGCTTTTTTAATTTGCCGAAAAAATTTACAGTGAGGAATAATGGAAACTAAAAGCTTTGAGCAGGTTTTAACGGAGGACGGCGTCTTATATTGGAAGAATGTAGGCTCCAGTATGCAGCCTCTTATCCATGAAGGCAAGGACATTATAAAAATTATAAAAAAAAATCCGTCGCAAAGGTGCAAAAAGTACGATGCAGTTCTTTTTAAACGCCCGGGTATCAAAGGTCGAGGGGAATACGTGCTTCATAGAATACTAAAGGTAAAAAACGACGGAACATACTATATTGCAGGTGATAACTGTTATAAGGGTGAGATTGTATCTGAAGAAAATATTATCGGCATATTGACAGCTGTTATTAGGGATAACAGGACTTTGACAACACAGGACGCTTCTTATAAAATTTATGTCCGTTTATGGTGTGATTTCTATTATTTGAGATTTTTTATTATACGGATTAAAAGTATTATTTTAAATAAACTGTACAGAATATATAGTAAATTTAAAAGAAAAAGGTGATTAAATGAAAAAAATAATTTCAATCATTATGATTATTCTTGCTATTATATGTACGGTTTCATGCGGTAACGGAGCTGAAATGGCAAATGACGCAACAGATTCCGTAGAAAACAAAAACCCCGTAACTAAAGAAGATGTCTCGTCGGAAGATTACGATAAAAAGAGGGATGACGAAACCGGGATAACCGATAAAAAAGATACCGATACCGATACCTCCGTTTTCGATTTTGATACCAAGGATAAAGATAAGTCAGATAATAACTCGGTTAATAATAATGATAATATAGCAAAGGATACTAAAACTAACTTAGACGCTTCAATATCGTTTGGCTCTTGTATCCATTTACCTGAAATTTCAATATAAAAAAATTCCGAAATACGGTATGTATTTCGGAATTTTTTACAGTTACCCGAAAAAGGGTACTTACGATCTTTAATTTTTCTTTCCGGCTACCCCTGTTCTCTTTGCCGCTTCTATTACCGCTTTTGCAATCGCAGGAGAAACTCTCTTATCAAAAGGAGAGGGAATGATGTAATCCTGCGATAATTCGTCGCCAACAAGCATAGCGAGCGCTTGTGATGCCGCTTTTTTCATTTCCGTATTTATCTTGCTCGCTCTGCAATCAAGAGCGCCGCGGAAAATACCCGGAAACGCAAGTACATTGTTTATTTGATTTGGGTAATCGCTTCTTCCCGTACCGACAATGGCGGCTCCTGCTTTTTTTGCTAAGTCAGGCATAATTTCCGGCGTAGGATTTGCCATTGCAAATATAATGGGATCATAATTCATGGTTTTAACCATTTCCTCTGTTAAAATGCCGGGAGCTGAAACGCCTATAAACAGGTCACTGCCACAAACGGCGTCCTTTAATGAGCCTTTTATACGGTGAGGATTAGTTTTCTTTGCAAGCTCTCCCATTATAGGAGACAGCGACTCATCGCCATCGCATATAATACCGAATTTATCGACATATATGATATTAGTTGCGCCGAATTCGGATAAAAGCGAGCCTATTGCGGTTCCGGCTGAGCCGGCGCCGGAAATTGTAATTTGTACTTCACTTAACTTCTTTCCGACAAGTTTTAAAGCGTTATGTACAGCAGCGCAGGCGATGATGGCAGTTCCGTGCTGGTCGTCGTGAAATACGGGTATATCGCACCTTTCTATAAGCTGTTTTTCTATTTCGAAGCATCTCGGAGCAGAAATATCCTCAAGATTTATGCCTCCGAAGCTGCCGGAAATCAGTTGAATTGTCCTAACTATTTCGTCTGTATTTTTAGAGTTAACGCATATGGGAACAGCGTCAATATCGGCAAACTGCTTAAATAAAAGACACTTACCCTCCATGACAGGCATACCTGCAACAGGACCGATATCGCCTAAACCGAGTATCGCCGTTCCGTCTGTTATAACAGCGACGGTATTCCATCTTCTCGTTAATTCATAGGAAAGGGAAGGATTCTTTTGTATCTCGAGACAGGGCTCTGCAACACCGGGTGTATAGGCAAGAGCCAGGTCCTCCATAGTGGAAACCTCCGCATTCGGTTTTATGCAAATTTTTCCTTTCCATTCATAATGTTTTTCAAGAGATTTTTTTCTGATATCCATAATAAACCACCGTAACTTAGTATTACAATAATATCACAAATATAGCTTTATTGCAATATTTTCTCTGATTATTTTTCAAACAAAAAGATAAAATAACTATGAAGTCTCTTCAAACAAATTAGGGGGTGCAAAAATGAAAAAATACAAATTTTTACTTTTTTTTATTATATCCGCTCTATTGCTTTCATTTAATGTAAGCGCAGAATGCGACTCATGGTATTTTGTTCGTTCGGGGCATGAAAAACCACCGATAGCGAAGGAATTTTCATATCTTTCGGAATACGGAGGTTATTATCTCGATGAAAAATCAACAGACAAAGACAAGGTTATATATTTAACTTTTGACGCCGGATACGAAAACGGTAATGTTGAAAAAGTAGTCGATATTCTAAACAGGCACAAGGCAAAGGGAACGTTCTTTATTCTCGAAAATTTATGCAACCGAAATCCGGAGTTAGTAAAGAAAATGGCGGATAACGGTCATACGGTTGCAAATCACACCGCAACGCATCCGAATCTGGCTAATGCCTCAAAGTATGAAATAGAAAAAGAAATAAAGCAGCTTGAAAAGGCATGTCTTGAAAAAACCGGGGTTAAGGTTGCAAAGCTGTTCAGGCCTCCCGAGGGAAAGCTTACCGAGAGTGAATTAAAGAGTGTTAATGAGCTTGGCTACAAGACAATAATGTGGAGCTTTGCTTATGCGGATTGGGATAATCAAAATCAGCCTAACCCGGAAAACTCAATTAAGAAAATTCTTGAAAACACGCATAACGGAATGATAATCTTGCTTCACCCAACATCAAATACCAATGCGGAAATTCTCGATAAGCTGTTAACCGAATGGGAAAACGAGGGATATAGAATAGGCGATATAAATGAAATGGTTGAAAATAATAAGCTTTAGTCTTGTAGTTTGCGTATTCTTAACTCTTTCCGGTAATGCAAAATCGGCAGACGTATATTCAAGGGGAGACGGTATATCCGGTAAGATAGCATTGACCTTTGACGACGGTCCGCACTGTAAATATACTTCCGAAATACTTGATATTTTATCTGAATACGGTGTAAAAGCCACCTTTTTTACAATAGGTGAGAATGTTGCAACCTACCCTGAGCTGGTACAGAGAGAAATTGCCGAGGGACACGAGATAGGTTCTCATACCTTTTCTCATTGCAATATTGCTAAAACAGGGGACAGAGAGCTGCTTGACGAAATTTATAAATGTGAGAATGTTCTCGGAGAATACAGACCGAGACTCTTCAGACCTCCCGAGGGCAACTATAATAAGCATGACACCGAAATACTCGGTTCTCTCGGCTACAGTATAATTTTATGGTCTGTTGACACAAAAGATTGGACTGGAATCTCGTCGGATAAAATAATTAATACCGTAAAAAATAATGTTTGCGACGGAGATATTATTCTTTTCCACGATTTCAACTGTCACGAAAGCGGCACTCCTGAAGCGTTAAGGGTTTTAATACCGTACCTGAAAAGTCAGGGATATGAGATGGTCACGGTAAGCGAGCTGATAGAAGAATAAAACCGAACACAGAAAATCGGGCATCGAAAGATGCCCGAAAAATATAAGAAAAATTAATTCATTATAAAGCTTTTTATTCATCCGTTTTCGGATTATTTGCATAATACGGGTCGATCATAATTTCCTTTATCTTAGGATATGCAGCAAAGGTTCCAAAGTATACGCAGCTCGAAAACATAACTACAAAGGGAAAAATGATTCCGATAGGATAGTACAGCGCAAGTAAAAAGTAAGCGATTATAAACATTAGAATGCAACCGGAATAAGCTACAATATTACGTTTAAAGGCAATAATCATAAAGATCACGGAATTTTTAAAGAGCTTCCATGTGGAAAGCTTAAATGTTATCATTAGCGGATACAGATAAAATCTCATCATCATATACATACTGAATACAATGATATTAACATAGAAAAGCGTAGATTGGTAATTTTTGTAGAACACCATACCGTAAATCAAAAGAAAAATTGAAAGACCGTCAAGAATGCCTACAATCAAACACTGAGGAAAATTTTTCTTAATAGAGCCGAAGAAATCCTGCTTAAAGAAAACAGCGTCTCTTCTTACCATGCTTCTCATTATATAGGTTACACCGCAGCGTACGGGTCCTATTGTAAATATAACCAGCAGAGTCAATGCGATAAGTATATAGGTAGTTATAGTAGGATAGCTGAAGGAAGCCTGCTGTCCGTAAACACCGTTTAACGCCATCGTAGTAGGGGACGGATTGTGAAGCATTATACCGTGTAAAACCGAATAAAGAGAAGATACAGGCCTTGTCGAGTTATTTGCAAAGAAGCCGGCTCTGGTAATCAGAAAAAACATAATAGGAAAATTGCCGAAGATCAGTATCAGATTTAGATACAGCATATTCGTCAAATTTCTTTTATAAATTGCAAAGCATTTCTTAATATTATCGGGACCGTCCGGTATTTTATCAACGCCCTTTCCGTTACCCTCGGGATTAAAAAGGCTATAGAGAAAATGCTTTTTCTTTTTGTTACCGTTATTTTCCATAAATACATCCTTTACTAAAGAATATTTATTATAAAAGTAAATACGAATATAAAAAATGAAATAAATAAAAAAGATGCCAGGTATTTATGCGTCCTCGTATATGAAAGAGTTTTTACAAGAGAGGGGACACAGGCTTCAAGGGACATTGAATATAATCTGGCATTTGCACAAATGCATATTTCAAGGGAGGGTATAATGCTTGTACAAATAAGAATAAATATACAATGAAATAAATCTATTTCTCCGCCCTTATACAATACGGCAAGCGTTAAGGAAGAAAAACCGCACATAAAGCCTCTGTAAACCGAGAAAATTACGCATCCGATAAGAGAAAAAACCGTAAAGCCCAACAGAAAAATTATGCCGAGACCGGAAATTTCACATGCATATCTTTTAAACAAATCGCTTTTTGACAGTAAAGAGAAATTACTAACGCCGAATTTGTCATTTTGAAAATAATCGGTATATTTATATATAAAAAAGCAAACGAGCATTCCGATTAAGGAGCAGACAAGGAAGATAAAGTACCATATGCGGAAATTTTTCGATTTCAATAAATTAATATAAGACAATCAACTCACCACCGATACATATTATGATATATCGGTTGAATATATTACTGTTGCTCGGACAGCTCTTTGGCTCTTTCGGCGCATTCCTTCATGGCTTCGAAGACGATACCTTTAAAATCATTGCTTTCAAATACATTTAAGGCACGTTCGGTTGTACCGTTGGGGGATTTGACGGACTGTATCAATTCATCGGGAGTTTTATTTGAGTTGCGAAGAAGTGTTGCGGAGCCGATAACCGTATCGCAAATATGCTTGATAAGATCGGGGTCTGTAATGCCCAGCTCCTTTCCCGCATCTGCCATGGCTTTAATGAAAAGATAAACATAAGCAGGTGCGGACGAGGTGGCGGCGGTTATTGCGTTAATTTCCTCCTCCCTTACGACAATTATCTCTCCCAAACAAGAAAAGAGTCTGCAAATTTCGGAAAAAAGCTTATCGTTAACATATCTGTTTCTGCAAATTCCGGTAACGCCTTTGCCGATTAAAAGAGGAGTGTTCGGAATAGTACGGATAACGGGAGTATTTGGCAAGTAATTCTCGATTCTTGATAAAGTTATTCCTGCGGCAATTGAAACTATAATTTTACCGTTTAAATCGCATTCGGCGAGAATAGGCAATATCTCGTTGAAATTCTGAGGCTTAACGCACAGAAAAACCACAGAGCCAAACTCAACACAGGAGGGAATATCGGTTGCGAACATACAGTCGGTATCAGAGAACTTGTTGTAAGCCTGAGCATTCTTGTCATAAATGCAGATTTTGTTGCCTTTTAGGCCCGTAATAATTGCTGACGCCATGTTTCCGGCGCCTATAAATGAAAACGTCTGCTTCAAAATAAATACCTCGTCTTTCGGTACATATATTTAATAATACCACTTTTTTTTAAATTTGTCACCATTATTTTGATATTTTACAATTTTCTCACTTGTAATTCATTTTGTATAGGTATATAATAATAAAAACGATATCGGAAAAAATTATGGATGATATAAGAAAACAATTTATTAAACCGAAAAAAATAAATACAAACAGATTGCTTTTAAGGGCAATGAGCGTAAAGGACGCCGTTGATATGTACGAGTATGCCGGTTTGCCAAAGGTAACCGAATATCTGCTTTGGGCTCCCCACGATAATTTAAAATATACAAAGAATTACCTTAAAAGTGTTGAAAGCTCATATAAAAAGGGAGAATTCTTTGACTGGGGCATAGAGCTTATTCAAACGGGAAAATTTATAGGCACATGCGGTATTGCGAATATGGACTTACCGAATTCGACAGCTGAAATAGGATATGTTATAAATCCTGCGTTTTGGGGCAAAGGGTATGCAAGCGAGGCTCTTAAAGCGGTTATTAGCTATTGCTTTGAAAATCTGAACTTTAACAGGGTCGAGGCGAGATATATGCTCGGAAATAATGCAAGCCGCAGGGTAATGGAAAAATGCGGAATGCGTTTTGAAGGAATAAAACGGGACGGCTTATTTGTTAAGGACGGTTACAAAAGCGTAGGAACCTGTGCAATATTGCAAAGCGATTACAGAAGAATAAGACATATTTAGCAAAATTTACAATATAGTCAACAAATAAAAAACAAAATAGTATATAATACTGTAAATTATTTAAAATAAAGCGAGGTAAAAAAATGAATTTTTTCGGTATTCTTTTAGATAATGCAAATACAGGAACCCAAAATCAGGGCGGCAGCTACATTTCTTTGATTATTATGATTGTAGCAATGGTTGCCATCTTCTATTTTTTGCTTTACAGACCTCAGAAGAAGCAGGAAAAAGCTGCAAACGAGCTTAGAAACAGCCTTGAAGTAGGTGATGAAATCACCACAATCGGTGGCATTATCGGTGAAATTGTTTCCATTAAGGAAGAGACCGTTACAATTGAAACAAGCAAGGCGGGTACAAAAATTCGTATTCTCCGTTCCGCTATCAAGAACGTTGACGTTAAGGCTTCCGAAAAGGAAAGCATTTAGTTTATATTTACCGTGCATAAAAGCTTCTCCCTTTGAATATAAGTCTATAAAGACTTGTCAAAGGGAGATTTTTATGGATAAACGAACAATTATTTCATCTTTAAAATCAGTCGGCATTGCCGTTCTTGTAAGCGTAGGATTGATTTTCGGTTTAAATTACGTTGCGTTCACGTTAGACAATCCGGAAGAACTTATTCCTGTATTTGTATATTTTGTTTTATTTATATCTTCGCTTATTATCGCTGTATTATGCGTCAGGTACGAGTGCGACAACGGTTATCTTGCTACTGCGGTTTCCAGCGCGTTATACTGTTTTATTTACTCTGCCGTAAGTATTCTGTTTAACGGAAAAGCAACAGTAATATTATTAAGATGTGCTGTTATTTTTGCGGCGGCATTTTTATTTGCTTTTATTTTTAAACCGAGAAAGCAAAAACAGGGTAAGGCAATGAAGGAATATAAAAAGGCAATGAAAAAATCCTGATTATTTCTTTTTTTCGGACGGCAAAAGACAGTTAAGCGCCGTAAAGAATAAATACACGGTAATAAAAAGTAACATAAGAAAAGGTAAAAATATTGTTTCGGCGTCAAATACCGAAATAATGCTCCGATTAAGTATTGCAGGCAGCGCTGTCAAAGAGAAATAAAACAGTAAAAGCGAAAATGAACAATATGAAAATATAAAGCTGATAACGTAGCGCAGCGTTTTAGTTTTTTTAGGTCTTAAGGCCGATATTATTATTGGTATAAAGTATACGGAAATTAATATAATTACAACGCCTGTAACAAAGTAGGTCTCAATACGATTATTTGAAAGACCTTTTGTGAACGAATAAATAATATAAAACAGTACGGTAAAATATTCTGTAATATGACCGAGCGTATAAGCAAAACAGAAAAGTCCGCTTTCTGATTTCAGGATGTACTGAATCCATAACCCTATGTCAATTAAAACAATACCTATAAGCGAGGCGGTAAGTATTGCTTTATATACGTATAATTCTGTTGGCGCAGACGGAGCAAATAACTTGAAGTATCCGGTCATTATCCCGTAATAATAATAGCTGTAAATCAGCAAAAACAACGTAAAGAAGACAGTTGCCGTTAAAAATTTCCCGCCGAAATAAGACAACGGTTTTTTTAGAACAGGAATATCCTTTTTTTGTTCAAGGGAAAAAGGCATATCCGAAAAAAGAGGTTTATCAAGAGAAGCTATTTTTGTTTCGGTATATAATTTTATTCCGCAATACATACAAAGCATACTGCGGTCGTCTATTTGTTTGCCGCAATTGGGACAGAGCATTTCAGCCTCCTTTATTTTTTTGTTAATTATATATTATTATTTTTTATGTGTCAATATTTTGTTTTTAAAGAAATATTCCGTAAAGTATAGCAATTTGAAAATAATTATGCTATCATTTAGATATATTTCAGATATTACGGTGGATTATGGCTGAAATTTTTTTAATGAATATTAAGGAGACCGAAAGGCTCAGTGAAGAATATTGTAAGCTTCATTTTCCTAAAAGATTTGAAAGAAGCCTGAAATATCGGTTTCTCGAAGATAAACTAAGGTGCAAAGGCGTCGGCGCATTGCTTTATTATGCTTTAAATATTGATGAAAAGGATATAAAATATACCGATAAGGGAAAACCGTATTCAGATAACCGTTTGGAAAAATTCAGTATAGCTCACAGCGGTGAATGGTCGGTTGTGGCAATTTCCGAAAATAATATCGGGGTAGATATAGAAAAAATCGGCAATTCTCATTTTTCTGTTGCAAGCAGGGTCTTTGTCAGTGAAGAAATCGCTTTTTTGAACAAATGTCCCGATAAAAACTTCGCTTTCGTGTGGACGCTCAAGGAGGCACTCGGAAAAGCTGTAGGTTTAGGAATTTCACTTAAATTTAATTCATTTAATACACTGCCTTTATTAAACGGCGGTTCGATTAATTTGTCCGGACAAGCCTATTACGGTCAGACCTCGGCTTTTGAAGAATATGCTCTTTCATGCGTATTTGAAAATCAAAGCGAGGATGTTTCACTAAAAACCGTTACTGCGTCTATGCTGACGGATATTACGTTAAAATAGCGGGAACACAAAAATATTAATTATAATAAAAAATAATTGAATATGCTTGACAAGTAAACAAACGTTTACTATACTTAAGATAGAAACTTAAAGGGGATATAAAATGAAAACAAAAAATACGCTGGATATTATTCAAATAATTGCAAAAATCGGAAAAATACTGAGTAAAATTGTATTTGTCTGCAGTATTATCGGCGCTGTCGGCTGTATTATCGGTATAGTCAGTCTTGCATTCGCAATTCCGGATAATATAAGAATAGGCGGAGTTACCATACATTCTCTTATAGAAAAGGAAGCGGGAATGAATATAGGCACCTTGTACGGAAGTGTTATTGTAGGATTAATACTCTGCGTCGGTGAGATAATCCTCGCCTCGCTCCTGAACAAATATTTTGTAAATGAGCTAAAGGCAGGCACTCCGTTTACATATGAGGGTGCGGATGAGATGAAAAAGGTAGGTTTATTTTTAATAATCATACCTGTTGTTTGTACTGTTTTATCTCATATTTCCTATGCGATTCTCGGTATTTTCTATAAAAATATGGCTGAATTGAACTTGGGAGATTATGTTTCAATCGGACTCGGAATAATATTTCTTATCTTGTCTCTTATCTGCCGATACGGAAGCGAAATCGCAGCGCAAAACGAAAAGCAGAAAAATGATTAAGTTCGATCCTTATACTCGATTTTACCGTCAACCGTCCCATATCGCCTAAAAAATTTCCGGAGGTTAAATGTTGATGGACAATAACTGCATTATCAGATTGGAGAAAAAAGAAGACCGCCGTACTGTTGAAAATTTAATAAGAGAAAGCTTTTGGAACGTATACCGTCCCGGCGCTTTAGAGCATTATGTAATGCATACGATCAGAGATAACCCCGATTTTATTGCCGAGCTTGATTTTGTTATGGAAAAAGACGGTGTAATTATCGGACAAAACATGTTTATGAAGGCAAAAATAAGCTCTGACGACGGCAGAACTATCCCTATTTTGACAATGGGTTCTATCTGCATTGAAAACAGCCTAAAACGAAAAGGCTACGGTAAAATTCTTCTTGATTATTCGCTCGATAAGGCAAAAAAGCGGGGTTACGGCGCAGTTTGCTTTGAAGGAAATATTGAATTTTACGGCAAAAGCGGCTTTACCTATGCCCGTGATTTCGGTATAAGATACCATGGCTTGGGTGAAGACGAGGATTCGTCGTTTTTTCTGTGTCGCGAATTGAAAAGCGGTTATTTAAACGGTATTACCGGCGAGTATAAAACGCCTACGGCTTATTTCGTTGACGAGAACGAAGCGGAAATTTTTGATAAGCAATTTCCCGAAAAGATTAAAATGCGTCTTCCGGGACAACTGACTGAGCATTAAAAACATCGTACCCTTTGTCCCAATGATTATTTTCGAAAGAGGAAAAATATGACAACAACGGAATTTCACGGTTACGTGACAGATTGTCTTAGCAGAATCGGAGAATTTAAAACCAAAAAAATGATGGGCGAATACTGTCTTTACTACAAGGGGAAGTTAGTCGGGGATATTTGCGATAACAGGGTTCTTGTTAAGAGAACTCCGACAAGCGACAGAATGCTGTCGGATATGCCTCTCGAATATCCTTACGAGGGGTCAAAGCAGTTAATGTACGTATTAGATGACATGGAAAACACCGAAAAAATGAAAGAATTATTTGACGGAGTTTATTCAGAGCTGCCTATAAAAAAGAGCAAGCAGGGAAATACGGCAAATTTAGTATAGAGCAATAGGAAAAGTATATTTTATCATTTAAAATAAAACGAGGCAAATTATCTTGCCTCGTTTTTATGTCCGATTGTTTCACCGAGAATTACAGGTACTTCATCGGCCGAATTTTCTGTTTCATCGTTAAGTGCGATTTTATTTTTTTGCAACAGTACGACAATTGTAGAACCGCCGAACTCAAAGCATCCCTTCTCATCTCCTCTTTTAACGAATTTATCAAGAGGATGATTGCAAATCCTTCCTACAAGCAAAGCGCCGACTTCTATTTGTGCAATATATCCGAAGTTATCGGATTTATATACGGTAAGCTCTCTTGAATTCTGAACATATACCGGATATTTTTCGGTTGCAATGGGTCTGACGCAGTGGAGTACGCCCGGTATCTTTTTTGTTCCGATGATTTTTCCGTCATCGATAAAGTGGTAGCGGTGATAATGCTTGGGCGTAAGCCGAAATATCAGAGCTTTACCGCCTCTGTAGTAAGAAGCGATTTTTTCGCTTTTCAACAGCTCTGTAAGAGTGTATTTCGTGTTTTTGATAGAAAAACAGCTACTCTCATCAATATCGAAATGAGAAAGAAATCCGTCGCAGGGGGAGCAAAAATCGAGTTGATTATCGGAAAATTCTATATGTTTCCGTTCTCTTGTAAAAAAGGCGTTAAAGGATTCAAATCCGCCCTTTGGTATCATTATTCCCTCAAGATCAATGTTGTTTTTCTTAATAAATGAATCGACGAGCAATCTCGATGCGGAAGAATCGAGAAATGCTCCGGCGGTTTTTGAAACGGCCGGATTAACAAGCAATTTCAGAACTGAACGTCCGGCCGGAGTATTGTACAGTAAATTTAACGATTTAGTATCTTTCATCTGTATTTCCTTACAAGCAACCAAATTACGCCTGCTAAAATAACGGCGCCTATTGCAATAATTATCAGCTTACCTCTTTTACCGGGCTTTTTAATCTCAATCGGCGTGACAAATCCGACAGCGGAAATAGCCAAAACAACTGAAATAATTTCAGGATTCCTTATAATACCGCTTCTGAAAACAAAATAAGCCGCAGGGAGTAAAAGCGCAATGGTAGTAATCGGCATTCCCATAAACGTTTTCTTTTTTGTCGGGTCTTCAGCCTGTCTTTCAGCCTCAAGGACATTAAAATAAGCCAACCGTATAAGTCCGCACAACGTATAAAAGCAAGCAATAATACCGGCGGATATGGTTTTTCCGCAAAGGCAATATTCAAAAACGGCAGGGAATACGCCGAAGCTTACAAGATCTCCGAGCGAGTCGATCTGAACACCGAAGTTTTTCTGCATTTGGTCTCTGTCTTTAGTTGAAGCAACCGCCCCGTCGAACATGTCGCAAAGTCCCGCAACGAGCAGCAATATGGTTGCCGTAATGAAATGTCCTCTTCCGTTGAGAACCATCATAATACCGATTAACGCCGACAACATTCCGCAGTAAGTTAAAATTACGGTATAATCATAATATCCGATAAGTCTTCTTTTCATTTAGAGAAAGCTCCTTGATTATCGTTTGAATGGATTCATAGACTGAATTAAAGAAATACCACGCTTATAAAGCTTTTTAAATCCGATAATATTTGTTAACCAATAGCAAAGCTCAGCCAATGCAATGCCGGAAACGGTATCAACAAAAACATGTTGTTTTGTAGTTAAAGTCGAAACACATATAGCTAATGTGAAAACATGCGCAAAAATCTTGTACCAAAGGGGAGCCTTTTTGTTTTTACGCACTCCTATGCAACAAAACCAGCTAACAAGGCAGTGAAGGGAGGGGAACAGATTATCGGGTCTGTCTGCCGCATAAAGCAGCGCCATAATCTTATCGAAAAAGTTCTTATCCGCCAGCACCGGACGATTAATTGCAGTCGGAAACGCAATAAATATAATAAGACTTATCATTTCCGCCAAGAAATGAGCGGAAAGAAATCTGTATGCTTCATCCTCCGGCTGATAACATGCCATAATGTAAGAGACGCCCCAGAAAATGTAGCATCCGAAATAAATAATAACCGTCCACGGAACAAGAGAGACATAATTGTCTATCTCCGTGTTCAAATAATGATATCGCTCATATATTGGTAAAAGTCTGGGAATATAGAACGCAACTATATTAACTGCAAAGGAAATAATTAAGGGCAATCCCATTTTTTTCGGAATATATGACAGCAATTTCTTAATTACTTTCATGAATCACCTTATAAATAAATTACTGTTAAGCAAGAAATTCGCCAAAAATGCACGATATTACCGTTTTTATCAGATCGTAACGTATTATAACACAAAATGTTTTTTTTTTCAATATTAATCCGCAAAATTACAACCGTAAACCTAAAAAAGGCTTGCGGCTGTAAATTAAATTGCGGTCGGGGGCAATTTCAAATCAAATAAGAGTGATTTTACAGGGCGTACCGTGGGCGCTGTCTTCTGCCGCCCATATCAGAAACTCACCCTTATCGGCATAAAGCTTATTGTCAAAGTGATAATATTCAAACGCTTCGGCAGGCAGAGTAACCCTTACGGTTTTCCGTTCACCTGCTTTTAAGAAAACCTTTTCAAAATGCTTTAATTCCTTGACCGGTCTTGAAGTTTCGGCTGCTACATCGTGGATATACATTTGCAGTGTAAGCGTGCCGTCGCGGGAGCCTACATTAGCGACTTCTACATCAAACGAAGCGATTTCGCCGAGCTTAATCTGCTCTTTTACGGGCTTCGGGGAAGCGATATTAAATTCTGTGTAGGTAAGCCCGTGACCGAAAGGATATAGCGGGTCATTGGGCATGTCTATATAGTGACATGTAAAATCTGTAGCATAAGAGCTTACCTTTTTGGACATTTCAACTACCTCTCCCTTATACGGTCTTCCTGTAGTTACATGTCCGTAGTATATCGGCAGCTGACCGACGTTGTACGGGAAGGAAGCGCAGAGCTTTCCCTCGGGCATTACATCGCCGAAGAGAACGTCCGCAACACCCTCTCCCGCAATACCGAATTGCCAAGGACATACCAATGCGTCGCAAAGCTCGGCCTCTTCCGCTACGGCTAAGGTTCTGCCCGTAATAAGAATTATACATACGGGCTTTCCGAGAGAAGCCGCATATCTTATAAGCTCCGTCTGCTTTCCCGGCAGAGAAATGGACGCTCTTGTGTGCGCTTCTCCGCTAATATATGAAGGTTCGCCTACAACGCAGATTATTTTGTCGCAATCTTTTGCTTTGTCGGCAATTGCTTTTCTTTGAATTTTTCCGCCGTCAAGAGTATTTCCTCCCTTGACATAGGTAATATTTCCGCTCTTTTCTTTCATTGCCGAGAGAAGAGAAGTTACGTCCTCGCATCTTCCTTTACATCTCCACCAACCGAGCGGAGCATCGGTATCGTCGGCAAGCTCTCCGACAACAAGGAGTCTTTCCTTCTTTGAAAGTGGCAGGAACGAATTTTCGTTTTTCAGTATAACCGTTGATTTTGCAGCGGCTTTTCTTGCCTGTGCTTTGAATTCGGGATTTAAGGTAACCCTTTCCTCTTCTTCCTTTGTATAGGTGCTGTTTTCAAATAATCCCAAACGGAATTTCAGTCTTAAAACTCTCTTTGCGTATTTATTTATTTCATTTTCGGAAATTCTGCCGTCTTCGACCATCTTAGCAAGATATTCTTGATATACAAGTGAACCGGTATCAATATCGAGACCTGCCTTGAATGCACGGTATGTTGCTTCGTCCTCGTCGGCTGCAACGCCGTGATTTACAAGCTCGGCTATAGCATTGTAGTCAGAAACCATGACTCCGTCAAACTCGAATTCGCCCCTCAAAACGTCTTCTATGAGATACTTGTTACAATGCATTGGTATACCGAGGGTATCGTTGAAGGACGCCATGACGGAATCGACTCCGGCTTTAACTGCAGCTCTGAACGGACGCAGATAAACGTTACGAAGCTCATTTTCATTCACCAAGGCACTGTCGTAATCCCGTCCGCCCTGCGCATTTCCGTAAGCTACGTAATGCTTTGCGCAGCTGGCAATACCTCCCGAACGGCGTAGGCCTCTGACTCTGGCCGCGGCAACCGCCTCGCCGAGATACGGATCTTCGCCCGCCCCCTCGGAGATTCTGCCCCACCTCGGATCTCTTGCAATATCAACCATCGGAGCGCAAGTCCATGAAACGCCGGAGGTTCTTGCCTCTATACCTATCATCCTGCTGTCCTCTTCAATCATTTCGGTATCGAAGCTGCAGGCCTCCGCTAAGGGCAGGGGGAAAATCGTGCGGTAGCCGGAGATAACATCCGACATCAAAAGGGCGGGTATATTATGCGGAGAAGCGGTTTTTACTCTTTCCTGAATCGATTGAGACAGCTGTGCACCGGACAGATTTGCAACCGTTCCGGCATAATATTTTTCAATAAAAGGCAATTCGTGAGGACGCTCTCCGTTGATATAGAGCAACTGACCTATCTTTTCGGCGAGCGACATATCTTCAATTAACTCATCAACCTTTTTATTAATTTCCTGTTCAGTCATTGTAAATGATTCCTTTTCTTAAATCATATTTTTCAGACTAAAATATAGCATATTTTTGTCTCAATGTCAATGACGGTATTAAACAATTTCACAGATAACACTTTACATAAACGAGTTATTGTGGTATAATTTGATTGTACATTTATATTTATAAAGGAGTTAACCGATGTTTGAGAAGCTCGACGGCACCTGCGCAAGATATGATGAGATTTCGTTATTTCTTGAATCACCCGAGGCGTCGAAGGATATGAATAAATACCTTGAGACGCTGAAGGAGCAAAAGAAAATAGAGCCTGCGGTTCTCAAATACCGTGAATATAAGCGCCTTGAAGGGGAATTATCGGACTTGAGCCAAATGCTGAAAGTCGAAAAGGATTCCGAAATGCTCTCAATGATGAAAGAAGAAATCGAGCTTATAAAATCCAAAATTTCCGTTTGCGAGAATGAAATACGGATTATTTTAATTCCCCGGGACCCCATGGACGATAAAAACGTAATCGTTGAAATAAGAGCGGGAGCCGGCGGAGAAGAGGCTGCGCTTTTTGCCGGCGTCTTGTACAGAATGTATTCAATGTATGCCGCCGCAATGAAATATAAAATAGAGCAAATGTACGAAAATGAAACGGGACTCGGCGGATACAGGGAAATCAGCTTTAGGGTGGTCGGTGACGGCGCTTATTCCAAGCTCAAATACGAAAGCGGAGTTCACCGTGTCCAAAGGGTGCCCGAAACGGAATCTCAGGGCAGAATTCACACATCAACAGTAACGGTTGCCGTTTTACCCGAGCCGGACGATGTAGATGTGGTTATAAATCCCGCCGATTTGAAAATTGATACCTGTAAATCAAGCGGCGCAGGAGGTCAGCACATAAATAAAACCGAAAGCGCTATCCGAATAACGCACGTACCCTCCGGTATTGTTGTTGAATGTCAGGAGGAGCGTTCACAGTTTAAAAACCGGGATAAGGCAATGAAGATGCTTCGAGCCAAGCTTTATGAAATACAGATCTCAAAACAGCACGAAGAAATAGCGACCCGGAGAAAGAGTCAGGTCGGTACCGGAGAAAGATGTGAGAGAATTCGCACCTATAATTATCCTCAAAGCAGAGTAACCGATCACAGAATAGGATTGACTCTTCACTCGTTTGATGCCGTTTTAAACGGAGAAATTGAGCCTATTATTACTGCGCTGGCAGAAGCGGACGCAGCGACAAAATTGCAGGAGCAGTCAGAGCGTGAATAAACAATGGAAACCCGAATATATCTTAATCCCAAAGAAAATGAAATAGAAAAGGCGGCGGAGTGTGTACGGGCGGGAGGGCTGTGTGTTTTCCCGACGGAAACCGTATTCGGTCTCGGCGCAAATGCACTCGACGAAAACGCCGCAAAAAAAATATATGAAGCAAAGGGAAGACCGAGCGACAATCCTTTGATTGTTCATTTGTCGGAGCCGGTTGAAGCGGAGCTTTATGCATATACAACGGATGATTATTACCGCTTGGCGAAGGCGTTTATGCCGGGTCCCTTAACCGTCATTATGAAGGCGAGGGACGTTATTCCGAAAACGGTGACCGGAGGTCTTGATACCGTAGCCGTCAGAGTGCCGTCATACTCCGTAGCGCATGAGCTGATTAGAAAAGCCGGTTTGCCGATTGCCGCGCCCAGTGCTAATATTTCGGGTAGACCGAGTCCGACCAGAGTTGAGCATGTCATTGAAGATATGAACGGAAGAGCTGATATAATTCTCGGCGGAGAAAACTGCGAGGTAGGCGTAGAGTCGACAATAATAACGCTTTGCGCACAGCGACCCACTGTTTTGCGTCCGGGTTATATCACTCTCGGACAGCTGAAAACAGTTTGTCCCGATACCGTTGTATCTGAGGCCGTGCTAGGCAAATACGAGGGACAGGCACTTTCGCCCGGAATGAGATACAAGCACTATGCGCCAAAGGCAAAGGTAATAATTCTGGACGGAACGCAGGAGGCGTTTTACAATGCCGTTCCAAAAAGCGGGGATGTCGGTATTCTGTGCTTTGATACTGATGAAAAACTAAAAACCCTTCGCAACGCAAAAACGTACGGCGCGGCAAAAGACAGTAATATGCAGGCAAAAATGCTTTTTGAGTGTCTGAGATCATTTGATAAGGATGATACAATAAAGCGTATTTATGCAAGAATGCCGTCTGACGAGGGAGTAGGTCTTGCAGTATTAAACAGACTCATTCGGGCAGCAGGCTTTAATGTAAGAAAGGTTTAACGATGGCGAGAAAAAAGAGAGAATTGCCTATTGAAGAAAATTTACCGGAGGCAGAGGTAACATATCAGCCCATTACAGAAACAATAGAATCAAATTACATGCCTTATGTTATGAGCGTCATTATTTCGAGAGCTATTCCCGAAATAGACGGCTTTAAGCCCTCTCACAGAAAATTGCTTTACACAATGTACAAAATGGGCTTACTCACGGGCAACCGAACCAAAAGCGCAAACGTAGTCGGACAAACTATGAAGCTTAATCCTCACGGTGACGCCGCAATATACGAAACCCTTGTAAGGCTTACAAGAGGTAATGGGGCGCTTTTACATCCGTTTATTGATTCTAAAGGCTCGTTCGGTAAGCAATACAGCTCTGAAATGGCGTTTGCGGCATCGAGATATACCGAGGTAAAGCTCGACGCCTTCGCTACCGAATTGTTTGAAGGAATAGATAAAGACGCAGTTGACTTGATCGATAATTATGACAGCACAACAAAGGAACCGACTCTTTTGCCGACAACCTTTCCCAATGTCTTGGTTACTCCCAATATGGGAATAGCGGTCGGTATGGCAAGTAATATATGTTCTTTCAATTTAAGGGAGATATGCGAAGGAACAATTGCGCTTTTAAAAAATCCCGACACGACGGTTGACCAGCTGATTGATATTGTTAAAGCTCCCGATTTTTCAGGCGGTGCTTATATTCTCTACGACAGAGAAGCGTTGAAGGAGGTTTATACAACGGGCAGGGGAAATATTCGTCTTCGAGCCAAATACCGTTACAGCAAGGAAAATAACTGCATAGAAATTCTCGAAATACCCTATTCGACGACAATTGAGGCGATAATGAAGAGGGTAACCGACCTTGTAAAGGAAAACAAGCTAAAGGAAATCAGCGACCTGCGAGACGAAATTGATTTAAGCGGTTTTAAACTTACCTTCGACTTAAAGCGCGGTACCGACCCCGAAAAGCTAATGGCTAAGCTATTTAAGCTGACCCCTCTTGAAGATAATTTTAATTGCAACTTTAATGTTCTTATCGATTCATCACCCAGACAAATGGGCGTTTTTGAAATTATACGGGAGTGGATAAAATTCCGTGTGGAGTGCGTTCGCCGAGAGTATTCTTTTAATCTTAAAAAGAAGGAGGACAAGCTTCATTTACTTCTCGGACTCGGTAAAATTTTACTCGATATCGATAAAGCGATAAGAATTGTTCGTGAAACGTCGCTTGAAAAGGATGTTGTGCCGAATTTGATGTCTGGATTTAATATTGACGAAATTCAGGCCGAGTATATTGCCGAGATAAAGCTTCGCAATTTAAACAGAGAGTATATTCTTAACAGAATAAACGAAATAGAAAGCCTTCAAAATGAAATTGATGAGTTAAAAAAGATTATCTCAAGCGAAAGACTGTTAAAGAATTGCATTGTAAAACAGCTTGAACAGATAATACGTAAATACGGCGTCGACAGAAGAAGCGAAATCTTATATGAAAACACCGTTCCCGATTATCAGCCCGAGGACGATGTTGAAAATTATAATGTCCGTATTGTAATCACAAAGGACGGGTATTTTAAGAAAATTACTCTTGTGTCTTTAAGAGGCAATGACGAGCATAAGCATAAGGAAGGCGACTATATTGTTTCAAATGAGGACGCAACAAACCGTGACGAGATAATATTTTTCTCGGATAAAGCCAATGCATATAAGGCGCATGTTTCCGATTTCGACACATGTAAAGCTTCGGAGCTTGGTGATTATATTCCCGCAAAGCTCGGTTTTGACGAGGGAGAGAAGGTTATTTTTATGAAGAAGATAACCGAATATACAAAGGGACATAATATTATCTTCATTTTCAAAAACGGAAAAGGCGTGCGTGTTCCGATAGAGTCCTATCAAACTAAAAACAACAGAAGAAAGCTTGTATCCGCATACTCCGACGTTTCCCCCGTTGCGGCAATCTTCTATGAGAGCGAACCGTTTGATTTAATGCTTATTTCAAATGTGGGAAAGGCAATTATTATAAACTCCTCTCTTATTCCGATAAAAACAACAAGAAACGCTCAGGGAGTTGTACTTTACAGTCTTAAAAAGAAACAGGAATTAACAGCCGCTGTTACGGATTTCGACGGAAAGTATGCGAATACAAAAAAATACAGAAAATCAAAAATCCCTGCAACCGGCGTTGTTTTAGAGGAGCTGGATGTTGAAGCGTCTCAGATGACAATGCTTTAATAAGGAGGCAAAAATGGAAAAAATAACAAGACTTCTCACACTGCTCTTATCAGCGGTAATAATTCTAACAATATGTGTTTCGGCAACCTCCGATTCAACATATTCCATGAATGACGACCCTTTGGTATCAAAGAGCTATGTTGATAATTTAAAAAAGGAAATCGTTACCGAGCTTGCTAAAAGCATAGATCAGGATTGTCTTTACGATTACATACAAACGTCTGCATTCAATGTAGTAACGCTTAAGTTAGGACAGAAAATTGTTGCAACCGGCTCGTGTGAGATAGTACTTCGCTCCGGCAGTGCAAAGATAATTATTACTTCGCCGGATAATCTTAAATACGGCATCGGCTTTTCCGATTTAACGGGAGCCGCTGAAATCGCAAACGGAGGCGCAGCCCCCAGAAATCATTTATTGCTCGCTTCTGCCGGCGACGGCAGAATTATAGAGGCCACAAGTAATACGGCATATTTTATGGTAAGAGGAGATTATACAGTTGTCGGATAAGAAAAAAGCTAAAACCGATAAAAAGAAGCTCGTTGTACGGATTGTTTGCCTTTTTCTCGCTATACTTATGGTCGGCGGTGTCGCATATTCTATTATTGCATCGCTGTCCATGAATTGCGAAGCGCAGACAGGCACAGATTATGTACGTTGCGGACTCTCATACGGTAGCTCTGCGCAGAGTGCGTTTACCCTTTCGTCAGGTACCGGGTTTGAACTCGGTACCGTCGATGACGGGTATAATTTCTCTGCTTTTTTGTCTATACCCGAAACCTCTATCCGTCTGTCATGTCAAAGCGGAGATGTTTCTATGCCGTCGTCTATTGCGGTTCAAAAGACAGACAAAACTCTTATCTACGGAAACCCTAGCGGCTATCTTTACATTAGGGCTAAAAATCCGTCTAACACTAATTGTATCCAGTATAATTCAAACAAATATACGGGTATTTTCAGAATTTCAAGAAACGGCTCTTCTTTATGTGTGGTAAATGTTCTTCCTATTGAGGAATATGTAAAGGGCGTTTTGCCTTATGAGGTTTATACGTCCTGGCCGAAAGAAACGCTGAAGGCTTTTTCGGTTGTAGTAAGATCTTATACGGTGTGTTCCGTAAACAGACATTCAAGCTATGATTTTGACTTATGTTCTACAACTCACTGTCAGGTCTATAAAGGAAGAAATCTTGTAAATAACGCAGTAGAGAACGCCGTAAACGAAACTGCGGGAAAAGTAATCAAATATAACGGAAAGACCGTTGCCGCATATTATTCCGATTCGACGGGCGGCTGTACGGTCAGCGCAAATAATACATGGGGAAGCTCGTCGGCATACAATTATCTTAAAGCAATTCCTACTCCGTGGGAACGCTATTCCGAACGTTCAAGAGGCTCGTGGGTGACGGTATATTCACCGTCAGAATTATATACCCAGCTGCATAATAAAGGCTATTTCTCGGCGGCGACGGGAAAGGTTGCGTCGGTTGAAATAACTGAATTTTGCGAAAACTCCTCCTATGTATACAGTGTTCTTGTAAAGAGTGAAGCAGGTGAAAGCGTCACTATATCCAGGGCTGATAAGGTAAGGAGTGCATTCGGGCTTTACAGCGCTAATTTTGTTTGCGGAAAAGGCGGCGAAACCGTTTACCGCACTGAATTTAAGCTTAACGGAAGCGATGTATCTAAGCCGTTATATATTCTGACAAAGAACGGAAAGTTTTCTAATCTTGAAAAGGCCGTCACCGCAATTACGTCTTCGGGGGTAAAAAGCTGTGAAAAGGGAGGTAGCGTTAGAGTATTGACTGCTTACGGAGAGTTTGATTATGAGTCGGTAAGCAAGAACGACGTTCCTGCAAATCCTACCCTTAAGGACTATTTTAACGGAAGCTATTCTTCCGTAAAAACTTTGGTTAAGCTTCAGGGTTCAAACGGAAGCTTTGTCTTTGACGGAAGAGGCTGGGGACATGGCGTAGGCTTTTCCCAGTGGGGAATGTACGACCTTGCCAATCTCGGCGCTTCATATTCGGAAATAATAACCGCTTATTTAAGTAATGTTACGATAGGAAACTATTAATCTATGAAGAAAAGTATTTTAGCACTTTTTATTGCCTTGTTGACTGCCTGCTTGGCGTTTACATCGTTCGCATATAACGATATTGAAAGCGGAGCGTGGTACGAGGAAAGCGCAAACGATCTGTTTGAAAAGGGAATTATGTCCGGCAGCGAGGACGGCTCATTTATGCCCAAGTCAGGAATTTCCAGGGGTGGCTGTATCGCGTCTGTAGGTAAGGCGTTAAATGTTTCGGCGGAAAGCAAATTGCATTGCGCCTTTTCGGACTGTGAGAACAGTGTTTTTCTGCCTTATATTGTATGGGGATATGAAAACGGCTTTTGCGCCGGATATGCGGGAAAATTTTATCCCGACAATGCTTTGACAAGAGAACAGCTTGCCGTAATCTTAAAGGCTGTTTGCGAAAAATACAGTATCACAAATAAATATATAACAAATCTTGGCACCGACGATTACGATGATTTTGAATTAACCTCGTTATATGCAAGAGACGCCGTTAAATGGTGTATTACCGAAGGATATATGACTGGAACCTCAAAATCGACTTTCTCTCCGAGAAAAAATGTTACGAGAGCGGAATTTGCAGTTATTCTTTCAAATTTGATATATGTTAAAAACAACGGTGTTTTAAAGCCGGATAACAATGGTGTGAACGATTATACCGTTAAGCAAAACGACAGGACCAGGGTGGTATGCTGGGGCGACAGTCTTACCTTCGGAGGCGAAACCTCTTATCCTAAAATTTTGAGAGAATTACTCGGTATCGGAGTTGCAAATTACGGCGTCGGCGGCGAAACTGCCGAGCTGATTGCCATGAGACAGGGAACATTGCCGGCGTATGTTGCGCCTTGCGTCATTTCCGGAGATATGAGCGAAACTGAAATTACTTTTCTGAATGAAAAGGGTGATAAGGTTGATCTTGCATATTTTGGAACAAACGGCTTGAACTCTATAATAATTTCGGGTGTTGAAGGAAATGTATACTATTCGAAACAGAAGAAAAGCGTTGTTTTTAAAAGAAGCCGCGCCGGCACCGATAAGGTGCTCAATAAAATGACAAGAGTTGTAACAAAAGGAATGCGCGACAGAAATACAGGGGATATAAGCGTATTTTTTGTCGGCACAAATAACGGATTTTCAATAGAAAGTTCTGAATATTTTATATCTTTACTTGACAAAATGATAGAATATTCGGGCAGTGAAAGGTATATTGTTATCGGTCTTACGACAAGAACCTATTCCAAGGACGCTTACCTTATTAATGAGGAACTTCACAAACATTTCGGTAAAAATTTTCTTGATATTCGCACATACTTAATAGAAAACGGACTGAAAGATGCTAATATAGTACCAACGGAACAGGATTTAAAGGATATTGCCGAGGGAGAGATACCGTCCTCCTTAAGAACGGACAATGTACACGGCAATGAAAAATACTATAGCCTGCTTGCAGTCCAGATAAAGAATAAATTCGCTTCTCTCGGTTACATTAATTGATTTAAGGCTTTAATTTATTTAGTCGGAGTTATTGACAAATTATTAAAACCATAGTAAAATATTTCTGTACATAACATAATAGCATTTCCTTTCGAATATTATAATAAAAAATCGAAAGGAAAGAGCAAAATTGAACATAAAATATATTGTATTTGTACTTTTAACCGTATTATTTTTACAGTATTCCGTTACCTGTGCGTTTGCAGAATATCAGGGTGATGAAAACATACCGAGTGAATTCCTCTGCGACTTTGCGACAGGAACCGTAATTTACGAGAAGAATGCCGACGAACGCAGACCTCTTGCTTCCGTTACTAAGATTATGACAATGCTTTTGGTTTTGGAAAGCGTTGACAGAGCAGAGATATCGCTTGATGATTCTGTAAGCGTCAGTGCATATTCGTCGGGGATGGGTGGCTCTCAAGTTTACCTTAAGGAGGGCGAGTGCTTCTCCGTCGGAGAATTGCTTAAATGTGTTGCCGTTGTTTCGGCAAATGACGCTTGTGTGGCTTTGGCGGAATATGTTTGCGGAAGCGAAGAAGCATTTGTTCAGAGGATGAACGAAAGAGCTTCGGAGCTCGGTATGGAAAACACACATTTCGAGAATACCAACGGACTTGACGATACTGCAACAGAGCATTATTCCAGTGCAAGAGATATCGCAAAAATGTCAAGAGAGCTTATGAAGCACCCGCAAATATTTGAATATACGACAATTTGGACAGATACTTTTCGCGACGGAACATTCGGACTGACAAACACAAATAAGTTAATTAGATTTTATAAAGGCGCAAACGGTCTTAAAACCGGCTCGACTTCAAAAGCTATGTACTGTATCAGTGCAACGGCGATGCGCGACGGGACTCAATTGATTTCGGTAATAATGGGGGCGCCGACGAGCGATATAAGAAACGCCGCGGCCAAGCGAATGCTTGATTACGGATTCGCAAATTATGAAACCGCCCGTTTTTCCGGCGACACACTCGAAGAATTTCCGGTAATTAAGGGCAGTTGTGAGTTTTGCACACTTGAATATCCGTCATTTAATTATTTGTGTTCAAAAGGACAAAGAGAAAAAATCAGATCGGAAATTGAGCTGCCCGATTTTATAACGGCTCCGATGAAAAAGGGAAGCACAGTCGGAAAAATTACTTATTACATTGATAATGAAGAAATAGGTCAAAGCAATATTACATTGACGGAGGACGTTCCGATAATAACCTATTCAAAGCTCTTAAAAAAATTCGTTAGCAAATTTCTTGCCGTTTAGGCAGGTTAAATAGGAAAAACCGAAAGGAATCAAAAAAAGTGGCAATTAAATTAAGTGAAAAATATCTCAGCGAGGATATAAAGGCAAAAAAACAGGAAATTAAAACCGAAATTGAAAACGCTTTTAAAATTACCGCAAATAAAGAAGGTAAAGGTAATGATTTTCTCGGTTGGTACGATTTACCCGACCGTTACCAAACGCAGGAATTTAAAGAAATTAAAGAATCGGCAAAGGAAATCCGCTCAATGTGCGACGTATTTGTCGTTATCGGTATAGGCGGTTCCTACCTCGGCGCAAGAGCGGCGATAGAATTTCTGAAGGGACAGATGTTTAACAGCTTTAGAGGGGACGCACCCGAAATTTATTTTTCCGGCAATAATATTTCGTCGGCGTCAATTAACGATATTTTGAAGGTTTGCGAGGGCAAGGATGTTTGCGTTAATGTTATATCAAAGTCCGGAAAAACCGTTGAGCCCGCGATTTCTTTCAGAATATTCAGAGAATTTCTCGAAAGTAAATACGGAAAGGAAGAAGCTAAAAAGCGTATCTTTGTAACAACAGATAAGGCAAGGGGTGCGTTAAAGACGATTGCCGATAAGAACGGCTATAAAACGTTTGTTGTTCCCGATGATATCGGAGGAAGATACTCTGTGCTTACACCCGTAGGACTCCTTCCAATTGCCGTTGCCGGATGCGATATTGACGCAATGCTTCTCGGCGCAAAAGCCGCAAAGGACGCTTTTACTTCATTGCCTTTTGAAGAGAATGATTGTTTAAAGTACGCAGCATACAGAAATATTTTATACAGAAACGGCAAGAAGATCGAGCTTTATGCGTCGTATAATCCTTGTTTTGCTCTTATGAACGAGTGGCTAAAGCAGCTTTTCGGCGAGAGCGAGGGAAAGGACGGAAAGGGAATTCTTCCGGATTCCGTAATCTATTCGACCGATTTACATTCACTCGGTCAGATTGTTCAGCAGGGAGAAAGGAATCTTTTTGAAACGGTTGTTGATATTGTAAATTCGGATTCAAAAACGGCCGTTCCCTTTGACGTTGAGGATTTTGACGAACTGAATTACATTTCCGGACGCCAAATGCACGATATCAATAGGATTGCCACTAAGGCAACTGCGATAGCGCACACGGAGGGCGGAGTACCTAACATTATTTTGGAGCTTGATAAAGCAGACGAAGAAAACTTCGGTTATATGGTATATTTCTTTGAGCTTGCATGTGCTGTTTCGGGTTATACTCTCGGTGTAAATCCCTTCGATCAGCCCGGTGTTGAAGCGTATAAAGCAAATATGCTTGCGCTTCTTGGCAAGGAAGGGGAAAAATACGATAATATCCGCAAGGAACTTAATATTAACCTTTAATAAACGGAGGAAAAGAAAATGCTTAAACTTATTGTAGGCGTAAAAGGAACAGGTAAAACCAAAGAACTCATCACAATGTGCAACAAAGCTACCGAGGAAACGAACGGCTGTGTGGTATGTCTTGAAAAAGGTAACAAGCTTATTCACGAAATTACGTACAAGACGCGTTTAGTCGATACAGATATATATGACATTACAAATGCGGACGCTCTTTACGGTCTGATTTGCGGAATGTATGCAAGTAATCATGATATTACGCACTTCTTTATAGATTCTGCGCTTAAGATTTGTTTAAATGATATGGATAAATTTAAGCAGCTGCTTTCTTTGATTGATGCTTTTTCCGAGAAAAACAATCTTGAATTTGTAATTACTTCTTCTATACCCGTTGAAAATATTGATCCCGAGCTTAAGAAGTATATAGACTGAAATTATTATTTTAATTCCCGTATTTCGACAAAAATACGGGAATTATTTTTTTTATTTTGAATAATATTTAATGATAGCTGATTTTAATATATTTGAAAGCACTATCTTAATCAAATATATGACAAACCGTTGACAAATTGTTAAAAATATGCTATAATCTCGAAAATATTATAGTTATGATATTATATTTATGTTAATAAATTTTGTATTTCATATTTATTTAATCTTTTAATTGAGGATATTATCATAATGAAAAAATTAATCGGAAATAAAATAAGAAGAATAACAGCATTAATGTTGTCAGTAATGCTGGTTTTTTATATGCTTATTTTCGATTCATCAATTAAAATTAATGCTGTAATTAACGGATATACCAGCGGTAGTGTAATTACCTCCAACAATTGGAATTCAAACTGGAAGATTTACGGTAACCACGGACTTACAGGTGTTGATGTAAATAAAACACCGGGTTCGATTTATGTTGCTGACCAAGCTGAAGTAACGGGAAATAATATTTATTCAAACGCCGGTCTTTCCTTGCAAAGCGCCGTAAATTTTAAAAATACATTTTTCCGTTATGACATAAATAATATTTCTGAATACGATACTGTAAATATAGCTTTTAAGAGTACTCCGATGGAGTATCAGCCTCACTACAGCGTTGGAAACAACGGGGCGGCATATTGGAACGGCGGAGAAGGATATTATTCACTTTTCGGTGGGTGGGATACCTTCGGAAGCACCACCGGTTTTTCGTTGTGCTGTATTTTAAATTCTTCAAAAAAGGTAATCTTTGCTTCTTTGCAAATGAAATTGATTGTCGGCGGCGAGTACAGAATTTTTGTTTACAGTTGTGATTTTTCATCTAATCCCGTTTCAATGATTCCTCAAGGAGAGTCGGTTTGTAAATTGGGATTCGACTCAAATTGCCGAGCCGTTATCGGTGATACAGTAATTTCAGCTACTTCATGGACAATAACCTATACCGATTATCCCCATTTGGAATATACTCAGTTTGGCGACTTTAACAAGCCATACAGCACATGGTTTACATCTTCGGATGTCGGAATGTCCTCTGCTTCGCTGTATCCTGCGATAGGAATGACACAGCCCGGAAACGACTGCAGAGGTTCGTTTACTTTAAAAACTATTAACTATGGCGGTACCGAATATAATGCGATAAATTTCTTCAATAATCCTTTTACGGTGACTTATAATGTTAACGGCGGTACTATAGATTCCGGAAGTAATGTACAGCTTTTAAATTACGGAGATTTTTTAAATCCGCCTATCGTTTCAAGAACGGGTTATTCTTTTAACGGTTGGCTCTTGGGAGAAACCAATCTCGGAAAGAATATATCTTCGTTGCCGTATCAAATAATCGGAAATTCCGAAATTACGGCTGAATGGAAGGGAAATACTTATAATGTTCATTTTGACGGAAACGGTGCGGACAGCGGAACTATGGCCGATCAGTCCTTTACTTACGGAAAAAGCACACAGCTGACGGCAAATGCTTTTTTAAAAACAGGTTATGATTTTTTGGGATGGTCAACCGACGGACAAACAGTAAAGTACCGGGACGGCGAAAGCGTTAGTAATCTGTCTGCCGTTGATAATGCAACCGTGACGTTATATGCGATTTGGAAACCGCACGAGTATACTTTAACATGGAATTTTAACGGCGGTATCGCTGAAGGCTCATATACTGACGGATTAGTGCCCTTCGGTACCGTAATCGTAATACCGAGCCCCACAAGATTAGGTTATTCTTTTTCATCGTGGACTCCGAGCGTGCCAAGCACCATGCCGGCCAATGATTTAACAATTACCGCTGAATGGGCCGCAAATAAAACGACACTCAGCTTTAATCAGAACGGCGGAAACGGCGGTGTAACGGGAACAAAAATTGCAGTTTTTGATTCGAGTATGCCGTCATTATCGGATTATACAAAGCCTACAAGAGATGATAATTATATATTTGTAGGATATTTTGACTCGATCGACGGCGGCACCATGTACTACGATTCAAGCTTGAACAGTATGCGTTCTTGGGATAAAGATGTTGATAGCGCTACACTGTATGCTCATTGGTCTAACTCCGATTATACAGTTACCTATAATGCTAAGGAAGGTGTTTTTGACAACGGCGATAAAACCATAAGCGTTACTGTTCCCGGTCAGCTGACGGAAATTCCTTTGCCGTCGTCTTCGCCGTACGGTATGGCTCAAGTCCCGTCATATGTTACGGAAAACGGTATAGATTGCGGATTTATAGGTTGGTTTGCACAGGGAAGCGATACTTGTGTTTTCTTATACAACAATCATACAAAAACATGGTCGAAATGCGACTCGTTCCTGCTGAACTCAGATGTTACGCTTGAAGCAAGATACTGCGCTCACGATGACTGGTATTCAAATTACGGTGATACCAAGACTCAGCATAACGCTGTCTTTTCAGAGCAGTTTTATGATGGCGGTACTTCAAAAAACAACGGAACCACCCAATATGATTCAAGCTACTGCATTGGCTGTCACAAAGAAATAATGCGTAAGCTTAACTACAAATACACCAACAGATCTCAGCAATATACGCTACTTCAGTGCTCTGTATTTTTTAAGCCGACCTACGATTATGCGGTAGTGCATCCTGATTTTAATCCCTGTGAAAAGGGTTCGGTAAGCGAATCGCGCTTTGTCGGTTGGGGGTATCGAGAGCATCCGTCTGACGCTCCTGATGACTGGAGTTTTGCATTTAAGTACGGAGATTCCAAATACAGTGCAGTAAAAATATTTGAGGATAACACTGTATTCGTTGCAAATTACGGCGACTATACCGTTAACGGCTGCTATGAGGTCCTTTTGAATGCAGACGTAAATAATTTTTGCCTTTCCGTTTATTCAAATTACCCGATTTACGGAATAAACAGCGGATATTCTTCCGGTTCAGATATCGGCTCGTGGAACGCAGAAAAGGGTCTTGGATATTATACTTACGATTCGGTTACCGAGGGACGAAAAGGTGACGGAGAAGGAGTTGTAACCGAATACGGCCAAACCTTATCGGAAGAATGGACGTCTGATACCGCATATTCAGGATATCAGGTTTTGGTTATAAAAACCGGGGAGACATATAAGAGCGCTTTTAATAAATTTCCGTCTGCAGTTAACGGGTTAACTTATTTGAGATGCTGGCAGAATCCTCTGGTTAAGGTTATTTCAAATGAGAGTTTCGCCACAACATATGCTGAAGTATATACCAGCACAAATGAGGAAATAATAAACGGTCCTGCAAAATATAAAGAATTGGATAAGGTATTCTATGATTTATTTATTCATCCTTATTCAACATCTATCAACCCGTTAAATGCTTCTACCTGCGGGTATACGTTTAATTACAGCTGTGATGTTGTCTTAACTGCTAATTATTGGGCTTCGGAGACGGGAAAGACGCTGAAAACGGCGCAAATCAGGTATCATGCAAACAATCATAACGGTAAGATAGGTAATAACGCTACATTTTCTTCAAACGGCTTCAGCGACGGAAGGGGAATAGTTTCAAACGAAGGAGAAACATATACATCTACCGTTTATTCATATGCAGTTGCTTCGGATGAATACAGCTTGGGAAACTGTATGCAAATGTACTATCATGACTATTATGTTTTTCCCGAAATAGCGACAGACCCTATGGGCAATGCATACATTGATAATGCTTTTGACACTTCTTCCGTGCAAAAAATCGGATATTTTGACAAGACAAATAATTACAAATATATAAGCTTGAGCAGCTCTGAATATACGGTTAAAGAAAGAAGTATCGGCTCCTATGTTGAAAGCTTTGGCCACGGTCTTGACGGTATTTGGGACGATTCGGGGGCGTTGGTGTTCAAGGATTCTGTTTATTCGGATGAATACAACGATACATTAAATGCCATTGAAGAGGAGCTTAAATTAAAGTACAGCGAGAGTGTTGTCAGAAACATGATGTACAAATATAATATGTATGATGTTTCTGTTCCCGTAGATATTGATACGCATCCAAAAGTAACTGCGAGAAGTGATACAGCGGATAGATCTTTCTACATAAAAGGAGATTCATATACTCAGTATAATCAAAGCGAGTTAAATTCCAACACTTTTGAAACAAGTAATTCGTGGAAATACAGACTTTCTTATGTATGGCATCCTATATCAAGGGTTAATCCGTTATACGAATATAAGCTCGGCACTTACTCATGGTGCAGAGGCTGTTATAATATTATTTATAACAGCAGTCAGGGTGGCTTGAATTATAATCCGATATATGAAATGGGTGCAAGTGAAATATTTGTAGACGCAGCAGCTGCAACCTCTAACGGTCAGAGCCCCTTCGATATTTATCAATCCTGGGACGTAGGCGTAAGATATTATGCGGGAAAAGCCGCTGTAAACGGCGACAAGAATAATTATGCGTTCGAATATATCAATGACGGCATTGTAAGCAATTATGCATTTTCTCTTTTGAATACCGGCAATGTTCGCGATCTCGGATGGTCTTATAAGAACCAGGCTCTCACAGGTTGGTTTATTGATTATGACTGCGACGGAGAATGGGACGGTCACTTTGACGATTCGGGCAATCCTGTGTATTATTCCGTAAATGAAGCTTACGATGTTAACAATAACGGAAAGCTTGATAACGGTGTGCAGGAAAAGATTTATATGATGGCAGATTATACCTTAAACGGTAAAAGCTCTCTTGTACACGGATACAAATTCCGCACGGACGGTATAAATCAGGGATTGAAAGACGAAGTAATAAAAATGTCCGACGCACTTGAGGAATTTAACTACAGACCGATTACGCTTACGGCATATTGGGAGGACTGTAATTTTTATCTCGGACTTAAATCAAAGAACAACAGCTTGTTTGCGTCCGCGTCCGGTAGTAATTTAGGTAAAATTGTTTATACCGATGTTTCGGGTAAAAGTGTAAAATACGACATAACCTCAAAGGATAACTGGCTGTATGTAAAGGATAATACCGTTGTTTCTTTGGAGCTTTATTCAAAGGACAATTATAATCCCGTATATTTAACCAACGATATTCCGTACTATTCTCAGTATAAGTGCGTCTTCGGTGAAACAGATATCGCCTGTCCCGACAGAATTGTTTACAAGAATCCGAATTTGAATTCCTCCGACAGGAAAATGACTGCGTCGGTATTCTTTGTTGACAATAAGGCTATGAGCGCTGTTTACAATATTTCGGATCAGTCCGGAGAAATATTGACAGACAGAAATAACAAAATTTTACCCACCCCCGTAAACGGGCACACCTTGTATGACAAAGGCGCTTTAAACAGGAGCTTGCTCTACGCATATAACGGAATATCCGATACAAAGCTGCAAATTTACGGCTTCGGAACGGAAAATTACACAGTATCTGTTACGGGTGCGATCAACAGCGGAACTTATAATTGTAAATATGATTCCGTTTTGACGCTTAAAGCAGATCCTGCGACTTTTAAACGCTGGGTAGTTAACGGGGAAACCGTAAGCACGAGCCCGATATTCAATTACAGAGTTCTTGGAAATGCCGAAATTCGCGCCGAGAGAACAGGATCTCAAGATGCAAGAATTTCAATTTCCGATTTTGGTTCTGTTAACGGACGAAAGTATGCGACATCTTCGTGGTTTGTTCCCGATAATTCAATTGTTATTGAGACCGGAGTAATTGTTTCCAAGGGAATTGATACGGATTTAAGCGCTAATACCGTTAATGATTATTTGAATACAGACGGAAATTCGGTTTACAAGTATTATAAAATAGTCTCTTCGGAAACAAATTTAACTTCTAATTTTAGGGTTATTCTTAAGTCGGATTATTCCTACTCCGTTATTCCGTATATATATTACGTAAAAGATAACCGGAGCTATATGTTATACGGTTCAAGAGTGGATATTGACTGAAAACTTATTTGATGAAAAGAGAAATAAAATGGCTGATACTGTAGTTCAGATACCGAAAAAAAGAGGCAGACCCCGCAAAAACAAAAGGGAAACGCTTCGCCCTATTGAGTTTTTGTACAGACAAATCTACGATACGAGCGAAAACGTTGTACTCGGATACGAGGCGTCGCTGCAAATAAACGATCCAAAGCTCGGGACGCTCCCCTATAACAGGATATCCAAAGTCGTGTCCAAATCCGAGTTAGCGGTAAAGCTCGGCAAATGGCAAATACTCGAAGCATGCGAAATGATTAATCGTAAGAAATTGCAGGGAAAGACGGTTAACCGTATTTTTGTTACTCTTTCTCCTAAATTTTTGGGAAAATCGAAATTTTTCGAAGAATTTAGTAAAATCGTTGAAAAAAACGGGATTTCTCCGAATGTATTTTGCATTCAAATCAGTGAAGCAGAGCTTCAGGCCGCGAATGCAGGCGTAAAAGAAAATCTTAGATTGCTTCGTGAAAACGGAGTTAAAATCGCCGTAATAAACTTTGGAGCAGAATCATCGTCACTGCTGAGCTTATCGGTAATTGATGTTGATTATCTTAAGCTTGACGCTTCCTTCGCCGAAGGAATTTCACACGACAGCAAGATTGTAGGTATTACGGAAAGTATTATCGAGCTGTGCGATAAGCTTGATATTCTTATTATCGCAGACGGCATAGATACAAAGGAGCAGCTTGAGATTATGAAGCGAATGAGATGCTTTTTAATTGAGGGTGAATACTTTTCGAAAAATGAAAGAGAAGATATAGCAATTTGATACTATTCGTTTTTATTACGGAATTTTCATTGAAAGGCGGTGAAATGCATTATGAATGAGCCAAATCCGACGGATAATTCACGCAGTGACTTTTTTAAGCAAGAAAGAAAATTTGCAGTGAAACGTACCGGACGGCAGGTTGCGCGAATGCAGAGCTTAATTAAATTGACATCAACCGTTGCGCTGAGTCTGCTTGTATTTACTCTTTTGCTTTACTGCGTTTTCATAGTCATTATAGGCGGGACCGGTGAAGAAAACGGGTCATTTACCGTTATAGTAGATAAAGGTTCCAGAAATTTATTGTCCTTATCCGAAAACAGTGATTTATCAAACCGAACGATAAAGCTTGACGGCACCAGCGTTAAAGACTTATGGCACTGTACGTATAGTTGGATTCCGGAAAACATTGACGAGATTTCCGTCGGTGGGGATAATTCTTCGGTGGGTTTGGGCGACAAAGACAATCCCAGCTATCTTGCTTACAGCTATTACTTAATCAATGAATCCGAAAAAGATATAGAATACAATTACAAGGTTTGCTTAATTTCAAAGGAGCTGGATATTGATGAAGCAATCCGCATAATGTTAATCAGAAACGGTGAAAAGAAAATTTTTAAAAAAGCTCCTGTAAACGATACGCCGGGAGAAGAAAATATGATAGAATTTCTGTCCGATGACGTATATACAGAGGAAACCGTTCCGATAAAGAAAAACGGTGTTGATAAATTTACCTTTGTAATCTGGGTTGAAGGAAACGACCCTCAGTGTGTAAACGATATTCTCAGCGGTAAAATGACGTTGTCGGTCGATATGACCGCAATACAGGATAGCTGATAAGCTATCTCCGACATAGTATATTATTATCTTAATTGACAAAAAGTAATTTAAATATTTATCGGATACTAGCGGGGTTCGATAGCCATGTATTTATTAATATTTAGCAAGCTCAATTTAAGATAGTATATAAATTTTTAAATAATTTCATTTAGGAGGAATCAAAAAATGAAAAGAAAGGCATTATTCACATCCACCATTCTTCTTCTTGTAGCTATTATTTGTCTTGCTACAGCTTCTTACGCATGGTTTACAACCAATAATACCGTTACGGCTACCGGAATTTCAGTTGATATCAATGCCGGCGACGGTTATTTGCTTATCTCTAAAGATAAAACAACAGCATCGGAAATTCAGGCTCAGGGCTTAACTACAGTAGATATGGCAATTAATGAAAGCGCTTTGTCTCCTGCCGCTCATGAGACCTTTGCAAATTCTTCCGCTGTTGCTCTCGCAACAAATTGGTATACGGCCAAGGCTTCAGACGCTTCTGCTTCCGCAATGGACTCCGGAACAAAGGCCCCACTTTCCGGTTTTGCAAATTATGTTGCAGTCGGCGATGTATATATCACTAATACCGAAGATACTGCCGATCTCTCTAACCTTAAGGCTAATGTAACATTCGGCGCAGACACCGATACCGCTGTCAGAGTAATTATTGCTACAGCAAACGATTATGAAGAATTTTCTGCTTCCGGAAACGGTACAAAGACCCTTGCTTCTACCGTAACTTCTACTGAAGCTATTAAGGCAACTATCTATGTTTACTACGACGGCAACGCCGACAACATCTTTACAAAGGGTGCGGCAGCTATTAAATCCGGTTCGATTTCCGTAAATTTTGTAGCTGAATAATAATACAGTACATATTTCGTCGGGGGGTAAAACCCCTGACGGAATACCCGCATTTTTACAACCCGCTAATTTAATTTATGAATTTTGTTTTTTGAGGTTAACAATGAAAGATAATGAAAAATCAAACGCAGTAAAAAAGCCTGTTTGGAAACGGGTAATATCAATTGTCATAGATATAATTTTAGTTGTATATCTGCTGTTTTCCGTTTGCGTCGTTCTGATGTCATTGTCAACTTCAAAAAACGGAGTTCCTACGGTATTCGGTTATACTGTAAATTCCATTAAGTCACCTTCTATGGAGCCGTTATTTTACCGAGGCGATTTAATCCTTTGTAAAACCGATGTTAAAGAAGATAACCTTTCAAAGGGCGATATTATAGCTTTTTGGGGAGAAGATGTTAATAAGGACGGAAGTCCGGATATAATCGTTCACCGTATTACAGACATTGAAGGCAAGGGTTCTTCAATGATTATAACTACAAAAGGCGATGACAATCCGGGTCCGGACGAGCAGACGTTAGCTTATGATAAAATTATTGCTCGTTATTCACGCGAGGGCAAAGACGACGGTATACTGATTAAAGGCGGCGGAAAGGTAATTGATTTTATAATTTCTTCCAACGGAATTCTGTTTTTACTTGTAATACCGCTTGCTCTGTTCTTCTTTTACGCATTATTTAAGTTTGTTAAAGCTTTGGTTGAATATAAATATTCCAAAAATATTACAAACGGAGATAATTTAACGGAAGCCCAAAAGCAAAAGGCTATTGAAGAGTATCTTTTAAAGCAGAAATCCGAGACTGAAAATAATGCGGCTTCACAAGAAATAAACGACGGGAAAGAATAAATAATTTTCTTTATGCACTATTAAAATAACTACAAAGGTAGGTAGGAATTTATGGAGAACCTCGCAAAATTTTCTAAAGATTTTATTCTTGTATTCTTAGGAGGACTATGGAAAATTATTACCGGAATTTTTAACGGTATAGTCCAAATATTTAATTTTCCGAAATATATAAAGGTATTCGGTGAATACAGCAAGGATTTCGGCGTGCTGGAATGGGTGCTTTCCGTTTTTATCGCTCTTGTAATGCTCGCCCTTATTGCGTCTATTCTTTTCCTTATCTATCTTTTGATCAGAAAGTATATAAGATTCCGCGAGTCCCTTGTTTCAAAGGAAGAAGTGCTTGAAGAGGTCGGACGTCTCAACAGAGAGATAATAAAGATTACAAAAGAAAAAGATAAAATACTTGCAATGAAGGTTTCTCAGCTGGGTCTTGCCCCTGACAGTTATGACGAAAACTTAACTGTAGGAGACGCTGCCGAGAATGCTTCTACCGATGAAAATCAAACGGAAGAAGCTGATTCGGTTGATACTCCCAAGCCTTTGACTGATGACGAGATAGGAAGATTTTATAAGCTGAAAATGGTTGACATATCCTATGCCGACTATGTAGCTCCCGTGTACAATAACGATATTACACTTCCCGAAATATGCGACATGTTCCGCAATTTTGCATGTTCAAGAATGGGGCTTTTCTACGACGAAAAAATTATTAGACTTTTTATTGCGTCGTTTGCATCTACAAGACTCCTTATATTACAGGGTATATCAGGTACAGGTAAAACATCGTTGCCATATGCATTCGGTAAATTTTTGCAGAATGACGCAACAATAGCGTCGGTTCAGCCTTCGTGGAGAGACCGCACCGAGCTTTTCGGTTATTTTAATGAATTTACCAAGAGATTTAACGAAACCGAAGTATTAAAGAAAATGTACGAAGCAAAGTATACCGACAACATATACGTTACTATACTTGACGAGATGAATATAGCTCGAGTAGAATACTATTTTGCCGAGTTGCTGTCTATTCTTGAAATGCCGACGAGAGACGAGTGGGTTGTAGACCTCGTTCCGTCCGCATGGCCGTCAGACCCCAGAATGGTAGTAGAAGGAAGAATGAAATTGCCTGAAAATATGTGGTATATCGGAACGGCAAACAACGACGACTCTACATTTGCCATTACGGATAAGGTTTATGACCGTGCAATGCCTATAGACATAAATACTAAGGGTAAATATTTTGACGCTCCGTATACCGGACATCTTGCATTGTCGTACAAACATTTGGAAGCTATGTTTGACGACGCTAAACAAAAATATAAAGTTTCAAAAGAGAACCTTGATAAAATTTCAGAGCTGGACGATTATGTTATTGAACATTTCCGTCTCGCTTTCGGCAACCGTATTGTTAAACAGCTAAAGGATTTTGTTCCGGCTTATGTTGGTTGCGGCGGAACCGAAATAGACGGTCTTGATTACGTGCTTGCACAAAAGGTATTCCGCAAATTCGAGAGCCTAAATCTTTCATTTATTCGCGATGAAATCGACGGTCTTATTACATATATGGATAAGATGTTCGGCAAGCAAAATATGCAGACCTCCAAGGAATATCTGCTTAGATTAAAGAAGCTTTTCTGATAAATTAAATTCAAAATTATGTATGGAGTAAAGTATCGTGTCACAGCAAGTTGAAAAAGTCTATCGGGAATATTATAATAAATTTGTTGACTTGGTTGAGAGCGACGATTTCTATAATTTTGTTATTGCAAATATCGGCGCCGGCAGAAAGAAAATATCCTTTTATCATAAGAAAAGGGATAAAAAAATTGATGACAGATGGATAACTCAAATCGAAGACTGTATAGTTGAGCTTGACTCGATAATACGAAACCCCCGAAGATTTATAGTTCAGGAGGATGAGATTGTACCGATCGAGAAAGCGCGTCGCATAACAAACGAATCTGTACGTCATCTTGCACAGCATACCAATCTCATCGCCAAGGTTGACCCTAAAGGAAATGTTACTCCGAATGAGATTTTAAACGTATACCGTGAAGAGAGCTTTGATATTTATGAGAACCGCTTTATATATACATTGCTTAAAAGGGTTTTAGAGTTTGTCGAGACGAGGAGAAACGTTCTTTTTGCCGTTACCGAGGATGAGGAAATTGCAGAGCTCGGTATGGAGGGCAATTTTGTTAATACAGATGAAAACGTTTCGTATAAGGTAGAGATAAGCGCTCACCAAACGCAATCCATGCTTGAAACGGATACTAAGCATATGAATGCTTTTGCCCGTATTGACCGTCTTGACAGAATTTTAAAGGGATTTATGCTTTCGCCTTTTGCAAAGAGTATGAAAGGAAGCGTTCCGGTTCGTCCTCCGATTATGAGAACCAACGTAATTCTAAAGGATCCGAATTTCAAAAAGTGTCTTATGCTTTGGCAGTTCATTGAAACATACAATGAAATCGGCTATTCTATTGATTCGATTAATGAATATAAGCAGCTTGACGAACAGAGTGTATTTGCACTTTATAATACGTTAGCTTTAAATTATATGTGTTTAAAGAAAAATGCAGATTCCGATGAAGAATACGATACTCATAGAAAGCAAAGACAGATTAAACCCAAGTTTATTAAGAATATTATTGAAGAAATCGTTGAAGATTATAACGTAACCGAAACGGAGGTTAGAAAGGTATTTCTCGACGAAATTACGAGAGCTGCGAAAAAACGTGAAAAAGACGATTCTGTCGTTGAAGAAGCTATTAAAAATGCTCTTGAAGCGGATAAAGCGGAACGTCTTGCGATTGAAAAGGCCCGTCGGGAAGAAGAAGCGCGCCTTGCTGAGATTGAAAAGAAACGCATAGAGAAGGAAAAGCAAAAAGAACGCTTGAGAATTGAAAGGGAAGAAGCGGCAAGGAAGCGTAAGGAAGAAAGAGAAAAGCTTCAGAAACAAAGAGCAATCGAGAAGGAGAAGGAAAGACAAAAGCTTCTGGCTCAAAGGGAGAAAGAAAAAGCAGCCGCAAGGAAAGCAAAGGAGCTTGAGAAAGCAAAAGAAAAAGCGAAAAAGGAAAAGGAAAAGGCAAAGCTCAGAGAATTAGCCATTAAAGAGAAAGAAAAAGCTAAGGCAAAGGAAAGAGCTCAAAAGGAAAGAGAAAAAGCTAAAGCGAAAGAAAAGGCGTTAAGGGAAAAAGAAAAAGCAAAGGCTTTGGCATTAAAGGAAAAAGAGAAGGCTAAGGCGCTGGCCCTTAAGGAAAAAGAAAAGGCTAAAGCAAAAGCTCAAAAAGAAAAAGAGAAGAATAAAATTGCTCTAAAGAAGGACAGTGCAAAGTCAAAGCAAAATAACACAAGGGAAAATGCTGATATTTCCGAATCCGGTGCTCCGGTAATCGGTGGTCAATCGGACGATTTAAAAACGGATTTTATTCAGATGATTCCGGAAAGTATATTGAAAGCGGACGATAATAAATAACATCAATGAAAAAAAACAAGAAATCAAAGTTTTTTACCGTAATCTCGGTAATACTTGTTATTTTATCGCTTTCGTTTCTGTTATTTACTCTTATTATAAGATCGGACGACGGCGTCTCGCTTTTCGGCTACAGGCTTTACAGAATTACAACGGGAAGTATGGAGCCGACGCTGAAAGCGGGTACTGTAATTATAATACATACTACCGAGGCGGATGAATTAAAAGTAGGTGATATAATATCATTTAGATCATCCGATCCCGATATATACGGTAAAGTTAATACTCACCGAATTTATGCAATCGAAAACGACGGAAAGAGAAAAATATTTACAACAATCGGCGACGCACATGTCAGTGTTGATAAATATAAAGTCGATGAAAAGAATGTAATAGGCAAGGTTGTTTTTTCATCGGTAAAAATGGGAAAAATTTTAGGCTTTTTGTCTGATAAAAAAGTTTCCTTTTTCCTTACCGTTTTTCCGCTTTTTATAATTGTAATTATATATTTTATTGAATTTGTGATATCAATTTATCGTCCCTACCGCAAGGATAAAGCTGACGGTGGCGACAAATAAAAAATTAAAGGAGGCATTGATATGAAATTACGGAAGCTGAACAGTATTATTTTGTCGTTAATTATTATCATGTCTTCTTTTGCCGCTTTACTTCCTCAATCTTATGCTTTGGGAGAGGTTCAGGTTAGCAATGCCACCGAATTAAAAACCGCAATAGAAAACTGTCAGAATTTTGAATTAACTTCCGATATAGATATGTCGGATATGGGAGTTATAAGCTCAAAGGACGTAACTGACATCAGCATTATCGGAAACGGCTATGCAATCAAAAACATGAAGACTACAAACGGATTATTAAAGAGCTGCAGCGGTACGTGTACGGTAACCTCTCTTGCTCTTTACAATATGACGGTAATAGATCCTGATGTTGAAAACGGGGAAGCATTCGGTGCGTATATCGGAGAGGTTAAGCCGGGAGCAAACGTAACCATTGTATCCTCCATAGCAGATTCGGTTATCTCGGTTGACGGAAATAAAAAATGTTATGTCGGAGGCTTAGTAGGTAAATGCAACGATGACGCCGTTCTGAATATCAAAAAATCGGCGTCTTTATGCGATATTTATGAAAATATTACGGAATCCGACGTAAAATATAATATAAATAATACTACGGTCTCATATATAGGCGGGCTTGTAGGATATCATGGTAACGGCTCAGTAACAGGCTCTTATTCCTCAGGTTATATTAAAAATACACATAGATATCACTATATAGGCGGACTTGTAGGCTTCAGCAAAAATGCGTCGTATACAAACGGATATACATCTCTTTGTATTACAAACGCTTTTACCGGCTCTGTGAAATCCATAGGTGCCTTCCTTGAGCCTTCAAATCTCGGTGATAATGTATATTATGACAAAACCGTCTCTCTTCAAAGACAGGAAAGCTATCTTAACGATACTCACGGATTTGACCCGAAGTCTGCCGATTATACGGCAATGTTCGACAATACCGACATTGATATTCCCGAATCAAATTCCGACAGGGCTTTATGGAATTTTTCTGACTGCGGCAACGGATTTTATCCGCAAATTTCAGCTATCAGACGAATGAAAACCTCTTCGATGGATGAATTGTCGATATTATCCTGTGCACAGGTTAACCTAGGTCAGGTCAATGACCTGTCGTTATCCGTAGCAACAGGCAGAGAATTTTATCCGGTTTCAAGCGAAACGGAGTACAGCGTAGCGTATTTATCAAAAAGCTTGGTGACATGGAGAATTACGGGAGGTACGGATGAATATTATTTCGATCCGGACCAAAGCTATTCTGATTTAATTTACTCTGATGATGTAAAGCTAACCGGCTCGTACTATGATGCCGTAACAGGCGAGTATGTTTTTTCTACATCAGGCGATATAGTATTTGTCTGTCAATACGGCTCACTAACTAGAGAAATTTTCGTTCATATCGGGGATAATAATCCTTATATTTCAACCGTATCTTACGATTCTTCGAATAATTTCTATGATGCGGTAATATCTACAAAGCAAGAGCTTGAGGCATTAAGGGTGTACTGTCAGGCAGCCGATTGCATTTTTACATTAAACAGCGATATCTCATATACAAATGAAGACGAAGCGTTTATTCCTATGTCTGAGTTTTCTGGAATATTTGACGGAAACAATAAGACTGTTTCGGGTATGAAAATTATTACAAACGCTCCGCTTACCGAAAGCGCAGGCTTTATTTCGAATATAGCAGACAATGCTAATGCCGAAGTAAAAAATATATATTTAAAGAATATAAGCCTTACCGGCAACGCAAGGAACAGCGGAGCTCTTATAGGTTTTATTTCGTCATCTGTAGTCACTGCTGAGATCAATAATATTATGGTATCCGGAACAGTGCTTAACGGCGAAGAATATGCAGGTATGATTTTCGGTAAGATTGAAAAACAAGGGTTTTCGATTAATAAGCTTGTTTCGAACGGACTTTGTTATTCTTCGAATTGTTCGGGCGCAATGGGCGGTATTGCCGGTTATTCAAATTGTGATTTTACCGACTGTTATTCAAGCGCCGTTATAGCCAACGATACGTATAAAAGTATTGAAGAAGAATCACTTAAGGTTGATATGGCGGGAATAATCGGAACCGGAAACGGAGCGGTTTCAAGCTCGCTTTTCTGCGGTATGCTCTATAATCAATCAATTAACGGATTGAAAAACGGTATAACATGCGGCTCGGGATTGATTTCATTGTCTTATTATGACGGTCAAAGCGTAGGAAAATTGCCTGTTTCGACCGTTTCCAAGAAAACCTCTGAGCTGATTTCAAACAATTTACTCGGTTCAGGCTGGAGTGCCGTTCCGGATAATTATCCGTGTATTTCGTCCCTTTACAGCATTTATCCTACGGCTTACTCCGTATTTATAAAACCCGTTATATATGCACAGGATTCGACGTCGAGAACATTTATAAATGCGACCTTTTCCGGGTTAACATATATTGGCGCATATAATTTTGCAGGTGAGGCTGTAAATGATATGTATTCCTATTATGACGGAGCATTTATACGTAATTCAAACGGCGTATGCTTGTGTAAATTGTCTGATTCTTCCGACAATGAACGCATTCTGCTGTTTAACAGCAAAAACGTCAGGGTAAATTATATTTTCGATACCCCGAAGCAGCTTGACACGGATATGTCCGGTAACGCATTGGTTTTGGTAAATGACGCATGTAACGCTATTTTATCTCTGAGTAAAAAGGGCGAATCCTTCGGTTCGTTTTTGATTAACGGTAATAACGGTGAAATAACGTTTTCAGATATGATATATAACGATATATTATACGCTCCGTTCGTTGTGACCGCCGAAAATTATGCCGTCGGCAGAGCTCCCGTATCTGTCGTAGATTATAATAATAAATTTACCTTTAACGACGCAGACGAGATATATGTTAAGATTTCCGTTTCGGAAAATGCAAGACCTTGGGGTATATATTACAGTAACACAAATAACTGATAAAACAGAATAAACGAAAAAAGGGGGAGACACAATGAAAAACAAAAGTATTTATCGGCAAATGTCGGAAAAGAAAACTTTTTTAGGTTTTATAAAGTCATTGTGTTTGCTTCTTGCTTCGCTTATTATACTTGTTATTTCGGTTTTGGCGTGGTTTAAAACAGAAAACAAGGCTACAGCTAACGGTATAAGAGTTTCATTAGAGTATAAGGATATTGACGTTGAATATGAGGGAGAGAGTGAAAAAGAAATTTTTCTTCCTTCAGCGGCAAAAATAGGCTCTGTCGACAGTAAAAATATATGTTCTGACAAATTCACGGTAAATTACCCTGCAAACGGTTATATTAAAGTGGAAATTTCTGCAAACAACAGCTTGTTGCACTATTTGGTTACGGACAGCATAGAACAGAGCGAATGGATATCGGAATTAAATAAAGCTACGGACAGCAAAAGGGATAGGAGCATATATTACATCCCGTTGAAGCCTAATTCCGAATCAGAACAGAACAATAATTATAAAGCCGAATTTTATATTATTTACTTTGGAGAATACATTGACGCAGCTTCGGAGGATACAGACGGTTATTATTTTTTCGGTGAAACGGGAAGCCAGGGAACAAGAAGCTTAGACTACGGAAGTATTGAAGCAAGCTTTTCCTTCTCCGAAGATATAAGTTAAGCTTTGATATTTTTCAAGCCGAAAGGTATATATATTTTTTATGAGCAAGAAAAAAACAACTTTGTGGAATAAAAAAAGAAAAAATTATATTATTCTTATTTGCTTATTATGCGTTGCAATACTTGCAACGGTTTTGGTCGGCACGGTAGGAGTGCTGTCATGGTTTAAGTCTTCTAATTATGTAAAAACCAATGTGATGGTTTCGGATTTTAAGGCTGAAGTAAAAACAAGAGATAATACTTCGTTCGATTCTGCGAATACGTATTCTAAAAATCAATTAGTCTCACTTGCGCCTTTGTACGTTCAGTTTTCTACATTAGAGAACAAGGAAACCTCAAAAGCATGCCTGAGAGTCAAAATGTTTATATCCGCAACCGATTCGGAAGGAACGGTTATCGAAGCTCCTGACATTAATTTTACGCTTTCCGACGGCTGGGTAGAGCATGAAGACGGATACTATTATTATACAAGCGCATTAAATCAAAATAAACAGCTCAGCTTTATCGGTTCAATTTCCGTTGATAACAGCATAGATGACTCTGTAAAACTGTCTGTTGTTGCCCAGGCAGAAACCGTCCAATATGACAGAGCAACTGAATTTTTCGGGTATGACCCGACTTCATAATTGTACTTATATTGATAATACAAAGCACCGCCGAGAGGCGGTTTTTTGTTTACTTGACAAAAAAGGTCAAAATAAGTTATAATTAGATAAATACAAAAGGACGGGAATAATAATGAAAAAAAATATCATCAGGATAATTAGTATTATACTGATTGTTTTTACATCGCTCGGTTGTATACCTTCGTTTACGGTTAGTGCAAAAACCGATTATTTCGCACAGTCAGCCGATATACTCAATAACGTTAAATTATATCCGCAGAAAACCGGATTCATGCTGATGGACAAAACCGTTGAAAATTTCTTGTCATCATTTAAGGGCAAATGCGCTACCACCTCGGATTTGGTTCAAAGCATATATGATTGGTTTGTAAATAATATGTCCTATAAGCTCGGTTCGTATTATCCTACATATGATTATAATTCAAGAAATGAAATTCCCATTCCGTTTTATGTATTATATTTCGGATACTGTCCTTTTGTTGAAAAAACAGGGGTTTGCGACAATTTTTCGAGCGCGTTTATGATTGCTATGCGCGCAATAGGACTTGACGCTTATATCAGAACGGGAAAAATGTATACCTCGTCAACCGTTTATGACCATGTGTGGGTAGAAATACTTATAAACGGAAAATATTATATTTTCGATCCTCAGGTTGAGCATAACGTAACTCAAAAAAGAGGCGTCAACAAGCACAGTTATTACTGTGTTCCAAGGGAGGCCTTTGCTTCAACCTATGTTAAAAACGAGTCCCGTTGCGCTGCATATGACGCAGCTACTGTTCCTGTTTCGCAAACAAAAAATGCTTTTGCTTATGTCGGAGTAAGACAAAATTACAACGGTACCGTAAAAACAAGCGCCGTAAGTGCAAAAAGTGTGCAGATGAGTGCAAGAATAGAGCATTTTAACAAGAATAATTACGGCTATAAATTTGCAGGCTGGCTTAATGATTCGGCGGTATGCAGAATAGGTTCTATCGTATCCGTAACCGCATATCCCGATTCCGGTAATTCGTTTATAGGTTGGTACATCAATAATAAGCTTGTTTCCACACAGCAAACTTTTTCGTATACTGTTTACGGGGACACTTATATTGAGGCTTTGTTTACGGGCGACAGGTTCGGAGATGTTATGTACGGAAAATGGTACTACGAGCCGATATATTTCTGTTTCAATAATAATTTAATGACAGGCACAAGCACGGTTACTTTTTCGCCGGATGCAAAGCTTACAAGAGCTATGGCTGTGACTGTCCTTTCGAAATTATCCGGAGATGATCTATCCTCCTTTGGAAACAAATCGCATTTTTGGGATGTAAACATCGGAAGCTATTATGCAAAAAGCGTTGAATGGGCATACAAAAACGGAATAACCTCCGGTACGGAAAACGGTTTTGCGCCGAATAAGTATTTAACAAGAGAGCAATTTGTGCTGTTTGCATACAAATACTGCCAATATAAGAAAATTTCAACCTTGCAAAGAGCAGATGTAAGCTATTATTGGGACTATTGGACGACCCATACATGGGCGCGAGACGCAATGAGCTGGGCGTTGTCGATAGGACTGATATCGGGCACGTCCGAGCACTTTATTTCACCGACTGCCGCAACCACAAGGGCTCAGGCGGCCGTTGTTATAAAAAAATTATCTAACATTAAATGATAAATCCGATAATCTGATTGTTTGTAATTTTTATTGCTGTGATGTAAAAATTATAAAAGCAACGGCAAACGCTTTTTCGGCGTTGGCCGTTGCTTTATCTCTTCGGTTTTTAAATTAATACTGCTTTAAAAAACAATTGCTTGTATTTATATAATACTGTTATCTTCCACAGTGAAAATATCGCCGTCAATATCTATTATGTCATTCACAGGCACCTTTGTACCGTCGCTCATTAAAATATTTGAATTCAGTAAATCAATGCTTTGAATGCACCCTGCGGCCGTAATATATTTACCCCCTTCTTTGAAAGCGTCTTTTTCAAAGTATGTAATCTTGACAGTAGGTTGTTCGTTCAGCTTAAACTCAATAAGCTTCAGCTTGTTATTTATCAGGTCAATTTCGTTTTCGTCTATTATGATTCTTTGTTGGGTTTGTCTTGCCGTCTCGTTTGCCTTGTCTTCAAATCCGGTCAGAGCCGCAAACGGCGCAAACTGTGCGGCTCTTTTTTCGTTTGACATTTTGGGATGCGACAGAGAATAATGCCGTTTGTGATTTAAAATATTTTCATATTTTTTATTCACGCCCTGTGACCTCCTATTTGAATATTTCGTTCTCTTGCGGTGGCGCATTCAAGATAGCTTGAACCGTACAAAAGCGAGTTTTTTCCGTATTTTTCTTTAATTTTAATAATTGACATCTGCATATCGGCTTCTCTTGTCATAAACCGCTCCCGCCGTATTTTTTCATCGTTTATTTTATCGTAATCGGTAAAAAAATCGAGCTGTTCTTCCGATTTTTCGCAAGGAATCATATTTACGGGTATTATTTTACAGGCGGTGATATTTATTCTCCTTACGGTAAGATTTCGGTTAACTATTCTCGAAAACAGCTTAAGCGCAGATGATGAAATAAGCGATACCGAGGAAGAATGGATATTAATATTTTCGCTTCCGTGAGAATGCTTAGGCGTCGCACGAGAGTAAAAATCTTTTTTTGTTTCACCTATATAATTTTGCACAGTCCCGTAATTTTCCGAATTTACGGTATCGTAGCCTATTGTCAGGGTTATCTGATTTGTAACCAGCTTTTTCTTGGTTAAATCAAGAGCAAGGGAGGCGGCCATTTCACGAACGATAACAGTCGCCTCATCGAAGGAATACGGCCTTTGTAAGACCTGGCTTATGCTTGAGCTGTTTTCGGCGGGAACATAATTTTTTATATCTTTTATAGTACAGGACTCCACCCCCCAGGCGTGATCGATTAACAGTCCCGCATTTACCCCGAAAAGCTTGAATAAAAGCTCTTCGTTTTTTTCAGAGCAAAGCGCAATATCGCCCATTGTAAACATACCGTTTGCCTCGAGCTTTGTCTGATATCCTCGTCCGAGCATCCAAAAATCCGTCAAAGGCATATGCTCCCACAAAAGCTCGCGGTAGCTTTTCTCATCAAGATATGCGATTCTTACACCGTGTTCGTCCGGCTCTATATGCTTTGCGACTATATCCATCGCAACCTTGCATAGAAAAAGATTTGTACCTATACCTACAGTTGCCGTAATTCCCGTTTCGGATAGAACATCTTCTATTATCATCATCGCCAAATCTCTCGGACTCAGCCTGTATGCGCTGAGATAGGATGTTACATCCATAAATACTTCGTCCACGGAATAAATATGAATGTCGTCCTTTGAAACATATTTTAAGTAAATATCATAAATTTTAGTGCTTGTATCAATATAAAGCGCCATCTGAGGAGGGGCTATAATATAATCCAGCTCATAACAGGGATTGGCAATCAGTTCCGATTTAAAAAAAGATTTTCCCGAAAAACGGCCGTTTTCGCAATTTTTTATCCTTATTCGGTTAATTTCCTTAACCTTTTTTATAACTTCAAAAAGCCGGGGTCTTCCCGGTATGCCGTATGATTTTAACGGAGGGGATACCGCAAGGCAAATTGTTTTATTTGTCCTTGATTCGTCGGCAACCACTAAATTAACATTTAACGGGTCGAGATTTCTATATACGCATTCGCAGGAGGCATAGAAGGATTTTAAATCTATGGCAATGTATGTTTTCTCCATTAGCCTCACTTCGTTTCTCATTTTGATTTACAGGGAAGCTCGCTTATTACATTTACCGCGACTCCCTGTATTGTTAATTGCTTCACCGGAATGGTTTTATCACCGTATACGGACTTATTTTCGTATTTTAACAGCGCCATACCGCTTTTTTTGTCTATGCCGATATATGTTTTCAGCGTGTTTTCGTTATTCTCGTCCAGCGCCACAACAATATCGCCTACTTCACAGTGATGTTGCTTTTTTATAAGAACCAAATCACCGTCGTCAATTCCCACATCAACCATAGAATCTCCGGAAGCGCGGAGTATATAAAAATCTCCGTTTCCGAATATAACTCTCGGAAGGCTGATATACATTTCTACATTTTCCTCCTCAACCTCGGGATCGCCGCATTTTACACTGCCGACTAACGGGCAGGAAAAATATTCCGTTTTGCTAAGCTCTATTTTGCTTAATTTACCGATTTCACTGCCGTTATATGAAATCATACCGTTCTCATTCATTGCGCAAAGGTAATTATATGCCGTTGTCTTTGCAATTCCGAGAGCTTTGGCAATATTGCCGGATGACGGTGAAGTACGGTTGTTTCTGTAATATTCGCCTACATAGTCGATTATCCTGTTCATTAATTCCGGATTTTTTATTCTTGTTTTCATATTTCTGCTCCGAGTTATAATCATGAACGGTTCGTTCACGATTATATTATATACCATATTTTCAAAAAAATCAATAGGGAAAACAGAAAAAGATTACATTCAGCATCTGCCAAATGTAATCTTTTTTGTTGAATAAACCCGTATCAGCACTTTGAACATAGCCTGTTCTGCCTTAAAACCTCAAACGCTGTAATTGCGCAGGCGCTTGCCGCCGACAGCGATTCCGGGAAAGTCCTGCCGTAGGGAATTGCAATATGAATATCGGACAAATCAAGCAAGGTCCGTGAAATTCCTCGTTTTTCGCCTCCTATAATACACAGGACGGGTTTCTTTAGGGAGGCGTTGAAAATATCAACGCTGTCCCTTAAATCTGCGGCGGCTAACGTATAGCCTTTATCTTTAAACAACGTAATATCCGTTTCATTTTCAAGAGTAAAAATTGAAATTCTTTCAGACGCCCCCGCCGACGATTTCGCAACAGTGCCCGCAACGCTCATAAGGTTTCGTTTCGGAATAATGATACCGTTTACGCCTGCGGCGTAGCAGGAACGGACAGCATATCCGAAGTTGAACGGATCCTCTACACCGGACAGCATAATATAAAATCCGTTGGCGTCGATATCGCTTTCTTTTACAGCACTGTATTCAAGATAATCGCAAACAGCGCAAATGCCGCCGTGAGTTGTTCCGTTACACATGTAATCAATGACTTCTCTCGGGCATATTTCGATATCGAATGAAAAATCTTCAGCCCTATGACAAAGCCATAGATATTCTTTCCGGTTTTTCTCTTTTCGTTCGGAAGAGTAGAATAATCTTTTTATACGGCGTTTTCCCGTCTCGATAACGGCGCGGATAGATGTAATTCCTTCAAAGAGCAATTCGGTGTTTTCCATAATATCTCCTTACAGATATTTATTCATTAAATATCCTTCTCTTGTACCGGATTTAATCACAGTTACTTTTTTAGGTTTTATTTTATCGCAAACGGCAATAAAAGCGCAAAGTCCGGGAAGTACGGTTTCAATTCTTTCGGGAATTTTATCCTTTATTATTTTTACGGCTTCATCGGATCTTAAGAAGTTAAACAGACTATTAAGATTACTGTATGATAAAGGCTCATGAAATTTTGTAATATAAAGAGCTTCAATCGCCTTCGCCGTACCTCCGATTAAACAGAACGAATCGGAAAAATTTGAAAAATCCATATCCTTAATAAACGAGCCGACATACTCCTTTATTTTATTTACTTCGAAATCGTTCGGGAAAGCGGCTTTAACAAACATGTTTTTAAGAACTAAACATCCGAAGGGCAAGCTTTTGCAAGCGCAGATTTTGTTTTCGTCAAACAAAACTATTTCACTGCTTCCGCCGCCCATGTCTACACAGATACCTTTTTTAATTTCAGGGGATTCGTATTGCATGGCAAGACGGGAAAAACGGGCTTCATCAGCTCCGGACAAAATATCTGTACAGACGCCGGTTGCTTCTTTAATTTTATTACATATATATTCTCGATTTTCAGCAAGACGAATACACTGAGTTGCAAAAATATCAAATGAAACGGCGGAATGCTTTTGCGCCGAGGCTTTATATGACGAGCATAGCTCGGCAAGAGCATTTACGGTACATTCTTCAAGGACTCCGTTTTCAATATGGGAAATAAGCTTCACGGTTTTTGATTCAAAATAAATTCCGGAGGGCAATTTATTTTTCTCTTTGCAGTCGTAGATTCCGTATTTAACCGTATTTGAGCCGATATCACAAACAGCACGAAGCATGGCATATCTCCTTTAAGGTACTGCATATATTATACTACATTTTTTGCCACAATGCAACTTTAATCGAAAGGATTTGATGCTTTGTCTATATTCTATTCACTTATAAATCTGTTCTTTATGTTTCTAAGGGTAAGCGACAACAGGCAATTTCCTCCTCCTCTGAAGAGGGAAGAGGAGCAGGAGCTTTTTAGAAAATATAAAAAAGACGGTGATTTATCCGCAAGAAATAAATTGATCGAGCATAATTTAAGGCTTGTTTCTCATATAATAAAAAGGTATTATTCCGACGCAAAGGAGCAGGATGACCTTGTTTCTATCGGAACTATCGGATTGATTAAGGCAATTGATAGCTACAATATTGAAAAAGGGACTCGCTTTGCTACCTATGCGGGAAAATGTCTTCAAAACGAAATACTGATGTATTTCCGTTCGCAAAAGAAGCTCAATAACGAGGTTTCCATAAACGAATCCGTCGATATCGACGGAGAAGGAAATCCACTTACATATATGGATATCATTGCCGTAGAGGATACCATTGCCGATGATATCGGGGAAAAAATAGAATGCATGAAGGCGCTCAAGGCTCTTTCCGAAGACTTAACCGCAAGAGAAAGGGAAATAGTTGTAATGAGGTACGGATTAGGAGGAAGAAAAGAGAAGACGCAAAGAGAAATAGCCATGGAGCTGAATATTTCAAGGTCTTATGTTTCGCGAATTGAGAAAGCGGCTTTATTGAAAATTAAAGAAAAGCTTTCCGAAAACAGTATATTTTTTAAATGAAAAGGGGAATAGATATGGAAGATATGAGTATTAGCAAAAGGAATACATTAATTACTCAAATTAAAAACGGTGAAACCGAACGAATCGACAAAGGCACAGAGTATGACGTTCCTGATTACATAGGCGATATAAGCAAGGTTCTGTTTTATAATTCAAGCCTGAATATAACGAACGAATACAAAAATGACGGTTTATGCAAATTTGAAGGAGATGTTGTTTTTTCCGTAATGCTTCAGTCCGAGGATGAGAGTATTAATTGTGTCAATATTGTTAACGGCTTTTCCGGTGAAATCGGCTTCGAGAGTTCGGCAGATGTAAAATTGGATTATGTTATCGAAAACGATTCGGTAAAAGCGGTAAATAAGCGTAAGCTAAGCTGTAAATGTACTGTTGCCGTACATTCCGCCTTGAATAATATCGTTAATTCCGAAATAGATGTAAAGAATAATTCGGAAGACGCCTCCTTACAGGTTTTAAGCGGCGATATCAAAACTCTTAAGGAGCATTTCGGCGTTGAAGACGAAATCGAATGCAGATACAATATTGAGCTTGATTCTAATTACCCTGAAATCGGCAGGATAATTTTTTGCGACGTAAAGCCTTGCGTTACGGATATAAGGGCAGGAGTTGACAGCGTTAATATAAGGGGTGTTAACAATATAACTGTTTTGTTCAGCGATGTAAACGGTGAAATATATTCCTACAGGAAAAAGGATGAGCTAAACGAAACGGTAAACTGTATAGGCTGCGCTTCGGACATGGGATGCAGATGCAATGTTCATGTTAAAGAGATAGATGCAATAAGCCAAACAAACTCTTTCGGTGAGGAAAAAAATATAGAATTAGTGTATAAATCACAAATAAGTGCCGTTGCAGCTGAAAATATTTATGCCAATGCTTGCAGCGACGCGTTTTCGCCAAAGTACGATATTTCTATTGAAAAGGCTAATATAAATTCAAGCGTATATTCGGATATGCTTTTTGGAAATTTCACATTCTCACAGTCAAAGCCCTACGGAGGGGAAAACGCAGAGTGTGAAGCGGTTTATTATGACAGCAAGGCAAAAATAACATCATTTGGCCAAAACGATAATAAAAAAGTAATTATCGAAGGACTCGCTATATTTAACGTATTACTTAAATCAAACGGGCGTATTGAAGCTCAGCGTGAGGAGTTTCCGTTTAAATATGAAACAAATATTGAATCTGACAAAGAGCTTGAGCCATTTGTCAGCGTAGGTGTAATATCCGAAAATGTGAGATTTGATAACGATAAAATCAGTTACGAGGCTGAAATTTCAATAAACGGTTATTTTACCGAAACGGAAAATCATGAAATAGTAACGACAGTTAATTTTAACGAAGAAAAAACTCGTAATAACGATTATTTGACCTTATATTATCCGGACGGCGAATCCTTATGGGACATCGCAAAAGCAAACGGAGTAGCCTCCGAAAAGATACTTATTGCAAATGATTGTGACGAAAAAACACTAATCGAGAGAAACGTTATAATAATTCCTTCAAATTTTTAGAATAATTTCCTTGAATATTTATTATTTATGTGGTATAATGTCAAAGTAAAAAACTGATTGAGGTACATATCAATGAAAAGGGACGTTGTAATTGTAGGGGCAGGTCCTGCCGGTATATTTACCGCGCTCGAGATGCTCCGCAAGGGAACAGGGCAAAAAATTACCATAATAGAAAAGGGTATGAGCATCGAAAAAAGAAGATGCCCTAAAAATATCACGCATAAATGTGAAAATTGCAAGCCTTATTGTCATATTACTACCGGTTTTTCGGGAGCGGGCGCTTTTTCAGACGGTAAGCTTTCGCTTTCAAGCGAGGTCGGCGGAGATTTGCCTTTGCTTATAGGTGACGATATTGTTCAGGATACAATTGATTATACCGATAAAATTTACCTTGAATTCGGAGCAGATGACAAAGTCGAGGGCATTAATTGCAACGAAGAGGTAAAGCAGATAAGGAAACGCGCAATCAAGGCGGGATTAAAGCTTGTTGACTGTCCCATTAGGCATTTGGGTACTGAAAAAGCACAGGATTTATATCTTGCAATAGAGCATTATCTGCTGGACAACGGCGTTGAGCTTATGTTTGGGTATGAATGCTCTGATTTATTGCTTGAAGCAGACGTATGCAAGGGTATTATAGCAAATGATAAGCACGGCGATATTACCATAGAAGCAAAGCATACTATAATTGCAACAGGCAGACGAGGCGCAGACTGGCTTGAAAAAATATGTGGCGAGCACAGCATTGCACATCAGCCGGGAACCGTTGATATTGGCGTTCGCGTTGAGGTCAGAAATGAAGTTATGGAAAAGGTTAACGAGGTTTTGTATGAGTCAAAGCTGATAGGTTATCCGAGACCGTTTAAAAACAAGGTCAGAACCTTCTGTCAAAATCCGGGCGGCTTTGTAAGTCAGGAAAACTACGATAACGACTTGGCGGTGGTTAACGGCCACTCCTTTAAGGATTTTAAGTCCGACAATACTAATGTTGCAATTTTGTGCTCTCATAACTTTTCGTCTCCGTTCAATCAGCCGATTGCTTACGCTCAAAAGGTCGGCGAGCTTACGAATATGCTCGGTGCGGGACACATTCTCGTTCAAAGATTCGGCGACATACTTGACGGTAAACGCACATGGCCGAAAGAGCTGGCCCAGTCAAATGTCAGACCTACCTTGCCTGACGCAGTTGCGGGCGATATAACGGCTGCATTACCTTACCGTTCTATGGTAAATATAATTAATTTCATTCAAGCTGTTGACGAGGTTGTTCCGGGTTTTGCTTCCAATGAAACGCTGCTTTATTCTCCGGAGCTTAAATTCTACAGCAACAGAGTAAAAATGGACAATAAATTTAATACTAACGTCAAGGGGCTTCACTGTCTCGGTGATTCCAGCGGTTGGACCAGAGGTTTGATGATGGCGTCCGTTATGGGCGTTTTGATGGGTAGAACGCTTATTGACGAAGAAAATGACAAATAGTATCAGCAATCGGAGTACCGACTATAACGGAACTCCGATTTTTTTTTAAATATATACGTATTATTATTATAAATGATTGACATTTGTTAACAATTATGATATAATATAAACAATTGTATTTAAAAGCAACTACATTAACAAGCGAGTACAATTTATGAAAATATTAACAGTAATCGGTGCAAGACCGCAGTTTATTAAAGCAGCGGCTGTATCGAGAAAATTAAGAGAGTTTTATACCGAGATACTGGTTCATACCGGTCAGCATTATGACAAAAACATGTCCGATGTGTTTTTTGACGAACTTTCCATACCGAAGCCGGATTATAATCTCGGCGTCGGCTCCGGTTCCCATGCAGAGCAGACAGGCGCTATGCTTGTCGGTATAGAGAAGTTGCTTATAAAGGAAAAGCCCGATTATCTCATGACATACGGCGATACAAATTCCACCTTGGCGGCGGCGCTCGCAGCGTCTAAGCTTCATATTCCCGTTGTCCACATTGAGGCGGGGCTTCGTTCCTATAACATGCTGATGCCGGAGGAGCAAAACAGAGTTTTGTGCGACCATATTTCGTCGCTTTTGTTCTGTCCCACGGATACCGCTGTAAACAACCTTGCGAAAGAGGGGATTACAAACGGCGTATATAACGTAGGCGATGTTATGTGTGACGCCGTGCTTTACTATTCAAGAAACAATATAAACGCTTCCAACAGGGAACGTTTTTCAAAATTGATTCCCTTATTTGAAAAAATCGATACCGTTGACAAATGGTATCTTGCGACGGTGCACCGAGCGGAAAATACGGACGGAACGGAGAAGGTTGAGGAAATTTTATCTGCGTTTGAGTCCTTTGATTATCCCGTTATTTTCCCCGTGCATCCCAGAACAAAACCTACTGTAGCCCTTCTTCGCAAAAGGCATGGATATAAAAATATTATTTTTTGCGAGCCTATGGGATATCTTGATATGCTGTATTTTACCGAAAACGCCGTTAAAGTCGTAACGGATTCCGGAGGCCTTCAAAAAGAAGCTTATATTTTGAAAACGCCTTGTATTACGGTAAGGCCTCAAACCGAATGGATTGAAACCTTAGAAGGCAACAGAAATATTTTATCTGAGCCTACAAAGGAAAGCATATTAAACGCGGCATTTAATACTACGGTGTCGCCGACCGTAAAAACGCTGTACGGTAACGGGGACGCCGCCGATAAAATTATTGAAAAGCTGGTAAAATAAGGAGTTAACAATGAGGTATGCATTAATAGGATGCGGCAGAATTTCGCCGAATCACATTCAGGCTGCAAAGAATAATAATTTAGAGATTGTCGCGATTTGTGATATTGTTCCTCAACATATGGATGATACCGTACTCAAATTCGAGTTGTCCGATTCGGTAAAAAAGTATGAAGACTACAAAGAAATGCTTGAGAAGGAAAAGCCCGAGCTTGTAGCCATTGCAACCGAAAGCGGAAAGCATGCGCCTATTGCACTTGATTGCATAGAAGCCGGTTGTAACATCATCATTGAAAAGCCGATTGCTCTTTCCATGCATGACGCAAGAGCTATAATTGAAGCAGGAAAGAAAAAAGGCGTTAAGGTTTGTGCAAACCATCAGAACAGATTTAATAAATCCGTTCAAAAAATTCGCGAAGCCTATTTAAAAAAGCGTTTCGGCAGATTGTTTTACGGAACAGCCCATATACGCTGGAACAGGGGCTGGGAATATTATTCAAGAGCTCCGTGGAGAGGAACCTGGGCTCAGGACGGCGGCGCTTTGATGAACCAGTGCATTCACAATATCGATTTGCTTCGCTGGATGATGGGCGGCAAGGTCAGCGAGGTTATGGCGTATACGGATAATCTCAATCATGATTACATCGAAGCGGAGGATATGGGTATTGCTCTTGTAAAATTTGAAAACGGCAGCTACGGAATTATCGAAGGGACAACCGATATATATCCGAAAAACCTTGAAGAAACACTTTACCTTTTCGGTGAAAAAGGAACTGTTAAGGCGGGCGGTCAATCAGTAAATATAATCGAAGAATGGAACTTCTCCGATGCCATTGATGACCCGGAATATGTAAAGAAAACATTTCACGAAAACCCCCCGAACGTTTACGGATTTGGTCATACCCCTCTGTATGCGGATGTTATTGACGCAATAAATAACGACCGCGACCCCTATGTTACGGGTGAGGACGGAATGAATGCTCTTGAGATGATTTTGGCAATATATAAGTCGGCGGCAGAAGGCAAATCGGTGAAATTTCCGCTTGAGGAATGCTCAACGCTTGATTTTGTAGGTAGGTTCGGAAAATGAGCGAAGAAAAAAAATATTTTGTACATGAAAGCTCCTATGTAGATGAAGATGTTGAAATCGGAGATGGTACAAAGATTTGGTACTTCTGTCATATTCAAAAGGGAGCAAGGATCGGTAAGAAATGCTCTCTCGGACAGAATGTAAATATTTCAAATAATGTAAAAATCGGCGACGGCGTTAAAATTCAAAACAACGTTGCGGTATATGAAGGTGTTGAGCTGGAGGATTATGTTTTCTGCGGTCCTTCATGCGTGTTTACAAATGACTTAACTCCCAGAGCGAAATACCCCAAGGGAAGCGCGGCGTATAAGCCTACTGTTATTAAAAAAGGCGCCAGCATAGGCGCTAACGCAACAATTGTTTGCGGACATACGGTCGGTGAGTGGGCATTAATCGGAGCAGGCGCCGTTGTTTGTGATAACGTACCGGCGCATGCGCTGATGCTCGGAGTTCCGGCAAAGAGAAAGGGCTGGGCGTGCGAATGCGGAGAGCTTTTGCGCGACTCTTCACTTGTATGTCCTGTCTGCGGCAGAAGATATATAGAAACAGAAAACGGTTTAGTTGAAGATAATTAATTGTACATTTTTACGGAAGGTGTGATAATATGCAGTTTCGCGATCTCGGCGCACAGTATAAGGCTCTTAAAAATGAAATAGACGAAGGAATAAAAAATGTAATAGAAAGCAGTAAATTCATTATCGGTCCCGAGGTTGAAATACTTGAAAAAGAGCTTGCGAATTATGTAGGCACAAAGCACTGTGTAAGCTGTGCCAGCGGTACTGATGCACTTGCGCTTGTATTAGCGGCTTGGGGAGTAGGTAAAGGAGACGCAGTTTTTGCTCCTGACTTTACTTTTTTTGCAACGGTGAACGTTGCAATGAGCGCAGGAGCTGCTCCTGTTTTGGTCGATATTGACGACAGAACCTTTAATATGTCGCCGAAAGCTTTGGAAGCTGCCATCGAAAAGACAATAGCTGAAGGAAAACTTACTCCTAAGGTAATAATTCCCGTAGATTTATTCGGTCAAAGTGCGGATTACAATGCTATATGCAAAATTGCCGATAAATATTCTTTAAGAATTTTGGAGGACGGTGCGCAGGGCTTCGGCGGAAGTATTAACGGAAAGCGCAACTGTTCTTTCGGCAATGCCGCCGCAACCTCGTTTTTCCCCGCTAAGCCTCTTGGCTGTTACGGTGACGGAGGTGCAATTTTCACCGACGACGGAGAGCTGGACGTAAAATTGCGCTCGCTTCGCGCTCAGGGTCGCTCTCCTGAGGATAAGTATGACAATCAGGATATCGGTATTAATTCCCGACTTGATACGTTACAGGCGGCGATATTGTTACCTAAATTCCATGCTTTTGAAAATTACGAGCTTGACGCAGTAAATAATACGGCAAAGCTTTATGACGAAAGATTAAAGGATTTAGTTGTAACGCCGTATATTCCCGAAGGCTTTGTTTCAAGCTGGGCTCAGTATACCGTTCTTCTTGAAAGCGAAGAGCAGAGAAACGGTCTGCAGTCTTATTTAAAGCAGAACGGAATTCCATCAATGATTTATTATCCTCGAGGAATGCATCAACAGACTGCGGTTAAAAAATACGGCTTCGATAAAGGCGATTTCCCTAATACGGAAAAAGTCGTTAAAACCTGTCTTTCTCTCCCTATGCATCCGTATCTTACGATTGAGCAGGTAGATGAAATCACGGACAAAATACGTGAATATTTCAAAAAATAAAAATTTTTATCAATATTAAAATGTGTATATATTAATTAGGAGAAAAAATGAGCACAAAAGGTAAAGTGAAAATAATTATTTCCGTTGTTATAGCGGTTATTGTTATTGTTTTGGGAATAAATTCCTTCACCATAATAAACGCAGGTCATACAGGCGTTGTTCTTACGTTGGGAAAGGTTAACGAGACCGTTCTTTCCGAGGGCGTTCATCTAAAAATACCCTTTATACAGAGCGTTGTATCTATCGATAACCGAATCGTAAAGCTTGAAGTTAATACAGAGGCGTTTTCTAAGGACTTGCAGACTGTTTCGACCACAATTGCGATAAATTACCGTGTTGACGCTTCAAAATCATACAGCCTTTATAAAAATGTCGGTTCTGATTTTGAGGGAATTTTAGTTGCTCCTGCCGTAAACGAAGTATTAAAGGCTATTTCCGCAAAATATACAGCTGAGGAAAGCGTTACAAACAGATCCTTGATCTCAGAGGGACTTGTTACGGGACTTAATGAAAAGCTTAACGGCCAAGGACTATACATTACGGATGTTAATATTATTAACTTTGATTTCTCCGAAGCGTTCATTACTGCAATTGAGGAAAAACAGGTTGCTCAGCAGAAGCTATTAAAGGCTGAAACGGAAAAGCAGACTGCCATTACCAACGCGCAGGCTGAAGCTGAAGCAATCAAAATCAAAGCAGACGCCGAGGCTGAATCCAATAAAACAATTAACGCTTCGCTTACCGAGCTCATTATTGAATATTTGAAAATTGATAAGTGGGACGGAAAGCTTCCCCTTGTAAGCGGAGCCTCCGAATCGCTTATTGATCTCGGTTCTATTGCGGGAGAGTAAAGCTTAAAATATGAAAAACAAGCCCTTAGCTTCACTTGTAACGGCGATGACCGTGTTCGGAACGACAGGTATTGTTTCAAGTCAGATATCACTGCCCTCGGGTTTTATTGCTTTTTCAAGGAGTATTACGGCGCTTGTTTTTCTTATGATCATTACCTTTGTTTCCAAACATTCCTTATCGGTTAATTCAATTAAAGCTAACCGATATAAGCTGTTAATATCCGGTGCGGCACTCGGTATTAACTGGGTAATGCTTTTTGAGGCGATAAAGCATACAGGTGTTGCTGTTGCGACTGTGTGCTATTATCTTGCACCTATAATTGTAATAGCTATTTCTCCTTTTGTTTTCAAGGAAATAATTTCTGTAAATATGATACTGTGTATAACAGTTGCTGTTATAGGTATAGTATTTGTAACGGGAGTATTTGATGTTGTTTCAATAATAAATCCCATAGGTGTGATTTTTGGTATTGCGGCGGCGGTTTGTTATGCGGTATGCGTCATAGTGAATAAATCTATGATTGAAATTTCACCGTTAGACAGAACAATTGTTCAATTTGCCGTAGCTGTGGTTATTCTATTTCTTTACACCTTTTCCTTTGAAAAGGTTTACTTAGAGTCATTATCCTTTTCAAATATTATTTTACTGGTAGTGCTCGGTTTGGTTCATACCGGTATTGCATATGTTTTATATTTTTATGCACTTAATAATTTACCGTCGCAAACAGTTTCATTATTCAGCTATATAGATCCGGTGGTTGCAGTGATATTATCGGGATTAATGCTCGGCGAAGCAATGTCCGTATTTCAGATTATCGGCTCTGTTCTTGTGATTTTTTCGACTTTGATTTTTGAAATTAAAAATAAAAAGGTAGGTAGTTGATATGTTAAAGGGCGTTCCTTCTATAATTCCGCCGGAGCTTTTAAAATTACTGTGTGAATTGGGACACGGCGATGAATTTACTATCGGAGACGCTAACTTTCCGGGACATACGTGCAGTGACACGGTTATAAGAATGGACGGTCACGGCGCAACCGATATTTTAGAGGCGGTTTTGCAGTTAATTCCGCTTGACCAATACAGTAATAAACCCGCAGCGCTGATGAGTGTAGTTCCCGGAGATACGGTTGAAACCCCTATTTGGAACGAATACAAACAAATTATTTCTAAATATGACGCTCGCAGTGATTTAATAGAGAATATAGAAAGATTTGCTTTTTACGACAGAGTTAAGGAGAAAAGCAGATTTGTTATTATGAGCGGTGAAAAGGCTCTGTATGCGAACATAATTATCAAAAAAGGTGTAATTTAATTTAAAAGCCGATTCGGTAACGAATCGGCTTTTAATCATTTTTGCGTTTCACATTCAATCGGAATATCAATCTGTAAATTTCGATAATAGTATTTTCTGTCTCTTTCGCTTATTTTTCTTATAACACTGCAGGGGGTGCCGTAGCATACGGAATTTTCCGGCATATCGTTTGTTACGGTGCTTGAAGCGCCGATAACCGTGTTATCTCCTATAGTTACCCCCGGTAGTATCGTTACATTTGCGCCGATCCAAACATTTTTTCCTATATGTACGGGAAGATTATACTGATAAAAGCGTTTGCGCAGGGAAGGCTCTATAGGATGCGACGCAGTATCAATTGTAACATTCGGCGCAATCATAGTGTTGTCGCCGATAAAAATTTCACCGTCGTCGACTAACGTAAGATTATAGTTAGCATATACATTATTTCCGAGATGCACATGACTGCCGCCGAAATTGGCATAAAAAGGGGCTTCAATATAACAGCCATGTCCCATTTCGCAAAGCATTTCTTTCAGCTTAGCTTCTCTTGCTTTTACATCAGAGGGTCGTATTCGGTTATATTCATAAATATTATCAAGATGTGAAGCTTGAATTTTAATAATTTCCGGGTCCGTAGGATCGTAGAGAAGACCCGCCTTCATTCTTTCAATGTTACTTTTCATGAACAGCCTCTCTGTAATTAAATAATTTTGTAAATATAAAGGGATACAGCGCAACAAGATATATTACTAAAAACATATAGCGAAGCGTATCGGAATAAATATTCTCTTTGACAATCAATTTTAAAACGCTCTTAAATATCAGCGCCGAGGAAATGCCTAATACTAATTTAATAATTTGGAGACGGATATTTTTGCATTTTACATTAAAATTGACGTACTTATTTTCTATGAAAAAGCCTATCGAGAAGCCCAAACCGGAGCCTGCCGTTTTAAAGCCGTCTTTAATCAGGTCATATTCGATATAACCGCTGTAATACAAATAAGAAGCATAAAATAAAATGAAAATACATACCGTCGCCGTTATCAATGAAAGGCGTATATAAGAATCTGCATTATTTGAAATATTTTTAAGCAAGGTAAAGAATAATACTACCAAAAGGAATGTAATCAGCATTGAAACCGAAACGTCAAGAAGCGTATGCACCCCGAGATACAGTCTTGAAAAAGCAACGGATAGAATGATAATTACAGAGGCAATTTTATAAACAGGCTTCCTGAGATAAAAAATAAGAGAGCCGAAAAGCGATGTTGCCGCCTGAGTATGACCGCTCGGAAAAGAATAACCGGTTGCGGACTTCAATGCACCCTTAACCGGCGAAAGGGTAGGGTCCAATATCCAGGGTCTATCGATTCGGAAGGATATTTTCATGGTTTGACATATAACGCCCGAAGAAAAAAATACAAAAATAAATTTATACCCCGCTTTTTTGTCAATACACCAGAATATTATGCAAATAATTAGTACCGGCAATACTTCCTGTCCTAAAAGCGTAACCGTTTTGGCTATAAAAGTAAAAACAGGTTTTCTAATTTGCTCTAAATCGTGCAGAAAAGGAAGCATTTGTAATGCTTCAATCATTTACTTTCTCCTTTTTTACGGTGGGAATCTGAGCTAAAATTACAGCTGAAAAAATAACTATGCATCCGAGTAATTCTCTCGTTTCAATGGTTTTTTCATAAAAAATTGCAGTAAATATTACTGAAAAAACAGATTCAAGGCTCATTAAGAGAGAGGCTACGGTTGGATTTGTTTTGCTTTGAGCTATTACCTGTAAAGTGTAAGCTATGCCGCAGGAAAATACGCCAAGAAACAGAATCGGTGAGATATTATCCAAAATAATTTTAACTGATATTTTCTCTGTAATAAACGCAACGGGAAATGACAAAACCGATGTTGTGAGAAACTCAACTATTGAAAATAAAACGCCGTCTGTTTTTGAAGAAAAAATATCAATACAAATTATCTGCAAAGAGAAAAATACGGCGCATCCGAGCAGAAGCAAATCGCTTGTCGCTAAAGAAAATCCGTCCTTAACGCACAAAAGATATAATCCTACGGGAGCAATACAAATTCCGACAACGGCGAAAGCGGTTAATTTTTTCTTGAGAAATATCCCAAAAACCGGTACCAGCACTATATACATAGCGGTAATAAATCCCGCCTTACCGGGGTCGTTGCATCCGTTAATACCTATCTGCTGAATTGTCACTGCCACAAACAGAAAAAAGCCTGCGATACCTCCTCCTATCAGGGATGGCTTGATTTTAGTCTTAAATTCTTTTGATTTCTCCGGCGTTCTGAAATTCAAAAGAACAATCGGAATAAGTACAATTGAGCCTATTAAAAATCTTACGGCGTTTATGGTAAATGTACCAACATATCTACCCGCTTCATCTTGAGAGATGAAGGAGTATCCCCATATTACGGCTGCCACTACTAACAAAATATTTGCAATCATCGGGGAAAATTTAAGTTTTTTCATAATCACTCCGTCTTGACAATAACGATTAAAATATATATAATAAAAATACATGTGACATTATATCACATTGTTTATCTTATTTCAATAATAATCGGAGAAAAGATATGTCGGAAATTAATTACGAATTTCGTAAAAGAATGCTTGACGTTCATAAGAAAAATCGCCGTAACCCTGATAAAACGGCAAACAATAACGAGATAACAGTAAATTCCGAATGGAGTATTGTATTACCCTCGGTTGACGATACCGTACTTTATTATGCGGCAAGAGACTTAGAGGAATACTTTCTCGTGTCCATGAACGAGTGCATATCGTTTTCAAGAGACAGAAAAGAAAAATCCATTCGTTATGTTATAGATTCGTCTTTAAAAGAAAACAGCTACGGAATAAGAGTAAATGATAATGAAATTCAGCTCATCGGATACGATTCAAGAGCATGTGCCCAGGCGGGATACTATGTTGAGGATTTAATGAATCTTAATGAAGCACCTATTCTTTCAAAGGGTGAAAGCTTCCGTACTCCTATGTACTCGCCGAGAATGGTTCATTCCGGATTCGGACTTGATATGTTTCCGGACGAACATATCCGGGCAATTGCTCACGAGGGTATAAATTCACTTCTCATTTTCGTTAAGGATATTGACATTACTCCTCACGGCTATAATGATTTCAATGATTTGATATATCGTGCGTCACGCTACGGAGTTGATGTGTATGCATACAGCTATATGCTGAGCAAGGTGCATCCCGAAGACCCGTCGGCGCCGGACTTTTACGAAAATCTCTATGGCAGGCTTTTTGAACGCTGTCCGGGCTTTAAGGGTATAATTTTTGTAGGGGAATCTTGCGAATTTCCAAGTAAGGATCCACATACAACGGGAATTCTCCGTTTAGATAATATGGATGAAAACGGCGAATATATAATCAAAGATAAGCCCAGCCCGGGTTGGTGGCCTTGCTATGATTATCCTCTTTGGATTGATCTTATCAAGAAAACCATCCGTTCAAAAAAACCGGATGCCGAAATTGTATTCTGGACATATAACTGGGGTTATGTTGAAGAAAAATATCGTCTTGAGCTTCTTCGTAACATTCCGACCGATATTACGCTGCTTGTTACGTTTGAAATGTTTGAGGACGTTATACGTGAAGGTATAGCAAACAGAACCGTAGATTATACTTTATTTTTCGAAGGACCCGGCCGGTATTTTGTAAGCGAAGCAAAGCTTGCAAAGGAAAGAGGAATCAAGCTGTATACCATGTCCAATACAGGCGGTCTTACGTGGGATGTCGGTACAATACCCTTTGAACCTGCACCGTATCAGTGGATGAACAGATACCGTGAAATGAAAAAAATGCACGATAATTACGGACTGTGCGGTACGATGGATTCGCATCATTACGGCTTTTATCCCTCGTTTATTTCCGATTTGTGCAAGTGGGCGTTTGACGATCCAGAATGCGACCTTGATAATGTTTTATACAGACTTGCCTGCCGCGATTTCAGTGAGGTATGTGCTACCGACGTTTTAAAGGCGTACAGGCTTTTCAGCGACGGCATCAGAATGCTTATTTCAACAAACGAAGACCAGTACGGACCTTTCCGGGTAGGTCCTTCGTATCCTTTGCTTTTGTTTAAGGATAATAACGCACAATTTCCGACCGTGCCGTATGCCGAAAACGGCGGAAACGATATTTGTAACCCTATGTATGTTTACGATATTTCCACACCTGAGCTTTTGGCAAAGATTAATTATGAAATAAAGTGTCATTCAAAGGTATTTGAATTATACAACGAGGGTTCCGATATTCTTGAAAAGTGTTTAGAGTTGATTCCCGAAAGGAAAAGGGAGGACGCACAACGTCTTATCGGTATGTGTAGGTTTATCGCTCATTCGGCGAAGACAACGGTCAATGTTAAGGAATGGAAAAAGCTAAAGGATGTTCTTCTTGATTCAGAGGGAGAGGAAAGAAATGAAGTTGTATATAAAATGCGAGCCATTGCTGAATCAGAAATTGAAAATGCCGAAGAAACAATTCCTCTTGTAAAATTTGACTCAAGGCTTGGCTTTGAGCCGAGTATGGAATATATGTGTGACGAAGCGCACATACTCTGGAAAATTGATTTGACTCGAAAAGTTATGGATAAAGAATTGGAAGAATACTTGATTAAATAAAAAAATCTTTTAATTCTATTGCAAAAAATAAATAAATCTGTTATAATACAGTAACAGCGAGATACGAAATAAGGTCATACCGGCCGGGGAGCCAGCGGTGCCCTGTACCTGCAATCCGCTCAGCAGGGGTGGTTTCCTTCTTTGAGGGCTGAAGATGTATGGTCAAGCCCCGATATTTTGTATGTTGACGGATGGGCCTCGTGCAATTGGCTCCTGCGAATCATGTCAGGCGGGGAACCGAGCAGCATTAAACAGTGTTGTCGATGTGCCGCGAGAAAACCTGTCTTGAGTACGGATATCGGATAGCGCGTGTAGCTTTATGTTCGATTTGAAGGTGTGTGGCCTTATTTGGTATCTCGCTGTAATATTTTTATTGGTGAAATTATGTCAGGCGAAAACGAAAACAATAAATCGGGAGTACATCAGGCGCTGTACAGAAAATGGCGTCCGTATGACTTTGATGATGTCAGCGGTCAAAAGCATATAACCTCCGTTCTGAAGAACGAGGTTGCGGAAAACAGAATTTCCCACGCATATCTTTTTTGCGGATCCAGAGGAACCGGAAAAACAAGCTGTGCGAAGATTCTTTCAAGAGCTGTAAACTGCTTATCACCCGTAAACGGAAATCCCTGCGGTAAATGTGAAAATTGTATTGCCGCTTTAAATGAAACAACAACGGATATTGTTGAAATGGACGCTGCAAGCAATACCGGAGTCGACTATATCCGAGATATTCGCGACGCTGTTGTCTATGCCCCGTCAATGTTAAAGTACAGGGTGTATATAATTGACGAGGTTCACATGCTTTCACAGAGCGCTTTTAACGCTCTGCTGAAAACCTTAGAGGAACCGCCGTCAAATGTTATTTTTATATTAGCTACTACCGAGGTTTCTAAAATTCCGGTCACTGTTATATCGCGTTGTCAAAAATTTGATTTTAAAAGATTGACAGTCGGCGAAATAAAGTCAAGACTTCTTTATATTGCCGAAAAAGAAGGCTTTCATCTCGAGGAGGACGGTGCTGCTTTGATTGCAAGGCTTGCTCTCGGCGGAATGAGAGACGCCGTCAGCTTGCTTGATTTATGCTCCAGTAAAAACGGTATAATTGACGCAGAATGTGTCAGAAGCGTATCCGGCGCTTCCTCCAGACAACTGCTCGAAAGACTTACGGTAGCCGTAGCAAAGTCCGATAAACAAAAAATCTTTGAAATTATCGCAGGTATCTACGACTCGTCTATGGACATTTCGCCGTTTTGGTTAGAGCTTATAAGATTTTACCGTGATATTCTCGTTTGTCTAACGTCCCCCAATTCGTTAAATTCACTCGAATTGCTTCATGACGAAGAGGAAAATCTGAAAAAGATTTCAAAATTGTTTACTGTTAACGATATTACATATCAATCAAGATTGCTCGATGAAGCTTATAATTCCATTCAGCGAGGCAATACCGATAAGCGATTAATTGCGGAAATGACGTTAATTAAAATGAGTGATGCAAGGTATTCCGACAACGTTGACGCTTTGGCTTCAAGAATAGCAAGACTTGAGGAGGAATTATCCTTGATAAAGTCAGGAGCGCTTTCAATTTGCGACGCTGTCGATTCCTCACAACCAAACGCTTCAAAGGCTTCAAAAGCAAAACATGAAAAACAGGAAGACAATAAAATATATAATGACGCTAACGAGAAGAATTCCGAATCAGAAAAGAATGAAACGATAGAAAACTGGATTGAGGTTGTTGACAGGATAAGCAGATCTGATATTACAACAGGAGCTTTTTTAACGGGCTCATACGCCGAAAAAGACTGTAAAAACAAGAAGATAATAATTTATGTCGACACTCCTTTTACGGTTATTATGATAAAGAATGATTCCGACACCGTATCGCTTATAGAAAGAACCGTAAAGGTGGTTTTTCCGGATACGGCAAATTACAATATTGAAATTTCATCACAGTCGGAGAATAAGAAATCCGACAGTACAATAGATGATATTATGGGAGGTTTATTATGAAAGCAAGAATTCCGCAGGGTATGGGCGGCGGTCCGACAAATATGCAGGGCTTGATGAGACAGGCTCAGAAAATGCAGGAGGATATGGAGAACGCAAAAGCCGCTTTGGCTGAAAAGGAATATACGGTCAATGCAGGCGGCGGCGCCGTAACTATTGTAATATCGGGGGAAAAACAGATAAAGACTATTGACATAAAGCCTGAAATCGTTGATCCCGATGATATTGAAACACTCTCCGATATTCTTATTGCCGGCGTAAACGAGGCAATAAAAACCGTTGAAGATGACGTTGAGCAAACTATGTCAAGGATTACCGGACAAATGAATATTCCGGGGCTGTTCTGATATGGACGGGCTTATTCCACCTCTTGAGGAGCTGATAGAGGCGTTTCGCAGACTCGGCGGCGTAGGAAAAAAATCCGCCATGAGAATGGCGTTTTCAATACTTTCTATGAGTGACGATGACGCAAAGGCCTTTGCCGCCGCTGTAATAAATGCAAAAGAAAAAATCGGATTTTGTAAGAATTGTTTTAATTTTTGCGAGGGTGATATTTGTAATGTCTGTTCAAATCCGGAAAGAGATAAAACCGTAATGTGCATTGTTGAAGACGCAAGAGCGGTTATTTCTCTCGAAAGGGTAAAAGAGTACACAGGCACGTACCATGTATTGGGCGGCGTCATTTCCCCGATGGACGGTGTCGGACCGGAGAAGCTGAGAATCAGAGAGCTTCTTTGCAGGATTGAAGCAGAAGGGGTTAAGGAGGCTATCATAGCAACCAATCCGACTGTTGAGGGAGAGACAACAGCTATGTATTTAGCAAAGCTTTTAAAGCCTCTCGGAGTTAAAACCACTCGTCTTGCATACGGTATTCCCGTCGGAGGAGAGCTTGATCACGCTGATGAGGTAACCTTATATCGCGCAATCGACGGCAGAACGGAAATACAATAATTTAAAATCGTTTTTGAAGCGTCTTTTGAAATTGTTAAAAAGGAGATTAATTTTCAAAGGACGCTTTAATTTTATCAAAAGAATGTCAAAAATTTAACCAACTTTGCTGATTTACATTGGTAAAATAATGAAAAGCTATTGACAAAACGGTTATATTATTATACAATAACCATAATTATTTTATTGGAGTACAGCTATGTTAAAAGGCAACGCCATAGTCGGTCAGTCCGGTGGGCCGACAGCAGCAATAAACGCTACGTTAGCCGGTGTTATTAAGGGCGCATACGAAAGTGAAGCTATTGATGTTTTATTCGGTGCATTAAACGGCATCGAAGGAATACTTAAGGGAACAATATGCATTTTAAACGATATCGTTAAATCCGACGACGATTTTCGTTTACTTTGCGATACACCCTCGGCTGCGCTTGGTTCATGCAGAAAAAAATTACCCGTTTATATGGATGATTCGGCTCCTTATGAGCAAATTTTCGAGTTTTTTAAGAATAATAATATTAGATATTTCTTCTATATCGGTGGCAACGATTCTATGGATACCGTAGCGAAGCTTAATGCTTATTCCAAGGTTTCCGGTTATGAAATCCGTGTAATGGGCGTCCCGAAAACCATCGATAATGACGTTATGGGTACCGATCATACTCCGGGCTACGGTTCTGCCGCCAAATATATTGCCGCTTCTATGCAGGAAATATTAAGAGATACTGCGGTTTATAAGGTTAAGGCTGTAACCATTGTCGAAATAATGGGCAGAGACGCAGGCTGGCTTACCTGTGCCGCCGCTCTTCCTCGCATTACATGCGACGTAGCACCGGATTTAGTATATTTACCGGAAGTACCCTTTGATTTTGATTCCTTCTATACAGATATTGAAAAGGCTTTTGAAAAGCATCCTAATGTTGTGGTTGCTGTTTCCGAGGGAGCAAGACTTGCAAACGGCGAATATGTCGGAGCATCCTCCCAAAGCGGAGTTAAGGATGTGTTTGGGCACGCTTATCTTTCCGGCACGGGAAAAGCTCTTGAAATGGCTGTAAAGAATAAACTCGGCTGTAAAGTAAGAAGTGTAGAATTAAATATTCTTCAGCGCTGCGCCTCACATATTGCGTCAAAAACAGATATTGACGAATCTTTATTGGTAGGCTCCGATGCGGTTAAGGCGGCTGTTGGCGGCGAAACCGGAAAAATGATGACGTTTGTTCGTTCCGAGGGCGAATACTCCGTTACTACAAAGCCGGAGGATATTGATAAAATTGCCAATATGGTAAGAGAAGTTCCCCGTGAATTTATAAACAAAGAGGGAAATAATGTAACCGATAAATGTCTTGAATACATTCTTCCGCTTATTAAGGGGGAAACCGATCCTGTTTACATGGACGGTTTACCTGTGCATTTTGTAATTAAGTAATGACGGATTTTCTTTCACTTATAAAAAAATCGAGAAGCGTCAGAATATTTGATAATTCAAGAAAAATATCAGAAGAACAGCTTCTTAATATTGTTGAAACGACAAGATTTACTCCTTCTTCTTCGAACCTTCAGCCCTTAAAATACAGATTGGTCGTAAATGGGGATGAAGCTGATACGGTTCGAAAATATACAAGGTGGGCAGGGCTTTTACCCGATTATACAGGGCCCGGTGAAGATGAATCGCCACCTGCATATATTATAATATGCTTGGATTCGGATATTTCGTCAAACGAGAGTGTCTTTAATAAGGATGTCGGTATTGTTGCACAAACAATGTCGCTTGCTTTGTGTGAAAAGGGTATCGGTTCCTGTATGATAGGCTCATTTGATAAGGAAAATATTCATTTGTGTTTGAAATTAAGCGATAATTTAATACCGAAATTAATTTTAGCGGTAGGTTATCCTTTACAAAATACAGTAATAGAAGATGCAAACGATTCTGTAAGGTATTACAGAGATAAGCAGGGAACCCATCATGTTCCCAAGCGTAAGCTAAAGGATATAATAGTTAAATAATTTTTTAGGAGATATACAATGAACAGAGTTTACAATTTTTCTGCCGGACCTTCCATGCTTCCCATGCAGGTTCTCGAGAGCGCACAAAAGGATTTAATTGACTATCAGGGTTGCGGTATGAGCGTTATGGAAATGAGCCACCGTTCACCCGAATACGACGTAATTATCAAAGACGCAGAGTCTCTTTTACGCAAGGTGATGAGCATTCCCGATAATTACAAGGTTCTTTTCTTGCAGGGAGGCGCTTCAACTCAGTTTGCGGCGGTTCCTCTCAATTTAATGAACAAAAACGGAAAGGCCGATTATGTAGTTACGGGTCAGTTTTCAAAAAAAGCTTACAAGGAAGCTCAGAAATACGGCGATGTGAAGCTTGTTGCGTCATCTGAGGATAAAAATAATACGTATATTCCGAAGCTGACAAAAGACGATTTCCGTCCTGATGCAGACTATGTTCATATTTGCTTTAACAACACTATTTACGGCACAAAGTGGAACTATATTCCCGATACCGGAGATATTCCTCTTGTAGCTGATATGAGTAGCTGCATTCTTTCCGAGCCTGTTGATGTTACAAAATTCGGTCTTATTTACGCAGGCGCTCAGAAGAATATGGCTCCAGCAGGACTCACCGTTGTAATTGTTCGTGAAGACCTTATTGGCAACGCTAAGGATATTACGCCTGCAATGCTTGATTATAAGCTTATGGCTGACGGAGAATCCATGTATAATACTCCTCCTTGCTGGTGTATTTATATAGCAAAGCTTGTTTATGAGTGGCTTCTTTCCATAGGCGGTCTTGAAGGTATGAAGAAGGTGAATGTTGAGAAGGCTGACATTCTTTACAACTATCTTGATAACCAGAATTATTATATCGCTCCCGTCATACCCGAATGCCGTTCAATGATGAATGTTACATTTGTTACGGGAGACGCAGAGCTTGACAAAAAATTTGCAAAGGAAGCCGGCGCTAAGGGCTTTAAGAATGTTAAAGGACACAGAAGTGTCGGCGGCATGAGAGCTTCAATCTACAATGCTATGCCTACGGAAGGCGTCCTGGCTCTTGTAGAGTTTATGAAAGAATTTGCAAAGAATAATCCTAAGGGCTAAAGGTATAACAATGAAAAAAATACAGTTATTAAATAAGATTTCTAATGTCGGAACCGATGTATTTGATAAGTCGGTTTATGAGGTAGGAGAAGAAATAACCGATCCCGACGCAATTATGGTTCGCAGTGCGTCGCTTCACGATATGGAGTTCGGCGAGAATTTACTTGCCATTGCAAGAGCGGGCGCGGGTGTTAACAACATTCCCGTTGACAGATGCGCAGAAGAGGGTATAGTCGTATTTAATACGCCCGGTGCTAACGCCAACGGCGTTAAGGAGCTTGCTCTTTGTGCGTTGCTACTTGCTTCCCGCGATATTGTCAAGGGTGTTGAATGGTCAAATACTCTAAACGGCAATGAGCTTGGTGTTGCAAAAGCGGTGGAAAAGGGAAAATCCAAATTTGCCGGCTGTGAGCTTATGGGAAAAACTCTCGGCGTAATCGGACTCGGCGCCATCGGCGCTATGGTTGCCAATTCCGCTGTTTCTCTCGGTATGAACGTAGTAGGCTGTGACCCGTATATTACCGTAGACGGAGCATGGCATTTGTCTACTGCAATTAAGAAGGCAAATACCTATGATGAAATTTTTGCCGAATGCGATTATATTACTCTTCATGTTCCGGCAACTGCCGAAACAAAGAATATGATTTGTAAGGAATCTATCGAAAAAATGAAGGACGGAGTTCGTCTTATCAATCTTTCAAGGGCTGATTTGGTTTGTGCCGACGACGTTAAGGAAGCATTAGCCGCCGGAAAAATTGCAAGATACATAACTGATTTTCCGACAGAGGATACAATTAACGTTGAAGGAATTATTACCATTCCTCATCTAGGAGCATCTACGGAAGAATCCGAGGACAACTGTGCCGTAATGGCTGCTAACGAGCTTATTTCCTACATTGAAAATGGAAATATTCGCAACAGCGTCAACTTTCCAAATGCTGAGCTTCCCGTCAGCGACAATCACCGTATGTGCGTACTCCATAAAAATATACCTAATATTCTTGCACAGATTTCTTCTGCGGTATCATGGGCGGGATTAAACATTGAAAATATGATTAATAAGTCGAAGAAGGATTATGCTTATACAATTCTCGAGGTGACTGAAATACCCGAAAAGCTTGTTAACGCTGTAAAAGCGGTTGACGGAGTGAAGAGAATAAGAGTAATTAAATGAAATTTTCATTTTTCTGTTGATTTTTAACGAAAAATGTGATATCCTTAATTTAAATAAACTAATACTTATCAAGAGAGGCGGAGGGACTGGCCCTGTGAAGCCCGGCAACCTGCAATTGCAAGGTGCTAATTCCCGATAGATGAGGTTTTAAGCGTACTTTGTATCGGGAATGCAGAGTACGCTTTTTTGATTGAGTTTTTGGAGGTTAATATATTGGAGGTTAATATATATGAATAATAAAAAATTTTTTACATCGGAATCCGTAACGGAGGGACATCCCGATAAGATGTGCGACTGTATATCGGACGCAGTACTTGACGAGATGCTTCGTCAGGATCCGAACGCAAGAGTTGCATGTGAGACAACAGCTACCACGGGTATTATTACAATCATGGGAGAGGTTAGCGCAAATGCATATGTAGATTTGCAGACTCTTGCAAGAAAGGTTGTCTGCGATATTGGTTACGATAAAGGAGAAATCGGCTTTAACGGAAATACATGCGCTATAGTCAATATGCTGCATGAACAGAGCTTGGATATTGCTATGGGTGTAAATTCAAGTTTAGAGGCAAAAAAAGGCGAATTTACAGACGGATTGAATACCGGAGCAGGCGATCAGGGCATGATGTTCGGTTTTGCTTGTAACGAAACGCCGGAGCTAATGCCCCTGCCTATTTCGCTCGCTCACAGACTTACAAAAAAGCTAACAGAGGTAAGAAAGGAAAGGATATTGGATTACCTTCGTCCTGACGGAAAATCTCAGGTTACTGTTGAATATTCGGGTAATACCCCTATAAGAGTCGATACCGTCGTTATTTCAACGCAGCATTCTCCGGACATTTCGCTTGAGGAAATACGCCGCGATGTAATTGAATTTGTCATAAAGCCTACAATACCTTCCGAATTATTTGACGAACAGACAAAAATATTTGTAAATCCTACGGGAAGATTTGTAATCGGAGGTCCTATGGGCGACAGCGGACTTACGGGAAGAAAAATCATAGTAGACACATATGGCGGATATTCCCGTCACGGCGGAGGAGCATTCTCCGGCAAGGACCCTACAAAGGTGGACCGTTCCGGCGCATATGCAGGAAGATATATTGCAAAAAATATTGTGAAAGCAGGTCTTGCCGATAAGTGCGAGGTTCAAATCGCCTATGCTATCGGCGTTGCAAAACCCGTAAGCCTTATGATTGATACATTCGGAACCGGAAAGGTTGAAGATAATAAAATATCCGAAGCGGTAGTTTCCTTGTTTGATCTTCGTCCCGAGGCAATAATCCGTAAATTTAATTTCCGCACCCCCATGTACAGACCGCTTGCCGCTTACGGTCACATGGGCAGAGAGGATCTTAACGTTTCGTTTGAGAAATGTGATATTGCAGAAGAATTAAAGGCTGTTTTATGATATCGGACTCCGTAACAGACAGAAAAGACCCAGAGTTAATTGAAATTCAGGGAATGATTGACAGGGTTGTTTATTATAATGAAAACACCTCTTATGCCGTTTGCGAGCTTGAATTTTCCGAGGGTGAATATATTACAATAGTCGGAACTATGCCTTATGCTTCCGAGGGTGAAACCATTAATGCTCTCGGTAAATGGGAGGTGCATCCGAACTTCGGCAGACAGTTTAAGGTATATTACTACGAAAAGATGCTTCCTACCACAGTTACGTCAATTTTAAAATATCTGTCTTCTAATTCCGTCAAAGGAATAGGTCCTATTACCGCAAAAAGAATTGTCGAGAGATTCGGCGAAGAAACATTTGACATTCTTGAAAATCATAGCGAATGGCTGTCCGATATTCCGGGAATATCGGAAAAAAAGGCAAAAGAAATAGGGGAAAGCTTCAAGGAGCAATTCGGAATTCGTACCGTAATGATGTTTTGCAGAGACTATTTCGGACCTGCTTTATCCGTTCGTATTTACAATAAATGGGGAATGGCAGCTGTAGACATTATAAAAAACGAGCCGTTTAAGCTTTGTGAGGAAATATACGGCGTCAGCTTTGAAAAAGCCGACTCAATTGCTTCGTCCTTCGGACTCACAAAAAACAATCCAGAAAGAATCAAAAGCGGAATAAGATACATTCTGTCGCTCAATGCTATTCAAAACGGACATTGCTATATTCCTGAGGATAAGCTTATAGAAGCCGTCCAAAAGCTGCTTGAAATTGAAGAATCCGACGCACAAAGCGCTCTTGATATTCTTTGCAATATAGGTAAAACGGTAAGGGTCAGAAAAAACGGGACAAATTTAATTTATCTTTTTGAATATTATGATGCAGAAACGTTTACCGCAAAGAAAATGCTTCTGCTTGACAGGAGCTGTCCTAAAGTTTCTCTTGACGATATAAACAGGTTTATTCTTCAAATAGAACAGATAGAGGGTATTTCTTATGCTTCTATGCAGAGGAAAGCAATTATATCGGCGCTGAATAACGGAGTTATGATATTAACCGGAGGACCCGGTACGGGAAAAACAACCGTTATTTGCGCAATATTAAGAATATTTGACGACATGGGATTAAAATCCGCTTTAGCGGCGCCTACGGGAAGGGCTGCAAAAAGAATGTCGGAAGCAACGGGAAACGAGGCAAAAACAATTCACCGAATGCTTGAAATGGATTTTTCCGGCGAAAAAGAACCGTATTTCAGAAGATGCGAAACAAATTATTTAGATGAGGACGTAATAATTATTGACGAAAGCTCGATGATTGATATTCGATTGTTAAATTCGCTGCTTAAGGCAATTAAACCTGGAGCAAGACTGATTTTGATCGGAGATTCCGACCAGCTGCCTTCGGTAGGCGCCGGAAATGTATTGTCTGATTTAATTGCCTGCGATATTTTTCCTACCGTTAAATTAACTGAGATTTTCCGACAGGCAAGAGAAAGTCTGATTGTAACTAATGCGCATATGATAAATGCTGGCGAATATCCCGATTTACAGATAAAAAACAACGATTTCTTTTTTATCGGTCGTGAGGAGAAGGATATACCTTCAACTATTGCAGATTTATGCAAAAACAGATTGCCGAAAAAATACGGTTACAATATTGGCAACGGAATTCAGGTAATCACCCCTTCTCATAAGGGAAGCGCCGGAACGGATATTTTAAATTCAGTATTACAGGACGCTTTAAATCCCGCAACATTTGAAAAAAAGCATTGTAAAAGCAGAAATATAGTTTTCCGTCAATACGATAAGGTAATGCAAGTTCGCAACAATTACGATATGCTTTGGAAAAAAGGGGACACGGAGGGAGTCGGGGTTTTTAACGGTGATATCGGAATTATCAGGGAAATTGATTACGGCGATGAAAAGGTAATAATTGATTTTGACGGAAAATATGCCGAGTATGATTATAC
>JAQXHN010000032.1 GCA_029007295.1 Clostridia bacterium | reverse complement strand
AACGCCCTGAATCGCACTCCGCAGAGTGCGAAGCTCCTTGGACTTCAAAGCGCGTTTTCTCTTTTTGCTTCTTTTTCTCTTCCGCAAGATGAAAAAGAGAAAAAGAAGGTCGGGTCGGGACGGCCCGACAGCCCACTCGTTGCTTGTTCAGCTTAAATTGTTCGACAGGGCTCGGTGAGTGAGGTTTAGCTGAACTTTGTTAGTTTAACGTTTTGGTCGAGCTTTTTCAAAAGCTCGGTCGGGAAGCCCCGACGGGCAACTCGGGCAGGCGAGCGCCTGCAGGCAACTCGTTGCTTGTTTAGTCGTAATTATTCGACAGGGCTCGGTGAGTGAGGTTTAGCTGAATGTTGTTAGTTTAAAGTTTCGGCGGACATGGCTTTGCAAGAATCCTTCTTCCCGACAGCAATAACAAGCAAAATAACCGTCAAAATCAACTTAATTTACAACTCTACTGTCGGTAGAGTTGTAATTTTTTTATGTAGAACGGTTTAAAAAACAATAGAGTGACAATCACAAACGTATTTGATATAATAAACGAAGCAAAGCGAACTGCTGTTTGCAGATTTACTTAAACGGAGACAATAAATGAAAAAATTCGACAGACTGCACCCTGAAAAATTTTCATCTATCAGAGAAATGATTCGCCGTGCGGTAAAAAGCGACCCAAATCATACGGCTTACGTTTACAAGAAAAATAAAGAGCAGATTTCAGTATCCAACGATGAATTTTATACCCGGCTTCAGGCTCTCGGAGCAAAGCTGTGTTCAATGGGTTTTTCAAGCTCGCATATTGCCTGCGTCGCAGAAAACTCCTTCAACTGGATTTTGACTTTTACAACCTCCCTTTGCACTTCGGGCGTTTTTGTTCCGATTGACAAGGAGCTTCCGATCGAAAACATTGTTTACCTTTTAAACGACAGTAAATCCGAGATTGTTTTTTGTCAGGACAAATTTGAAAGGGCTCTGTCAAAATACGAAAACGAGCTTCCGAATGTTAAATATTTTGTTACCTTCGAGCGTACGGAAAGCGAGGGCAAATATCTCTCGTTTTCCTCCCTTATCGAGAGCGGAAAATCGCTTGACAAGAGCGAATTTGAATCGCTGACGAACGATGAAAACGCCTTGAAATATCTTGTCTACACGTCCGGCACGACCGGCGTTGCAAAGGGCGTCATGCTGACCGAGCACAACATCTGCTCCGCAATTTACTACGGAATGAGGATTTCGCACATGCTCGACCGAGGACTTTCCGTTCTGCCGTACAATCATACTTACGAGGCGGTTTGCGACATTCTCGTTGCAATTCATTCTCACACCACCCTTTGCATTAACGATTCGCTTCGCCGTATCCAGGAAAACATGAAGCTGTTCAAGCCCGAATTTGTTATGTTGGTTCCTGCATTTACCGACCACTTTTACTCCGTTATAAAAAACAACATCGAGAAAAAAGGAATGACAAAATCCTTTAACAGGATGATTAAATTCTCCAATTCCATGAGAAAAGTCGGGATAGATTTGAGAAGAAAGCTGTTTGCTGAAATACACCGCAATTTCGGCGGCGCTCTTCGCAGAATTGTATGCGGAGGCGCTCCCATTCGGTCGGATGTTTCCGAGTTTTTTGATAACATAGGTATTTCGGTAACCGGAGGATACGGTATTACCGAATGCTCTCCCCTTGTTTCCCTGAATCACGACGAGGACAACAATATCTTTACCGCAGGACGCCGCCTTGAGTGCATTGAATGGAAAATCGACAAGCCCGACGAGAACGGTATAGGAGAAATACTTATAAAAGGCGACGTTGTTATGAAGGGATATTATAACCGTCCCGATCTTACGTCGGAGGCTTTAAAGGACGGCTGGTTCTACACCGGAGACTACGGATATATCACCGAAAAAGATGAAATAGTTATTACCGGTAGAAAGAAAAACATAATTGTAATGTCCAACGGTAAAAACATATACCCCGAGGAGCTGGAGCAGAGAATCGCTCAAATCCCGTATATTACCGAGGTTGTCGTTTCCGCAGATAAGAACGAGTTCGGACAGGATATCGCATTAAAGGCTCTGGTCTACATCGAAGACGAAAACATCGACGTATCCGCCCTTTCGGACGATGTAAAAAAAGCGTGCGACGGTCTTCCGCCCTATAAGAGAGTTTCAAAGGTGGAAAGACGCTCGGAGCCGTTTGAAAAAACCACTACAAATAAAATAAAGCGTACTTCCGACTGAAGCACGCAAAAGGGCGAATTACCCCTCATGAATCAAAGTCCCGAAAGGGGCTTTGTTTTATTTTACTGATTATCGCAATAAGTTATCATTGAATTATTTCATAGAATATGATAAGATATAAACAGTTAAACACCGATTAAATCGTCTAAAATATAAAAAAGCTGAGACGGAAACACGGTATTTTCGCACAAAAATTTAGCAAGCTTATTTGCTTGCACTTCATTTCTGCAAACGTCCTTTGCCGTTTCGCTCTCCACTGTATAATATTCGCGCGTTAAGGTACAGCTAAGAGAAAAAATCCTTTTGAATTGAGGATCTGAGGCGTTCCTATCCGATGACTCTATGACGGTATATGATAAAATATGAATTGCGGATTCTATCGTAACTGTGGTGGTGTAAGTCATTTTATAGTTTCCTTATTCAAATTTTAATATCAATATTAAAATCTTAATAAAATTATATATCATATATAATAATATTTCAAGATAAATCGCTTGACATTGTTTTACATACTTCGACTTTTTCTATCCGATAGAATTTTTTTCGACAGTTGTTGCATAAAATATAGTTATTTTACACAAAATATTCTTGATATTTTGTTACTTTAAACGGAAAATTATGATATTTTGTTGTACGAATTTTTTAGTAAATATTAAGATTATAAGGAAGATTAACAATGCTTTTTAAAAAGAAAAAATCCCTCAAACGTAAGATTGCCAAGGAGCTTGACGGAAAATACATAAAGGTAATAACCGAGCGAAAAAATGAATCCGAAGAGACAGTAGGAAAAACGGGAGCCTTTATTATTAAGGGAGAGGAAATTCTCGTTTATTCGGAAGAAAAGGTGGTATTCCGTTCATTGATTGACGACACCGATTTTTCTCCGCTTTTGTCTCTCGGAGGAGTAATTATTCACGGCAACGATATTGAACATTCGGGCATGGAGCGCACCCTCGTTATTTACTACACCTACCATATATAACGGAGGTATGGCTAAGGCAAAAAATTAAGAAAGGTCGATAATCATGATTAAAAGATTGCTGAAATTTATACTCTTTACCGTTGTGATATGCGTTATAACGGTTGCCGGCATAAATCTGTACATCATAATAGATACGAGCAAAAGAATAATAACCGAAGACAAGGCAGGCGAGCTGAAAAACGACGGGAAAATTGATTTGATATGCGTGCTCGGATGCTCTGCAAAAAACGGAGCGCCCAGCAAAATGCTTCGCGAGCGACTTGACGCCGCAATCTCACTGTACAATGCGGGCGTTTGCGATAAAATATTAATGTCGGGCGACCATACAACAGACTACAGCGAGGTAAACGTCATGAAAAAATATGCACAGGAAAACGGGGTGGACGAGGCGGATATCCTGATTGACGAAAAAGGGTTTTCCACTATCGAAACCGTTGAAAATATAAAAAACAGCTACGGGAAAATCCGTTGCATTTTTGTTACGCAAAATTACCATCTGTACCGAACGCTTTATTTAGCCGGAAAAATGGGAATAGACGCCTACGGGCTTGACTGCTCTAAGGAATCGTTTTACGGTCAACTGTGGCGTGAAGTCCGTGAGGTCGGAGCAAGGGTTAAGGATTTTGCAACCGTGAACCTTCTTCGCTGATTTAATAGCCCTTGGCTGAAAGCTCGATAAGCTTTTTCAAATCGTCCGGCTGTGTTTTCGCTTCATGTGCGGAACGGTTTCTCTTAATAATACCGCATTTTGTGCATTTGTGAATTATTATATACCCTTTTTTGGGGTCGGGAATACAGCCTATCGGCTCCATCTGACCGTGACAGTCGCATTCTCTGTCACCCGGATTTTCGTCAACATGGAGCGACCACAGGCACCGAGGACAGTGATTTCTCGACGAATAACCGAGCGCCTTAACTTCAAATCCGCAATGAGCGCAGGTAAACGAATTATCGTTTTTGGTAAATCTTTTTGTTTCCATATTTTTTCCTGTTTTTTTGTAATAATTTTCTTTTGTTAATAGTTCTGTAACATTCTTTTGTTAGAATAATCAATACTGACTATCTTATTTCGTATTTGAAAGGACATATAAAATGAAAAAAAATTTTTTAGCCGTTCTTCTTGTTGCTCTTCTTGTTATCAGCACTCTTACGGCACTTACCGTTCTTCCTTCGTTCGCAGACACGGATAATGTCGTATCCGATAGTCTCGTTTCCGGCGAAAGCCCTTCATCCGAAGCAGGCGACGATGCGGTTGATAATTCCGACTCCGACAATTCGGTTGCCGCAGATTCAAACGGCGTTGTTTCCGACAATTCGGCGGCTGCAGATTCAAACGGCGTTGTTTCCGAAAATTTGACATCTTCTGATTCCGAGGGTGGCAATGAAACCGCAAATACAGGCAATAATACGGAAATCACCGGCGAAGAGCCTGAGATTGACGAGGCTGATATTTCAGCTGCGGAGGATACTTCATATTTCAGTTCAACCTCGGATTACATCGCAATCGCCGTTGCACTTGTAATACTTGTTGCGGCCGTTGTTGTTATCGTTATTCTCGCTCCTAAGAAGAACAACTCAAAGAAAAAATAATAAATTAAGACGGCAATAAATATTAAATTAGTTAGAATCGGAAGCAAGGTTTTCCTTGCTTCCTTTTTTTGCGTGGGACAAAGTGTCTGTTTTTGAATAATTTATCGCAGATAGGTTTTACCCGTCTGCGATAAATTATTGTCCTGCAAGCCGGTAAATTACCGGCAGGACAGGTAAGCTTTAAAATTATTTATTGGGATTTAAGTGCGGCCAATATGCAATAAAATAATTTATACCCGACCAAACGGTCATTATTACCGCAATACCGAAGGTAACATAGCTTCCGATAAAATAAGTGTTGAAAAGATTTTTGCATATCATCGGCTCCAAAATCATACATACCGTCGAAATCATTTGAGTAACGGTCTTTATCTTTCCGAGCCAGGAGGCCGCAATTACTATTTTTGCGCCGTTTGAAACAACAAGACGCATACTTGTAACCGCAAGCTCGCGGAGAAAGATAACAAAGGTTCCCCAGAAAAGCACGTTGACAAATGCACACGGCATGCCGTCGGCCGAATATATAACGGCAAGAAGAGAACCGAATATCAGCAATTTGTCCGCAAGAGGGTCTAAAAATTTTCCGAAGTTGGTTATCAGATTATACTTTCTCGCAATCTTACCGTCAAGCATATCGGTAAAGGCGGTGAGAATAAATACAACCGAAGCAATTATCGGCGATACAATCTGTCCGAATACGGGATAAACTATAAAAAACATACACACAGGAATGAGAAAAACTCTTAAAAGCGTGAGTTTGTTCGGTAAATTCAGTTTCATTTCTACTCCCTCCGATTTATTTTATTTCTCCGATTAAATCGTAATCGAGAATATCGGTTATTTTCACATTTACAAATTTGCCCTCGGGGATCTTCTTGTCTGCGGTAAAGAAAATTTTTCCGTCAATTTCGGGAGCGTCCATATAGCTCCTGCCGAAATACGATTCGGACACAGGGTCGTAGCCCTCGCAAATAACGGTAAGCTCCTTGCCGAGCTTGGTTTTGTTAAATTCCTCAGAAATAAACATCTGCAGCTTCATAACGGCGTCAGCCCTTTGCTGTTTTGTTTCCCCGTCAATCTGACCCTCAAAATCGTATGCCGGGGTTCCCTCCTCACGGGAGTATGCAAAGGCTCCTAAACGCTCGATCTTTACTTCCTTAATAAATTCACAAAGCTCGTTAAATTCCTCCTGCGTCTCACCGGGAAATCCGCAAATAACGGTGCTTCTTATAATGATATCGGGAACAGCCCTGCGCAGTCTTGAAATTGCGTCCTTAATTACAGCGCTCTCTCCGTGGCGGTTCATTCTTCGCAAAACGGAATCGGAAATGTGCTGAATCGGTAAATCTATGTATTTCACAACACGGGGATTGCATTTGATTTCGTTTACAAGCTCGTCGGTTATCTTGTCGGGATAGCAGTACAGCAGTCTTATCCACGGAATCTTAGTTTCCTTCGTTATTTGCCGAATAAGGCGGGCAAGACGGTATTCTCCGTAAAGGTCAAAGCCGTACCGTGTGGTATCCTGTGCTATCAGAATAAGCTCCTTTACGCCGAGCTCCTCCAGCGTTTTTGCCTCAGCTACGATATCCTCCTCCGTACGGGAACGAAAGCCGCCCCTGATGCTCGGAATAGCGCAGTATGTACATCGGTTGTCGCAGCCCTCGGCAATTTTAAGGTACGCAAAATGGGTGGGAGTCGTAACAACTCTGTCTCCGCCGAGGTCAAGCACCTTCATATCGTCAAACGATGAATATTTTTGTTTGTCCCCCGCTTCAATAGCCTTTACCGCCTCAACGATTTTATGAATCGAGCCTGTGCCGACCAATGCGTCAACCTCCGGCATCGAATCAAAAATTTCGTTTCGGTAACGCTCGGCAAGACAGCCGCAAACTATAATGCCCTTCAGATTTCGATTTTCCTTGAGCCATGCAACGTCAAGAATATTATCGATTGATTCCTGTTTTGCACTTTCGATAAAGGCGCAGGTGTTCACGATAATTATGTCGGCGTCAATTTCATCTGCAACAAGCTCGTAGCCGTTTTCAACAAGTTCGTGTAACATAACCTCGGTGTCAATTTGATTTTTAGGGCACCCGAGGGAAATAAATCCTATTTTAGTCATTGTTTTTCTGTTCTTCCTTTAGGATGTAAAATGCTTCTCTTATATCGTCGCCTGAAAAACCGTAGCGCAAAAGAGCCGCCTTCAGTTTTTCGTTTGTGGAGTACTGTTTCTTTGTTTTTCTTATTCGCTCGGCACAGTTTTCGGCAAAGTCGACCTCCATTTCGTCAAAGTCAAGCTCCTCGATGTCTTCACGGCGAAAGCCCTTTGTGTAAAGTTCAAAAATAACTCTGCGTTTTCCGTACAGCTTTCCGTTCGCAATACGCTCCGATATGTGATTCAAATATCTTTTATCATTTAATATACCTTGCTTTTTAACAAATTCGACCGCATAATTTACAGCGTCCGAGTTATTACCCTTGCGAGCGAGCTTTTCACGGAGTTTTCGCTCCGTATTATCGGCATAATTCATTATATTAACGGCGTTTGCCACCGCTTTTTTGTATTCCTGCGGTATGCTGTCCGGTAAAGCTTGTTTTTTCATAGCCTTAAGTTTTCAAATCCTGTATTTGTTGTCTCGGTAATGCTTTTATTTTCGACAAAAGCTCAAATCTAACATAGCTCAGCTAAATAATACTCATAAAACTCAGCTAAACGGTGCTCACCGAGTTCAGCTAAACCTCACTCATCGGGTTCAGCATAAACTCCACTAACCGAGCCCTGTCAAACAATTTAAGCTGAACAAGCACCGAGTCGGCTGTCGGGCCGTCCCGACCCGAGCCCTGTCGAACAATTTAAGCTGAACAAGCACCGAGTTGCCCGTCGGGGCTTCCCGACCGAGCTGCCCGTCGCCGCTCGGCGACCCGACCTTCTTTTTCTCTTTTTCATCTTGCGGAAGAGAAAAAGAAGCAAAAAGAGAAAACGCGCTTTGAAGTCTTGAGTGTTTCGCACTCTGCGGAGTGCGATTCAGGGCGTTGCCCTGAAAACCCACGAGCTTTTGAAAAAGCTCGAGCAAAACTTTTAACTGACAGCGTTCAGCTAAACCTCACTCACCGAGCCCTGTCAAGCAACTAAAGCTAAACAAGCAACGAGCTGCCCGTCGCCGCTCGCCTGCCCGAGTTGCCCGTCGCCGCTCGGCGACCGAGTTGCCTGCCTAAAGGGGGGCTTTTTTTATTTTTGAAAATTGTCTCGGATATTTAGCTGATGTAGAAGCAGTTTTTTTTGTCCGAACAATTCCCCGTTCAAGTGATTCCTGTCCGAATTTAACAGAGTAAAGTATCAGCTCCGTTTTAGAAGCGCCAAGCTTAAAAAAAGCATTTTTTGCCTCTTCAAATTCCTCTTTTGAAGAATTTCCCTTCAATGCAAGCATCTCGCCGCCGATTTTCACAAAGGGAATGCATAGCTCGGAGAGAATATTCAGCCTTGCGACAGCTCTTGAAACCGCAATATCGTAGCTTTCTCGGTACTGCTCAAGCTTCGACGCCTCCTCCGCTCTGATATTAAGCGTTTCAACGTTGCTAAGCCCGCATTTCTGCGAACAGCACTCTACAAAATTCAGCTTCTTCGCCGTTGAATCAAGCGCCGTAATATGAACATCGGCTCTCATAATTGCAATCGGGAGCGTCGGAAATCCTCCTCCGCATCCGACGTCGATTACCCTTGAATTTTCGGGAATATAATCAATTACCGCAACCGAATCGACAATGTGTTTTACGATTATCGAATCAATGTCGGTTATTGCGGTAAGATTAATTTTTTTGTTTTGTTCAATGAGACAGTCGCACAGAATATAAAATTGTTCCGCTTTTCTTTCATCAAGCTCGGTTTTCGGCAGATTTTCTTTAACCGAAGCTCTCAGCTTGTCGTAAAATGATTTAAAGTCTGTCATTTAATTTATTCTAAAGCATTTGGCTGTGCTTCGTCGGTTCGAACATATTCTCCGTTTTGGAAATAGCCCTCTAAAATTCTGCCGGAGGGCCAGGTCATTGTTCCGTAGCCGGTCATTTCACCGTTTTCAAAGGAGCCGACATAAACCTCTCCCGTTGACCAGGTATAGGTTCCTTTTCCGGAGCGCACGTCATTAACGAATTCACCGTTATATTCATCTCCGTTTGCATAGTGGAAAACCCCGGTTCCTACCTTAACATCATCCGAATACGTGCCCTCAAACCATGAGCCGTCTGAAAATGTATATTTGCCTAAACCGTTTTTCTTTTGTTCTGAAAATGTTCCGACATAGCTTGAACCGTCTGCGGAGGTAAACGTTCCGCTTCCGTCGAATTTGCCGTCTTTTACGCTTCCTTCGTATCTGTCTCCGGTGACAAAGACAAAGGTTCCCTGACCGGTGATGGCGTTGTTTACAAAATCTCCCTCATAAACGTCTCCGTTTGCAAAGGTCAGCTTGCCCTTGCCGTTTCTGAAGCCGCCGGACATGTCTCCGATATAAGAATCTCCGTTGGAGTAGTTAACGGTACCGTCGGTTTCGAGGGTTGCTTTCTCGGAAAAAACACCCGAGTAGAACAATTTTCCGTGGTAGTAGCCGCCGCTTTTGTCAACCGTACCTAAAAATTTCACGGTTGTGCCTGCGCCGTTTGTCGTCTTAATATAACGAAATCCTCCGATATAAAGGGCGACGAATATTACGGCTACGGCAATCAGCGATATTATAACCGCCCTCAATATGAATTTTCGGACTGGATGCTTCTCTTTTTGGCTCAAGGCTTTGCTCCTTATTCTTTAAATATATCGGTGTACTTTTTTGTTAAATCGGGAAAGAATTTTATAACAAGCAAAAACGCCGCCGCAAGAATGATAATACCGATTACCGCAATAATTACAGTGTTGTTTTTGCCTGTAAACCTGCTTTCGGCATATTCTTTTTTTTCCTCGGGAATGTAAAAGCCCGCATTCTTAAAATCCTCAGCCGACAGGTGCTTTTTGTCTACGGTGCAGTTAACCGCCTTACGCAAGGCGGAGGTAGGTCTTGCAAGCGCCAGACGTATGAGAGGATTTCTCGGATACCCGAGCCGGCTAAGCGTAAGAGCGGTTTCTTCGGAAAACGCTTCCTTTTTCAACAATCTTCTTACCAGTCTGCCCATAAAAGCACGGTTATATACCGTCAAAAGCGACGCAATAGCCATTCCGATGAGCAAGCCGAGTAATATTGTCGCAAAATCGGGTATATTACCCGAAAAAATTTTAGAAAAATCCATTTTGAGCGCTCCGTACAGGTGAAATCGGTTTGTTGCTTTTAAAGCGAATTAATCGCCGTTAATGTTTATTATTGCCGATAAACAAGGGTTTTGGCGGGACGTCACGGCTTTTCTCTGAAATAAGAGCCAAAGCCCGCACCCCGATACGGCTTACTTTTGCTTCTTGATAACGTCGGTTCCGAGGTATTTCTGCAACACTTCAGGCACTTTTACACTGCCGTCGGCAAGCTGATTCTGCTCAACGATAGCGGGAAGGATTCTTGATGTTGCGAGTCCGGAGCCGTTTAAGGTGTGAAGAAACTCCGTCTTTCCGGTTGCTTCCCTTTTAAATCTCATATTTCCCCGTCTTGCCTGATAATCGCGTGCGTTGGAAACGGAGGATACCTCTTTATATCCGTTCATTGATGGAATGTGAATTTCAATATCATATGTTCTTGCCATAGAAGCCGAACAGTCTGCGGCGGCTAATTTAACCGTACGGAAGTGGAAGCCAAGCCCCTTGACAAGCGCTTCCGCTTTGCCGACAAGCTCCTCGAACGCCTCGTCAGATTTTTCCGGCAGGGTGTACTGCACCATCTCGACCTTGTTGAACTGGTGACCCCTTACCATGCCTCTTTCATCACTTCTGTATGAGCCGGCTTCACGTCTGAAGCAGGGAGTATAGGAGATGTATTTTCTCGGCAAATCCGCTTCCGTTAAGATTTCATCTCTATGCAGAGATACAAGGGCGGTTTCGGCTGTCGGGAGCATAAATCTCTTTTGCTCGTCCTCTGCCATGCTGAGCCAATATACATCGTCCTCAAATTTCGGGAACTGACCTGCAGTCAGTCCGCATTCATAGCCGAGCATATGAGGTACAAGCACCAATTCATAGCCGTCTCCGATGTGGGTGTCTATAAAGTAATTAAGAAGAGCCCATTCGAGGCGGGAGCCCAAGCCCCTGTAAATCCAAAATCCGCTTCCGGACAGCTTTGTGCCTCTCTGGTAGTCAATAAGTCCGAGATCGGTGCATAGATCAACGTGATTTTTCGGCTCAAAATCGAATTTGTGAGGCTCGCCGAAATAGCGGATAGGCTCGTTGTTTTCCTTTCCGCCCGGCTTTAAGTCTTCGTCGGGTGTGTTGGGAAGAGAAAGCATTAAATTTCTGTACTCTGCTTCAACCTCGGCGAGCTTGCCGTCGTTTTCCTTAATTGTTTCGGACAGCTCCTTCATTCTTGCAAAAACGGGAGCGGTATCCTCGCCGTTTTTCTTCATTACGGGAATTTGCTTTGATACCTTGTTCTGCTCGGCTTTTAACGCTTCGTTTTTGCCTATCATATCCCGTCTTGTTATATCAAGCTCAAGAATACGGTCGATTTTATCGTCGCAGTCAACTTCCTTTGCTTTTAACAGACCCTTTATTTTTGCAGGGTCTTCCTTAATTCTTTTAATATCTATCATTTTATATCTCCTTGATATTATTCGTCATCAAATATGTTGTTTCCGCAAAGCGCGGTAATTAGATTGTTTAAGTCGTCCGAATCGGTAAATGCGAGCGACAGAGTTTTGTTTTTGGCGGATACCTTAACCTTTCTTCCGAGCTTTGCCGTCATTTTGCGTTCCAATTCTTTGGTATAGTCAACCTGTGCCGACTGTTTTACCGGCTCGGCCTTTTCCTGTTTGTTCAGCCTTTTCGCTAACTGTTCGGTACTGCGAACGCTTAATCCCTTGGCAATTACAGTGCGAGCCGCAATCGGTATAAGCTTTTCGTTTTTTACCGCAAGTAAGCTTCGTCCGTGTCCGGCGCTTAATTCACCCGATGCTACTAAATCAAGCACCTCCTTGGGCAAATCCAGCAATCTTAATGAGTTTGTTACCGTGCTTCGACTTTTTCCGACTCTCCGGGATACCTCCTCCTGCGTGAGTGAATATCTTTCGGTCAATGCCGAATACGCCATTGCCTCCTCAATGGGATTTAAGTCCTCTCTTTGGATGTTTTCTATCAAAGCAAGCTCTGCCGCCTTCGGCTCGTCAACATCCATTATTGATACCGGAACCTCGGTCAGCCCCGCTGCTTTTGCGGCTCTCCAGCGGCGTTCACCTGCGATAATGCTGTAAAAGCCGTTGTGGTTGTCCTTAACCACGATAGGCTGTATCAAGCCGTTTCGTGCTATTGAATCGGTTAATTCTTTTAATGCTTCTCCGTCGAAATATTTTCTCGGCTGGTCTTTTCTCGGCTCTATTTCGCTTATGCGAAGCATGGTTTTTCCGGCGTTTTCGTTTTGAGAATTATCCTCGAAAACCGCATCATAGCCTCTTCCGAGGCCGGATAGCTTCTTTTTAGCCATTTTGCTCCCTTTCTGTGTGTTATATTCTCTCTGTAAGCTCCTGAGCTATTTTTAAATATTCAAGCGAACCCTTGCAATAGCGGTCGTAATATATGATAGGCTGACCGAAGCCGGGCGCTTCCGTCAGTCTTACGCTTCTGCAGACAGGAGTTGAAAACAGCTTGTTCGCATAGTATTTTTTCAGTTCTTCGACAACCTGCATTGTCAAATTCAGCCGTCCGTTGAACATTGTAAGAATTAAGCCTGTAATTTCAAGCTCCGGATTAAAGCTTTGCTTAACTCTGCGGATTGACATCATAAGCTGTGACAGCCCCTCAAGCGAATAATATTCGCACTGCATCGGTATGATCACCCCGTTTGCCGCAACAAGGGAATTGACCGTGAGGATTCCGAGAGACGGGGGGCAATCGATAATAATGTAGTCAAAGCACGTTTTGACCTCGTCGCATACGTTTTTCAAGCGTGCTTCTCTGCCTTCCTCGTCTACAAGCTCAAATTCCGCCCCCGCCAGCGACATAGTAGCGGGCATCACGGATAAATTTTTATATTTTGTTGCTATTATACACTCCGACGGTTTTGCTCTGCCGATTACGGCGTCGTATGTCGTCATGCGGACGTCTTTTTTTCTGATTCCGACTCCGCTTGTGGAGTTGCCCTGAGGGTCGCAGTCGATAAGCAAAACGGCTTTGCCTATATAACCGAGTGCGGCGGCAACATTTACGGCGCTTGTCGTCTTTCCTACTCCGCCTTTTTGGTTCGCAAATGCAATTACCTTTCCCATTTACGACCTCCTTTTTTTCTGACATATATTATAGTGTTTATTTTCATATATGTCAAGTGTTTCACGTGAAACATTTTAATAGGATGCCGGCGCTTTACCCTGAAATTTTAAAACAAAATGTTTCACGTGAAACAAAAAGGACTTCCCGAAGGGAAGTCGCAGAGCCGTAATGCCCGGCACGGCATTATTGCTTTGAAAGCTTTACTCTGATTTCTATGTAATCCTTGCCTTCAAAGGCGTCGGTCGTAACGCACATTCCGAGCTCACGCATGCGAAGCGCCGTTTTTTCAATAGAGTTGTAAAACAATAACGGGCTGTTAACCGCAAAGGCTCTTGAACGCACAAGGGAGGCGGCAAGATTTGCGCTTTCTCCGACCGTCTGTTCCACTATCGCTTCGCATAAAGCGACGGTCATATCCTCTCGAACCACACGTTCCAATACCTTCAGCCGTTCGACGGGGTCGGCTATTCTCAGTAGGGCTCGCGCATGACGTTCCGACAGGGAGGCGCTGATTATAAGCTGTCGTTCCTTTTCCGTAAATTTAAGCAACCGCAATTTATTGGCGATTGACGACTGGGAGCAGGACAGGCGCTTTGAGGCTTCCTCCTGCGTCAGCGAGTGCGAGACGATAAAGTCCGATATCAGCTTTGCCTGCTCGAACATATTCAGGCTTTGCTTTTGAATATCCTCAATTAGCGCAAATTCGCTGTCGGATACCGTTTTCGAATCGGTAATAATGCACGGAAGCTCGGATAAACGCAATATTTGTGCCGCACGAAGCCTGCGTCTGCCGGAAATCACCTCGTACCCCTCCTTGGCACTGCGTACGGTTAGCGGATTAATAACCCCGTGTCTTTGAATACTGTCGGCAAGGGATAACAGCGCCGCAGAGTTGTAATCACAGCGTCCGAAATCTTCTTTCAGAATGAGCTTATCGGTCGATATCGAAACAATACTGTCGGATTTTGTACTTCTTTTCACTAAAGTAATCATATTCACCTCACAATAAAAGCAGTGGGTAAATAATACACCGAATATTCAGCGAAAAGAACAGAAAAATGTATAGAAAGAAACGTTATATTTTGTCAGGAAAGGGGAATATCTATATAATGAAGTAAATTGTAGGAGGAAACAATAATTATTTTCCGAAAAATGCGATGAAAACATTGTTAAATTCTTAACGATTAGCGAATAATAAAATTATTTAAAAAACGCTTGACAAACCGGATAATATATGCTATAATCTTTAACGTTCTCGGTTGAGAGGTACGCCGATGTAGCTCAGTTGGTAGAGCAGCTGATTTGTAATCAGCAGGTCGGGGGTTCGAGTCCGTCCATCGGCTCCAATCGCAGTTCAATTAAATATGGGAGCGTTCCCGAGCGGTCAAAGGGGGCAGACTGTAAATCTGTTGTCACTGACTTCGGTGGTCCGAATCCACCCGCTCCCACCAAAGCCCCGAAGATTGACGTCTTCGGGGCTTGCTTATTGCTCCTTTATTAAATAATTTAAAAACCGTATCACGAATTCTGACTTCAAGCTCCGTGATACGGTTTTAACTATTGTTAACTTAAAATATTATTCACCGAATGCAATTATTCCGCCACAAGAATAAAACGGTAAATATCCTGACCTCCGTTAACAGAATAAATTTCGGCATCCTTGCATTCCTTCCGGAGAAATTGTTCCATTGTTTGCGACTCTGTGTCGGTTGTGTCTTTTCCGGAAAATACGGTGATCGCATATTTATCCTGAAAGCTCGGCAGCTTCATTACCTCTTTTGCGACCTCTAAAGGATTCTTATCGGCATAGATGATTTGCTTATCAACTATCCCGATATAATCGTCCTCGCGCACCTCAATATTATTCATTGTGGTTTCCCGGATTGCCTTTGTGATAACCGCAGTTTCCACCCTTTGCATTGCCTCGTTCATCGAGCGTGCAATGTCGGAGAAATCGCCGGCGTCATAATTCAGTCCCGACATTGCGGCGTAGCCGTCGCCCAAGGACTTGCTTTCAATTACGACTACCTGAGATTTTTTGTACATTGCCGACGCCTGGCGCGCCGCAAGTATAATGTTTCCGTTATTCGGCAAGACAAAAATAATTTCGCTGTTTGCTCTGTCAAACGCCTGAATAAAATCATCCGAAGACGGATTATTGGTTTGTCCTCCGTTTATTATTTCATTGACGCCTAAGTCTTTAAAAACCTCAATGATACCTTCGCCCGAGCAAACTGCAACAGTTGCGTATTTTTGGCGTGGTTGCTTGCTTTCCTTGGGCTGCCGGTCCTTAGTCTGACTGTGCTGAAGCGACATGTTTTCAATTTTCAAAGTAAGAAATTCACCGAAATTATGGCAAAATTCCAATACCTTTTCCGGTTTTTTTGTGTGAATATGTACCTTCAAAACAGAGTCGTCCTTAAAGCAAACGACGGAATCTCCCAGAGCTTGCAGCTTTGAGGATACCTGTGATATTTCAAAATTTTCAATACCCTTTTTTTCCGTTTGCAGTCTCAAAAGAAATTCCGTACAGTAGCCGTAGGTTAATTCGCTCGTTTCGGTGAACGAAGAGATATCTACGTCGGCTTCTTTCTTTTCCTGTGAGATATAGTTGAGGGCGTTTTCCGGCGTCTGCCCGTGAAGAACCATGTTGAAGCCCTCGATAATATACAAAAGCCCCGCTCCTCCGCTGTCTACGACTCCGCCGTCACGCAATATCTTCAAGAGCTCGGGCGTCCGTTCAAGCGATTTTTTCATTTCGGAGAGTAAATCTTCAAAAAAGGATACAATCGTCGAATTTTCCGTTATGCGTTGTGTTGCGTAATCCACGGACTCTCTTGCAACGGTAAGTATGGTTCCCTCGGTAGGCGATACCACTGCGTCGTAAGCCGTTCGGACGCCGTTTTGCAGCGCCATGCCCAAAGTACGGGCGTCGGCGTTGTCACGTCCGTCCAAAGCTTTTGCAAAACCGGAAAACAGCTGGGAAAGGATAACCCCGGAATTTCCTCGCGCACCGTGGAGCATTCCTTTTGCTACCGCCCTTGAAACGCTGTCCAGCGCAGTGTCGGTTTCGTTTTGCTCAATTCTGCAAACCCCGCTGTCGATGGTCATTGCCATATTGCTTCCCGTGTCCCCGTCGGGAACCGGGAAAACATTCAGAATATTGACGCTCTCCTCGTTGGAGTGCAACAGAGCCGCCCCCGCTTTTACCATGGACGCAAAGGTCTGACCGTCTAAATAATACATTTCCATAAAAACCTCTGTCAGTTATCCCTTTTTTGTCCGAAGAAAAACAACGCAACCGTGCCCGGGCCGGTATGACTGCCGATAACCGTACCAATCGAGTTTATCTGAACCTTATTATTGATTTTAGGAAATTTGGCTTCCACTAAATCGGCAACCGCCCTGCAATCCTCAATGCAGTTTGAATGCGACATGAACACCTTGCCCGAATAGTCAAACCCGTCGTCGGCGTACATCTGCATTCGCTTTACCATTTCTTCTATTACCCTTTTTTTCGGACGAATCTTGTCTCGAACAATCAATTTTCCCTCATTGCTTACATTCATAAGAGGACAAATGCCGAGAACTCCGGCAACCGTGCCGGCAACCTTAGAAACTCTTCCTCCACGAATAAAGAAGGTTAAATCCGAGGTAAAAAACCAGTGATGAACCCGAAGCTTGTTTTCTTCCACCCATGCGACCGCCTCGTCAAACGACATTCCGCTGTCTCTAAGGTCAGCAAGCTTGTCAACCAAAAGGCCGAGCCCGCTGCTGGCGCAAAGAGAATCGACTATATGTATCTTCCTTTCGGGATACTGCTGACTCAATTCCTTTGCCGCGGCCCTTGCCGAATTATAAGCGCCCGAAATACCGGATGAAAGGCACAAATGCAGAATATCCTTGCCTTGCTCCAAAAAAGTTTTGAAGTATGCTGTAAATTCCCACGTGTTTACCTGCGAGGTGGTCATCACGGACCCCGCTACCATAGAGTTAAAAAAATCCTCGGCGGAAATGCTTTTGTAAAAATCGTCGTCATACATTTCGTTGTCCTTGGTATAGTGGAATTTAATATAGTATACATTCCTGCTTTCCAAATACTCCTGTGTTAAATCTGCTGTAGAGCAGGTGCTTAATATAAACATAACATTATTCTCCCTGTTGATAATAGGCTGTCGCCGACAGCTTCGTTTATATATTATCAAATACCGAAAGAATTGTCAAGAATATACGTTTATTATTATTTTAACATAGTGAAGCTTTAACGGCGTATATAATTCGTATGCTCAAAGTCGTAAGCCCGATTATTCCGACAAAAAGGGCCGGATTATAAATCCGACCCTTGATTTAAATTTTAAGAGAAGGGAAATCAAACGGTAAATTCACCCTTCAGAAGGTCAAGTAATATCTGACCCTCCTCATCGTTAAATGTAATGCCCTTGCCGCACTTTGTTCCGTCAGGGCTCCAGTCTCTGATATCGAATTTCGGCGTCGCTTTATTCCACGAAATAACATTTAACTGCTTTTGCCAGCCGCTGGTGTTTTCCGAAATTACGCCGATGTGCTTAACTATTTCAAACTCAAGTTCTTTCATACGTTCCTCGCTGAAATTAATTTATTTCTTTAAAATATTTTCGCAGAACGACTTAACCGTCACTGCTACCTGCGCTCTTGTTGCGGTAATGGTAGGAGACAGAGTTTTGGATGTGGTGCCCTTCATCAGCTTATTTGCCAGTGCCCAGGAGAAGGATTCTCTTGCCCAGGAGGCGACCGAATTATAATCGGAATAGGAGGTAATATTGTACGCACCTTCAAGAGATTTGCCGAAATTTTTTGCATAGGTGTGAAGAAATACGGCAAGCTCCTGCCTTTTAACTCGGTTTCCTATACCGAATTTACCGGAGCCGATTCCGTTGGTAATACCGTAATCATATGCCCAGACTACAGCCTTGGTGTACCATTTTCCGTCGGTTACATCCGTAAATATAGCCCTGTATTTGATTTTTTCGAGATCTGCCCCGGAGAGCTTTGCCAAAATCATTACGAACTGCTCTCTTGTCAATGGCGTATTAGGTGAAAAATTCGTATCGCTTATGCCGTTCATATATCCGTTGTCATTGCAGAAAATGACCTCGTTTGTGTACCAGCAGGAATTGGGAACATCCTTAAAAGGATTTACCAGCGCAGGATATTTCTTTTCTTGCTCTGCTCCGCATTCACTGCAGCTTCGCCTATCAATTCCCTCAACGCCGACTCCCTGCTTTGAAACGACCTTCCATTCTCCGAAGGTGTGAATAAGCTCGGTTTTTTGAGCGTTTTTTTCGGCATATTCCGCCGAATAGCAGCTGCACGGACTTATAATTGTCTTAATATCGGAATTTTTAAAGGCGTTCTCACCTATAGCTGTCAAAGATTTGGGCAGAGTAACCTTTTCGATCATGTCGCAGTCCTCAAATGCATTTTCGGGAATAACAGTTATTCCCTCGCCGATAACGACCTCTTTAACATACATCGAGCTTAAATACCACGGCATCGGGTCCTGAGCGTCTACCTCGCCTGTGCCGACAATCGAAAGAACTCCGGTTTCGGAATCAAGCGACCAGGTGGCGTTTTCTCCGCATTTATCCTCCGTGGCTTCCGCACTGACGGCAAATGTTAAAATCAGAATTGCCGAGAAAAGGGCGGAAAGTGATAACAGTAATCTTTTGATGTTCATAATACCGCTCCGAAATGCTCTTTTACGAGTAATGAATTTATAATCAGTGTATCACTTTAAAGGGATATTGTCAACACAAAAACAAAAAATCTCACCTTGACCAAGGTGAGATTTATGTTTATTGCTTTAAGAGCTTGAAATCGTCCCGAAGACTATCGTACAGGTGTGTGTAGATATTGTAATATTTCGCATACCTTGCAGTATTTTCCTCTTCGTTTGCCGTAATGTCTTTTTCGGAAATAAGAGCGTCGCAGGCTTCGGGTACGCTCTTATACAGGCCTGCGCCGACTCCGGCAAGAATAGCAACGCCGAGCGCTCCGCCCTCCTTTGAGTTATTTCTGTAAATGGGCGCTCCGAAGGCGTCGGCCATCATCTTTCTCCAGAGCGGGCTGACAGCACCTCCTCCGGAGGCAAATATTTTTCCGATTTCCGAGCCCGTCATATCGCGAATGATATTAAGACAGTCACAAAGGGAGAAAACAACGCCTTCCAGCACGCTTCTCGCAATATCGTTTCTTTGGTGCATTGCGCTCAAGCCGAACAAAACTCCTCTGCAATCGGGGTCAAGGTGCGGAGTTCTCTCACCCATAAGGTAAGGAAGATAAATAAGTCCGTTTGCACCGATGGGAGACTTGGCCGCCGCCTCGTCTATTAATGCGTTTTTATCCCTGCCTATGGCTTTTGAAGCGGATACAATGTCCGGGAAGAAGCTGTCCCGCATCCAGTTAAACGAAAGCGCCGCCGCCTGAGTTACACCCATTATGTGCCATGCGCCGGGAACCGCATGGCAAAGCGTGTGTACTCTTCCCTTGGGATCTATGGAAATATTATCGGTGTGAGCGAAAACCACGCCGCTTGTACCGATGGTAGCGCTGATAACGCCCTCGCGAACGATGCCGTTTCCGACGGCGCCCGCCGCCTGATCGCCTGCGCCTCCGACAACAACGGTGCCGGGCGCAAGACCGGTTTCCCTTGCCGCTTTTTCACTGACCTTGCCCGTAACCTCGCAGGATTCGTAAATTCTACCGAGCTTGCTTTCGTCAAGCTCAAGCTTTGCAATAATTTTCTTTGACCAGCATCTGCCCGGGACGTCCATTAACTGCATGCCCGAAGCGTCCGATACCTCGGTCGCAAACTCGCCTGTGAGCATATAACGGACATAGTCCTTCGGAAGCATAAATTTAGCGCATTTTTCGAAATTTTCCGGCTCGTTTTCCTTGACCCACAGTATCTTGGAGGCTGTAAAGCCTGTCATTGCGGGGTTCGCCGTAATTTTTACAAGCTCCTCTTTGCCCACAAGATCGGTTAAATGCTCTGCCGCCTCTCCCGTTCTCTGGTCGCACCAAATAATCGAGGGGCGGATTATCTCATCGTTTTTGTCAAGCATAACAAGCCCGTGCATCTGCCCGGAAAGTCCGACGGCGGCTATTGCCTCGGGCTTTATTTCGGTTTTTAGTATTACTTCCTTAATTCCCTCGGCGCACGCCTTCCACCAGTCCCGCGGATCCTGCTCCGCCCAGCCGTTTTTAGGCTGATAGAGGGGGTATTCGCGCAGAGCAGACGCTACTGTGTTTCCGGCTTCATCAAAAAGCACGGTTTTTGTTCCTGAGGTACCGATATCGCATCCGATTAAAAACATAATATTGTCTCCCTTTTATTTTTCCGTATCGTTTATTATATCAACCACATTCAATGCATTTTCGGGCACATCGTCTGCTGTTGCGGGAACGAAAACATCTCCCCCGATATCAAGCTTATCCGAGGACAGCGAATAGCTGCTTTTTTGGGTGCCACCGTCAACGGTGAGAGAAAAAACGCCGTTGTCCGTACTCCATTCAAGCTCACAGCAAAAATCATATCCGCCACTGGTAAAGTACATTGTGCCTTTTCCGTCCTTGCCGAAATCGAAAACGACATTTTCTCCTTCAATTTCGCCCTTCCAATAGCCGGAAACGGTCGGCTTATCGGCTTTTGCCGTATCCGAAACGGTTGTGTTCTCCGCTTCGGCTTTTTTTTCGCGGCAGGAAGCCAATGCACATAAGGATAATATCAAAACGAGTAATAAACAAACAGCCTTCTTCATGTTACTGCCTTTCGTATTCATTCAAGTATATCCCTTACAATATACAATATTTCGGGTGTTTTGTCAATAGAGCGGCAACAGGAGCCCTCTTGCCGAAAATAAAAAACGGCAAGCTTTATTTCAATAAAATGATTGAAATTACCGAGGGAATATGATATAATCTGCTTTAAATGAAGAATTATATCTTTGAAAAGGATTGAAAATGTATAAAATTTTATCAAAAAAGGTGCTGAATCCCACAGTTACGCAAATGGAAATCGAAGCGCCCCTCGTTGCAAGGAAAGCTAAGCCCGGTCAGTTTATCATTCTCCGTGTAAACAGCGAAGGAGAGCGAATTCCGCTTACCGTTGCCGGAACGAATACCGAAAACGGAGCCGTAAAAATAATATTTCAGGTTGTCGGAGCTACGACGGAGCTTTTGAACAGAAAAAACGAGGGAGAATATATTGAGGATTTTGTGGGTCCTCTCGGAGCCCCCTCGAAGCTGGACGGATTGAAAAAGGTCTGTATCGTCGGCGGTGGCGTAGGATGCGCAATAGCTATGCCGATAGCAAAAACTCTGCACGATATGGGAGCCGAGGTCACGGGCATTATCGGCTTCAGAAGCAAGGAGCTTGTTATTCTTGAGGAGGAATTCAGGGAATACTGCGGCAGACTTCATATTATGACCGACGACGGCTCGTATCAAAGACAGGGAAATGTTACGGTACCCTTAAAGGAAATGCTCGAGGGTGGAGAAGTATTTGATGAAATTATCGCAATAGGTCCTCTTGTTATGATGAAATTTACCGTTCTTACCGCAAAGCCCTTCGGCGTTCCCTGCACGGTTTCGATGAATCCGATTATGATTGACGGCACGGGAATGTGCGGCGGCTGCCGTCTTACTCTTATCAAAAATAACGAAAGAGTTACAAAATTTGCCTGCGTCGACGGTCCCGACTTTAACGGATATGAGGTGGATTTCGATGAGGCAATGTCAAGGGGCAGAATGTATTTTGAATTTGAACGCACCGCTCACGAAAAGGCATGCAACCTTTTCAGGGGGCAGTAAGGAGAGGTAAATGGCAATTATTCCGAAAAAAAACGAGATGCCGACGCAGAACGCAAAGGACAGGGCAAAGAACTTTGACGAGGTTGCTCTCGGATATTCTCTCTCGGCGGCAGTTGACGAAGCCTGTCGCTGTATAAACTGCAAAAATTCTCCGTGTGTTTCGGCATGCCCCGTAAACATACAGATTCCGAAATTTATTTCCAAAATAAAGGAACGTGATTTCGAGGGCGCATATAAAATAATTACGGAAGCGTCGTCTCTTCCTGCGGTTTGCGGCAGAGTATGTCCTCAGGAAACGCAGTGCGAGAGCCGGTGTACCATGGGCATAAAATTTGAGAGCGTCGCAATAGGCAGACTCGAAAGATTTGTTGCGGATTATCACAACGAAAACTGTAAGGAAGAGCCCGAAAAGCCGGTTCAAAACGGGCACAGAGTCGCCGTTGTGGGCTCGGGTCCCTCCGGTCTTACCTGTGCGGGAGATCTTGCGAAAAAGGGCTATGACGTTTCGGTCTTTGAGGCTCTGCATACTCCCGGCGGCGTTTTGGTATACGGTATTCCGGAATTTCGTTTGCCGAAGAAGATTGTCGCAAAAGAGGTTGACTCTCTGAAAAAGCTCGGAGTAAAAATCGAAACAAACGTCGTAATCGGAAAGACGCTGACCGTTGACGAGCTTTTTGAAGACGGATATGAGGCCGTCTTTGTCGGCTCCGGCGCCGGACTTCCGAGATTCATGGGTATAAAAGGCGAATCGCTCAAGGGCGTGTATTCCGCAAACGAATTTTTAACCCGTTCCAATTTGATGAAGGCGTTTTGCGAAGATCCCGTAACTCCTATTATGAAGGGCGGCAGGGTCGCTGTCGTCGGAGGAGGAAATGTTGCAATGGACGCCGCAAGAACGGCGCTCAGACTCAGTGCGGAAAAGGTTTATATAATCTACCGCCGTTCAATGCAGGAGCTTCCCGCCCGATACGAGGAGGTTGAGCATGCAAAGGAGGAGGGAATAGAATTTAAGCTCCTTTGCAATCCGGTTGAAATAATCGGCTATGAAGATAAGGAAAATCCGAGAAATCCGAAAAACGGATTCGTTACCGGCATAAGGTGTGTAAAAATGGAGCTGGGCGAGCCGGATGAGAAGGGCAGAAGACGTCCGGTTGTTATTCCCGACAGCGAGTTTACCGTTTGCGTTGATACGGTGGTTATGTCCATCGGAACCTCGCCCAATCCGCTGATTAAGGATACCACCGAGGGTCTTGAGGTAAACAGCCGGGGCGGAATAATCGTAAACGAGGACGGACTGACCTCAAGAGAGGGCGTATATGCCGGCGGTGACGCCGTAACCGGCGCGGCGACGGTTATCTCGGCAATGGGGGCAGGCAAGACCGCCGCAAAAGCCATCGACGCCTTTCTTTCCGAAAAATAATATAATACGAAATAATACAATATAATACGAAATAATACGAAAAACGGCTGAAGCAAAAATCATGTTGCTCAGCCGTTTATTATTT
>JAQXHN010000031.1 GCA_029007295.1 Clostridia bacterium | reverse complement strand
TATGTTTATTACCTCTGCGTCAATACCGTCATTTTTGAGAAGCTCCTTTGCTTCAAGAGCCGCACCTACCATAAGTCCTGTTGCAACTATGGTAGCGTCCTTGCCTTCGCTCATCATAACGCCCTTGCCGATTTCAAATTTGTAATCGTCTGAAAATAGAGTCGGAATGGCAAGTCTTCCGAAACGCATATATACGGGACCGTTAAATTTAATTGCGGCTTCTACGCAGGCTCTTGCTTCAACTGCGTCCGCAGGGTTAATAATAGTCATACCCGGAATGGAGCGCATTGTGGCAATATCTTCACAGCACTGGTGAGTCGCACCGTCTTCTCCTACGGAGATACCGGCGTGTGTAGCGCCGATTTTTACATTAAGGTGAGGATATCCTATACCGTTTCTGACCTGCTCAAACGCTCTTCCTGCGGCAAACATAGCGAATGTAGATACAAAGGGAATAACACCGGTGGAAGCAAGACCTGCGGCAACGAGCATCATATTTCCTTCCGCAATTCCGCAGTCAAAGTGGCGTTCAGGAAATTTTTTCTTGAAAACACCTGTTTTGGTAGCTGCTGCAAGGTCGGCATCGAGAACGACAAAGTCATATTTTTCGCCGAATTCGGCAAGCGCATTACCGTACGCTTCTCTTGTTGCAATTTTATCTGCCATTATCATGTACCTCCTTACGCATTCATAGCTGCGGTGATTTCCGCAACTGCCTGTTCATACTGTTCATCATTGGGGGCGGAGCCGTGCCAAGCTACGGAATTTTCCATGAAGGATACGCCCTTGCCCTTGACCGTTTTGCAGATTATAGCGGTGGGCTTGCCCTTGCAAGCCTTTGCCTTGTTTACTGCTTCCTCAATTTCATCGAGACAGTTACCGTTAATCATTAATACATTCCAACCGAACGCCTCAAACTTTTCGTCAATAGGGGTAGAATTCATTACCTCAACTATAGGTCCGTCAATCTGCAAGCCGTTCCAGTCAATAAATGCGCAAAGATTATCAAGCTTGTAGTGAGCGGCAAACATAGCGGCCTCCCAAACCTGACCCTCGGCAATTTCACCGTCTCCGAGAACAGACCATACTCTGTAATCCTTGTTTTGGATTTTTGCGGAAAGAGCCATTCCGCATGCGGCGCTTATTCCGAGACCCAAAGAACCGCTTGACATGTCCACGCCGGGAACGCCCTTCATATCAGGGTGTCCCTGAAGATTAGAATCAATCTGGCGGAAGGTCTTTAAATGCTCCTTCGGGAAAAAACCCTTTTCTGCAAGAACCGCATAAAGCGCAGGAGCGCAATGTCCTTTGGAAAGAACAAAACGGTCTCTGTCTTCCATATGCGGGTTGTTTACATCCACATTCATTTCGTTAAAATAAAGATAGGAAAGAATCTCTGCGATAGAGAGAGATCCACCGGGATGTCCGGATTTGGCACTGTGAACAGCGTCAAGAGCACCCAGACGAATATTCGCCGCATGCAATTTCAGCTCGTTTTTCTTAGCCGTATCCATAATTGTCCTCCTGATTTATATAAATTGTATTATGTGCATACTCTAACATTGTACACTAAAATTCGTCATTATGCAAGCAAATAGTAAATTTATATATTGTTAATATTTTAAGAACAAATCTATCGATTGACTTTTAAGGCTGTTTGTATTATAATATTACCGTTGAAAAACATTATACTATATTTCGGAGGATAAAATGAGTATCAAAAAAAGAGTTTTCGGAAAAATGCCCGACGGTAATGAAGTTTACGAATTTACGCTTACAAACAAAAATAACGCAAGCGTGGTAATTATTACGTACGGAGGAGCTCTCGTATCAATTAATTTGCCTGACAAAAACGGAAATTTTGCCGATGTTATCTGCGGCTACGACACACTTGAGGAATATATCAAGGGTGATCAGAATCAGGGCGCTTTAATCGGCAGATATGCAAACAGAATAGGAAAGGGTAAATTTACATTAAACGGCAAAGAATATTCTCTTGCTCTGAATAACGGAAACAATCATTTGCACGGAGGCATTATCGGATATAACAGAAGATTATGGGATGCAAAGGAATCAAGTGAAAACGGCAAGGATATACTTGAGCTATCTGTTTTTTCTCCGGACGGTGAAGAGGGCTATCCCGGAAATCTTACCCTGAAGGTTACATATTCCTTTGACGATAACAACATTCTTGCCCTTGATTACGAAGCGACCACAGACAAGGACACCGTTTGCAATTTTACAAACCACTCCTACTTTAATTTCGGCGGATACCAGGGAGATGACATTAAAAATCATACCGCCCGTTTTGCCGCAGAACAAATAACGGAAACCGACAGCGAATTAATTCCCACGGGTAACTTTATTGATGTCAAGGGAACAAAGTACGATTTCTTAACCGAAAAGAATATTGAGGGAGAATACGATGACAATTTTGTTCTCGGAGGAGACGGCACGGTTTTGAAATTTGCCTGTGAGGTGCGGGATACCGTATCCGGCAGGGGCTGTGAGGTTTATACTACCCAGCCGGGTATTCAGCTTTACACCGGAAACTTTATGGACGGCGGTATTCCGTTTAAGGGCGGAGTGCCTTCAAGAAAGCATCATGCGTTCTGTCTTGAAACTCAGCTGTTTCCCGATTCGCCGAATCATCCGAACTTTACGAACTCCGTATTAAAGCCGGGCGAAGTATATAAGAGCCGAACAGAATACAGATTTTTTGCAAAATAAATGATGTATCATTCAACATTAAATCAACCGTCATTAAATCTTCACATTTGAATAATATACTGATTTCAACAAATAATTCATCGGAGGTTGAATATGATGGATAACGATACAACAAACAATTACGAAAGCATTGACAGTCCGAAAAATACGGCGTCAAATAATTATTCCGATGTTAATTCGAAAGAGGAAGATACTTTTGCGGCGTATAAAGCACCCGATAATAAATCCGGTTATGCGCCGAGCACAGGCTATACTCCCTCGAATAGTTCGGTATATTCAATGAATGGAGTAGGCAAAAGCACCTATTCGGGCACAGCCGCCGGTACGCAGAATACACAGTATTCGCAGTACTCACAGTATTCAAAGCCGTCGTACAATCCCTCGCAGGAGGGCGGAATTCATACGACATATGTTAACGGACAGAGATATAACGGAGCAAGCTCAAGCGGATACTATCAGCAGAGCGCTCCGTATTCGACACAGATTGTTTCGGAAAAACAGGAAAAGAAAGCGAAGAACAAAACAAAGGGAAAAGTTGCCGCTCTTTTAGTTGCCTGTATGTTGTTATCTCTTGCGTTCGGTGCGGTAGGAGCTTTCGGTTATAATTATCTTTTTGGAAAAAGCACATATTTAAATTCTAAGGGTCAGGCGATAATCAGCGTAGCGTCCAATACGGTTAAAAAGGATGAGAAAACTACAGACGGAACAATAGCAGGAGCTGCAGAGCTCGCAAAGAACAGTGTAGTTGAAATCTCTACGGAGTCCGTTACAACCAGCGCTTTCTTTGGCCAGTATGTTACAAGCGGTGCGGGAAGCGGCGTTATTATTGACGCAGAAAACGGATATATAATTACATGCGCCCATGTCGTTTCCGGCGCAACGTCGGTTACCGTAAGACTGACAGACGGCTCTTCACACGAAGCGAAGGTCGTTGGCAGCGATACTCAGACCGATATTGCCGTTATTTCGATTGATACAAAGGATTTAAAACTGACAAGCGCCGTTATCGGAGATTCCGATAATATTGTTGTAGGCGAAACTGCCATTGCGATAGGAAATCCCTTGGGAACACTCGGCGGAACTGTATCCAGCGGTATTGTTTCCGCGCTTGACAGAGAAATCAAAATAGGCGGACAGAAATTTACGCTTATGCAAATCGATACTTCAATTAATCCCGGAAACTCAGGTGGCGGACTCTTTGATATAGAGGGTAATCTTATAGGTATCGTTAATGCGAAATCATCCACGGACGGCACTTCTACCACTATCGAAGGACTCGGCTTTGCTATTCCGATAAACAAGGCCATTGAAGTTGCGACACAGTTAACGGAACAAGGATACGTAAGCGGAAGAGTTAAGCTCGGCATAAAATATTACGAAGTAACAAGCGCAACAAACGCATACAGTCTATATCAGAAGGGCTACGGCGACCTTATGAACTATATTACCGATTACGGCGTATATTTCATAGACTACACCGCAGGTCAAAGCGGAGACCTTATGTTCGGAGACAGAGTTGTTGCAATAGATGGAACTTCTGTTTCTTCCGTAACCGATATTTCTTCATTACTTGAGGATTATTCGGTGGGCGATACCGTAAAGGTAACCGTTTCGAGATTAAATTCCGATATGAGAAGGAGCCAAATGGTCGATATTAGCGTAACATTGATTGAGTACGTTCCCGAAAATGCCTTAGCAAAATAAAATCAAATCAAGGCGGCATTTTGCCGCCTTTTGTAAAATAAGGAGCATATTTATGTATAAAATACTTGTAGTCGACGATGAGGTTATGATACGTAAGCTCATACGCAAATATGCGGAATTTGAAAAACACGAGGTCAGTGAAGCATCAAACGGAATCGAAGCGGTTGTAATGTGCCGCGATAACAAATACGATATTGTCATCATGGATATTATGATGCCGGAGCTTGACGGTTTTTCAGCCTGCAGAGAAATCAGAAAATCCTCAAATGTTCCTATTATTATGCTTTCTGCCAGGGGAGAGGAATACGATAAAATCAACGGATTTGAGCTTGGAATTGACGACTATGTCGTTAAGCCCTTCTCGCCTAGGGAGCTTATGCTCCGTATTGATGTTATTCTAAGACGCGGAAAGCAAAATGCTCAGGTAAACGATGTTTTTGAGACAGACGGGCTAAAGATTGATTTTACCGCTCATATTGTAAGCGCAAATGGAAAAAGGCTTGAAATGTCGCCTAAGGAATACGATTTGCTTTTCTATATGGTACGTAATAAAAATATCGCATTAACACGCGAGAGGCTGATAAGCGATGTCTGGGGCTACGATTTTTACGGCGATGACAGAACCCTTGACACGCATATTAAGCTTTTACGCAAAACACTCGGTGAATACAGTAAGCATATCGTAACCGTAAGAGGAGTTGGTTACCGCTTTGAAGCGTAATATTTTTGCTGATAAATTAAACAGCCTCGGAATAAAGTGGAGAACTTTCTTTTACCTTATTATTTTTACCGGAATTATTGTAATCCTGCTTTGGCTTTCACAGGTAGTATTTTTTGACGATATATATAAAAATATCAGAATTACCGAAATAAAAGATTGCGCCGATAAAATAGAGCGTGCAATCGGTGAAAATGATGAAGCAAGCGCTGTTGACGATGCGGCAAACGATACCGATATATGCGTCGTCGTTCTTGAGATTTTTAATAACGAAGTTGATTCAAATATTGATTTTAACGGGAAAAGCACAAACAGATACACATTAAATACCGTATATTCCTACCATACCGAAAATTACTGTGTTATTCATTCTATTGACAAGGTAAGCTATACCGAGCTGTATTCCGGCGCAATAAATAACGGCGGATCACAGCTTCAAAGATTTAAAGTAAATGAAAAAAGGCGCCAATATTTCGGTATAGAAGGCAACTTCTTCGATCGGGATTATTCGGAAAATAACAGTACAAAGGTTGATACCGAAAATCTTCCCGAAAGTATTATATATACAAGAGTCACGGAAAATATTTCGGGAAATACAATAATGATATTGCTAAACGCAACAATTTCTCCCATGGGTTCGACAATCCGGACTCTCAACCGTATGCTGATTGTAATCACCGCAATTTTAATTGCATTTGCAATGCTTCTTGCTACCGTTATTTCATGGCGTGTGTCAAAGCCGTTAAGAAAATTGACGACATCCGCAAACCGACTTGCCGGCGGAGACTATACAACAGAATTTTCGGGAACCGGATATAAAGAAGTAAAGCAATTGTCCGACGCTTTAAATTATGCGCAAACAGAGCTTTCTAAGGTGGATTCTCTTCGCAGAGAGTTAATTGCAAATATATCTCACGATTTAAGAACTCCGCTTACAATGATCAGCGGTTACAGCGAGGTTATGAGAGATATACCGGGTGAAAACACGCCTGAAAACGTCCAGGTAATTATAGATGAGACAAAAAGACTTACCGATCTTGTAAACGATGTTCTTGACATTTCTCAAATTGAATCTGGAGTTGGAAAAATCGAAAAGAATGAGTTTTTGCTGACAAATGCACTGAAGAACGTTCTTTCAAGATTTAAAAAGTTATGCGAAAAGGACAAATACGTAATAAACTTTATTTGCGACGGCGACGTATGGGTATATGCCGACGAAAAGCGAATTATGCAGGCTCTTTATAACCTTATAGGTAATGCAATAAATCATACTGGAGCCGATAAATCGGTTACTGTTACTCAGCAATGCCTTGACGGTAAGGTTAGGATATCGGTTACGGATACGGGCGAGGGTATTGAAAAAGATCAGCTGCCGTATATTTGGGACAGATACTATAAAGTAGATAAGGTTCATAAGAGGTCTATAATCGGCACGGGACTCGGACTTTCCATAGTGAAGAATATTATGAATATATCCGGCGGTATATACGGGGTAACCAGCGAACTCGGCAAAGGCAGTACGTTTTATATCGAGCTTCCGATATTCTCTAAACAAACGGAGTAAATTAATGACGGATAATTTTCAAATGATTAATAATAACGGCGCAGTATTTTTCAGAGCTTCTGAAATAACTGCGCCACACGGCTTTTCAACAAGACTCGGGGGAGTAAGTAAAATAGCGCACTTATCGAGTATGAATCTCGGGGCAAAGCTCGGAGACGAAATAGAGAACGTTCGTGAAAATTACAGAATTATTCTTGATTCCATAGGGCTTGTGCCCGACAGCTTGGTTTATACAAATCAAATTCACTCCAATACCGTTCTTAAGGTCGGAAAAAACGACATAGGAAAAGCTTATGACTGTGACGGATTTGTAACCGGAGAAAAAGACGTGTCTCTTTGCGTTCGAACCGCCGACTGTGTTCCTGTTTTGTTTTCCTGCGAAGGTATCTGCGTCGGCGCATGTCATGCAGGCTGGAGAGGAACTGTTTTAAAAATTCAGCAAAATACGGTTTCGGAAATGATAAAACTCGGTGCAAATTTAAACAGCATAAAGGTTGCTGTCGGCGCTTGTATTCATAAATGCTGCTATACTGTCGGTTTAGATTTTAAAAATTCGGTAAAAGAAGCTCTCGGTGAGGATTTTACCCGAAAGCATATTATTGAGCAGGGAAATGAGCTTAAGGCCGACCTTGTCGGAATGAACAGGGAATTATTATGTGATATCGGAATTAATCCAAATAATATTTTTATACTTGACAGGTGTACCTCGTGTGAAAATGATTTATTTTTTTCTCACAGAGCCCAAAAGGGAAAACGGGGCGTTATGGGAGCGTTTATAGCTCTTAAATAATTACATCAAATTCAAAATTTATACATAAAAGTAAATTATAATTAATTAATATGTAAATTGACCGAAAGGTAAAAAATGCAGTATGATTGAAGTAAAGGATTTAAGAAAGAGCTACGGCAAAAAAGAGGCATTAAAGGGAATCAGCTTTAATGTTAATGTCGGCGAGATTGTCGGCTTTTTGGGCCCTAACGGAGCGGGCAAAAGCACTGCAATGAATATTATTGCGGGTTATTTGTCTTCAAACGGCGGGAGTGTGTCCATTGACGGTCATGACATTTTATCCGACGCAGAAAACGCAAAGAAAAATCTCGGATATTTACCTGAGGCAGTTCCTTTGTACCCGGATATGACCGTTGATGAATATTTAAGCTTTATTTTTGACTTAAAAAAATGCGCTTTTAATAAGAAGGAGCATCTGAATGAGATATGCAATGCGGTTAAAATAACCGATGTCAGGTCAAGGCTGATAAAAAACATTTCTAAGGGCTACAAACAAAGGGTCGGAATAGCGCAGGCTTTAATCGGCGATCCTAAGCTTATTATTCTCGACGAGCCTACGGTCGGACTCGATCCTAAGCAGATTGTGGAAATAAGAAATCTAATTAGAATTTTAGGACATGACCATGCGGTTATCCTGTCAACGCATATTTTAAGTGAAGTTCAAGCTGTTTGCGACAGAACGATAATAATCAAAAACGGAAAAATCGTCGCAAACGAGCCTACCGACGATATTTCAAATCTTGTAGGCGGAGCGAGAAGATTAAAGGCTACGGTAATGGGCGACGCCGAAAGCGTTGAAAAAGCGTTTCTTTTGATAGAGGGCGTAGTGAAAGTAACTCGCCTTGCCTCTAAGGACGCACAGTGCAATGATTATATTGTAGAGTGCGACAAAGGGGTTGACGCAAGAAGAAATATTTTTGATACCGTATGCAACAACCGATGGGTCTTATTAGGTCTTGAAAATCTCGGTATGAAGCTTGAGGATGTTTTTCTTGCTTTAACTGACAGAAAGAAGAAAAAAACAGTGCGGGAGGAAATGTGAAATGAATGCAATATTTAAAAAAGAGCTGCGCTCATTTTTAACAACGCCAGTAGGATATGTTTTTATTATCGTTTATCTTGCAATAACAGGCGCGGCTTTTTCTATTTACACGGTTCAAAGCGCAGTGTCGGGCTCGAGTGCAAATTATTATCAGTATTTTTTAATTTGCATTATCGCATGCGCCATTTTGCTTCCGGTTCTTACAATGAGAATATTTTCCGAGGAAAAAAGACTTCGCACCGAACAGGTCTTATTGACGTCTTCGGTTTCGCTTTGGCAAATAGTTTTGGCAAAATATTTTGCATGTCTTGTTATTTTTGCCGGTACCGAATTGCTTACTGCTTCCTACTACATTATTCCCGTGCTTTACGGTACGGCAAATTACTCTATGCTTTTCGGGGGGATAATAGGAGTTTTCCTTATGGGGGCAGCGTTTATCGCAATAGGAGTTTTTATTTCCGGCTTAACGGAAAATCAGGTTGTTGCCGCAGCAGGTACAATAGGAATAATAATGCTGTTGCTTCTTTCGGATAATATTTCGTCGGTTATAAAAACCAATACCGAATTTGCCGGCGGTATTATAGGTAAGGCGATATGCTCCTTTCTGTCATGGCTATCCGTTCTTACCCGTATAGGCTATTTTGAATACGGTCAGCTCGATATTACTGCATTAATTTATTATGTCAGCCTTTCTTTTATATTCTTATTTTTAACCGTAAGAGTATATCAGAGAAGACGCTATGCATAGGGAGGTATAAAGATGAACAGAAAAAACAAAACCTTTTCGGGAAAAAACAAGAAAAGAGTTTACGGTATTACCTCTTTAATACTTACCGTTGTTGTCATAGCTCTTGTCGTTGTAGGTAACGGGCTTTTATATAAATTAGGATGGCGTATTGATATGACCGAGGAAAAGGTATATACCGTAAGCGATGAAGCCGACGAAATTTTTTCAAAGCTCGGGTCAAGAGATATTGAAATCATATTTTTTACTCCTTTTGATGAAATGAAGAACAATCGCCAGCAAAATATGGTTTATGAATACTGTCTTTCTCTTGAAAAAAAATATGATTATATATCGTTGAAATATATTGATTCTCTCGCTCATCCGGAAGAGGTTAAGCAATATCAGTCTACTACGGTTCCCGATATCGACCTTGATGACGTTGTAATATCAAATGGAGCCGCATACAGAAAATGCGCCATTGAATGGTTCTTTAATTTTGATAAGGATTCAAATGAAATGGTGGGCTTTTATGCCGAATACCGTATTGCCTCTTCAATAATGCAATTATCCTACGATGAGAGAACAGTTTTGTTCACAACCGGTCACGGGGAAAAAACTCAGGGAACCGAGGCATATTCTTTGCTTGAGGACGCCGGATTTACCTGCCGTGAAATCGATTTATCAAAGGAAGACATTCCTGAAACCACAAGGCTTTTAATTATAAACGACCCTATTTACGATTTTAAGGGCATAGAAAGCGAATCCAACGAGCTATCCAAGCTTGACCGCTACCTTGATAAGCAGGGAAATGTGATGATATTTGAGTCCCCGGAAACGGCGTCAAATTTAAATAATCTATCCGAATTACTGTCCGAATGGGGAATAGAATTTGTTTCGAATGCAAAAATAAGAGACGATAATAATTCAATTTCTGCCGACGGATATTCGCTTATTTCCGAATACGCCACCGATAAATCAAAGCCCGGAGCTGCTTTCTGTTCGAAAATATTAAACGACGGAAAGAGTCCCAATACCGTTGTATCAAACGCTATGCCGATCAAGTTGCTTTTTGATTCGAGAAATATGATAACAACGGGAACCGTTCTTTATTCAAAGGATACGGCTAAAGCATTTTCCACAAAGGACGGCTCTTTGGTTGACAGCGGAGCAATGAGCTTAATGACGGTATCCGTAAAACAGACAATTTCGGCAGAAAATAACGAAACGTATTATAATTATGTCATTGCTGTCGGAAGCAACCGATTTACCGACGATACCTATATAGGCGGACAAAGATACGGTAACAGAGATATTTTTTATGAATGTATAAGACAGTTCGGCAATGAAGTCGTGCCCGTTGATTTGGATCTGAGATGGCTTGATGAAAACACGCTTGACGTTACCGTTGAGCAGGCAAGAGTATGGACATTGATTCTCGTAACGTTTTTACCCTCGGCTGCTGCGGTAATTTGCGTGACAGTATATATCAGGAGAAAGCACAGATAATGAAAACAAATAAAAAAAATCTTCTGAAAAAGCAAATAATAATAATTTCCGTTTCACTTTTATTAATAATAATCGGGTTTGTTGCATACGGTATTCTGAATAAGGATAATTCGGAAAAATCCGAAGCGCCCGAGCTTCTTGACGGAGAGGTTCTTTTAGAAAGTCAAAACAGAATTTTTATGTTTTCACCCATTGATCAGGAGGATATTAAATCGATTTTCGTTCATAACAAGAACGGTGAATTTGCTTTTGACTACGACGCGGAAAACGATGCGTTCTTTATTCGCGGATACAAGGGAACGCCCTATGATCAGACAAAATTTATCAGTCTTGAAAATGCCGCCCGTTATCCTTTGATAAACAGGAGAATATCTGATTCGGCTGATAATTATTCCAGCTACGGCTTAGCAGACGAGCAGGAGCCTACCTGGTTTGAAATTAAGTCAAAAAAGGGCGATACGCATAAAGTATACGTCGGAGATATGATACAAACGGGCAACGGATATTATTGCCGTTATGAAGGAAGAGATGCAGTATACATTTTTGACAGCAATACTACAAATATGGGTATTTTTAACCTGAAAATCTTGGATTTTGTAACTCCTTTGCTTTCATATCCTATTGACGAAGGAAAATATTATTATATAAATAATTTTACATTTCAAAAAGACGGTGACATTTTCTTCTCACTTAGGTATTTAACCGACGAAGAAAGAACGGCGGAAGCCAGCGTCGACGTATACAAAATGCTGGTACCTGAGAACTATGTGCCGAGCACGGACAACGTATCAAAGGTCCTTCAGCTGTTTTGCGATTTTGAGGGAACCGAGGTTCTTGAAATTTCGCCGGTTAACGGCGATACGATTGCCGATGAAATTCTTTCAAAATATAATCTTGTTAAACCGAAATACTATCTGTATTACAATTATAATAATTACAACAGCTTTATCAGAATAAGCGAAAAAAACGACGACGGTACGTATTATGCTTATTCCGAGCTTTTTAACATGGTTTGTCTTGTTGACGGAGCTGCTCTTGATTTTCTTGAATGGGATTTTATGGAGTTTGTAAACAGCCGTATATTCCAAAGAATAATAAATCAAATTGATACAATAAGAGTCGAAGGCGACGGAATAGACGAAACGTTTAAGTTAACGGGTGAGAATAAATCGCTGGCTGTTTCCCTTATTAATCATTCCGGTAAAATGCTCGATGAAGCCGGTATAGAAAATTTCCGTAATTTATATTACAAAATGCAGGGATTAAATATCGAAGGTTACGCACAGAGTACTTCAACCGATGATCACGCTATGACTTTGACGGTGAAAACAAGAGTCGGCAATGAATATAAGTATGAATTTTACAACTATTCAAGCAGAAGATGCTACTTTACAATCAACGGAGTGGGAGAATTTTATGTCCTTCGCGACCAGGTTGAAATGATTTTAGCTGACACTCAAAGGGTAATTAACGGAGAAGAAATAGACCATAATGATAAGGGTTAAACATCTTACGGCGTTGATTATTGCCGTTTTATTGTTGATTTGCTGCCTTTCATCGTGTGATGACAGCTCTAACAGCGTTATGATGGTGGCAGACTTTAATATTTCAAAAGACGAATATTTGTATTTTTGGAATAATCACAGAAAAGCTCACCCTGACGCCGATAGTGAGGTAATAAAAAAGCTTTGTGAAAGCTCATTAAAGGAAGCGTACTCTTTATGGAAGCTTGCAAATGACAATGGTTACAAGTTTTCCGACGACGATAATAAAAAAGTGGATGAATATCTGTCGCAGGCTCTTGATATGTACGGCGGTGAAGAAGCATTTAACGAGGCATTGTCGAAAGCGAATATGACTGAATCCGTTTTTACCGAAGAAATGAAGAGACAAACTCTTGAGATATCACTTCGAAATTATATGATGGATGAAAAATCCGCTATAATAAAATCCGATGATAAAACAGTGGAGGAAGATATTTCAAAAAATTTCTACCGTATTATACAGATTTATATCGCAAATGACGAGGGCGAAAGCATCGAAGAAAATAAAGAACTTTCACAGTCGGTTTTTAAGCAGTTATCAGACGGAGCTTCTTTTGAAGAATTATCTGCTAAATACAATGAGGATGAGGCACAGCCACAGGAAGGATACTGCTTCACATACGGTCAAATGCTAAAGGAAATTGAGGATAATACTTTACGGCTTGATATCGGCGAAATTTCTCCTGTTTTTGAGAGCGAGGGCGGCTACCATATTATTAAAAGGCTTGAAATTACAAAAGAATATAGGGATAAAAATTTTGAAACGCTAAGATATTATTATCAATGCCGCATTTTTAACGAAAAGAGGGAAACAACAGCGGAAAATATGGAAATAAAATATTTATCTTCATATAATGATCTTACACTTAAATGAATTTTTCACATATTATATGGGACTTTAACGGTACTATACTTGACGACGTAAAAACATGTATTGAATGTATAAACGAAATGCTGTTAAAACGGAATATTCCCGTTCTTTTGGGGTATGAAGATTATTACAGACATTTTAAATTCCCAATTATAGACTATTATAAAAGCGTCGGATTTGATTTTAATAAAGAGCCGTTTGACGATGTTTTGGCTCCCGAATGGGTTGATTTATACCTTAAAAAGGTTAAGGATGCCAAAATAAGAGAAGGAGCCTTAGAGGCAATTAATTTTTTTTCGAAATACGGTTTAAAACAGGTAGTTATTTCCGCAACCGAGTACTGTATGCTGAAAAAACAGTTAACCGATTTGAAAATCGTTAACTTATTTGACGATTTTATCGGACTCGATAATATTCATGCAAAAAGTAAAATTGAACTGAGCAAAAACTGGTTTGCCTGCGAAAAACCAAAAAAAGCCCTGTTTATAGGTGACACCCTGCATGATTTGGAGGTTGCGAATTCTCTTTCTTGCGACTGCGTATTAATCAGCGGAGGACATCAATCTGAAGAAACACTGAAATCAAAGTGCAAAAATGTTTTTTCGGATTACAAAAATATAATTGATTATGTTGTGAATTATTAATTCTTGATTGACATACTGTTAAAATCGTGATATAATTGATTGCAATTATTTTTTTGGAGTCCAAAATGTCTGAAAGAAAAAATTCAAAGAAATTGTCTTTGATAAAGAGCTACCTGCATAAATCGGCATATTTTTTGGTTATTGCGTCGATTATTATCAACATTTTTCCGGCTATATTTACTGTAATTGATTATTTTTTGCCGGGATCCGCCGGCGGGGAATATGTTGTTTCAACCTCGTTTCTGAAATCCTTTGTTGCATCGGTTTGCATAATATATTATCTAATGACTCTTGTTCCGGTATTTGATATAATTTTTGGATTGGTTACAATAATTATTTCCGTAACAGATATGATTTGGCGGGCGATGAGAGGTCATCGTTTTAATATTAAGTTTTTTTTACTTTTTATTTTTTTCGTAATTTTATTTGTTTTGGCGTATATGTCAAGAACAACAATAATATTGTTTTTCTCATAAGAAAACGGTGCGGTTTTAAGACTGCACCGTAATTTTTTTTGAATAAAAATAATTAGTAATCTCCTTTGAGGCATATGAAGTCTTAGGCTTTATTTTTCTTAAGAAACGGTGAAATAATGTGATAACCGGGTTTACATAAGTAAAATAATGTGATATAATGTTATGATTGATTTATTTTTTGAAAAAAGTTGTACGGTATGGGGTGAGTATACTTGAATAAATTTCAATTAGTGTCTAAATTTAAGCCCACGGGCGACCAGCCGCAAGCCATAGAAAAGCTGAGCGCAGGAGTAGAGGCTGGTTTGAAAAATCAGGTTTTACTCGGTGTTACGGGCTCCGGTAAGACGTTTACCATGGCAAATATTATAGCTAATGTTAACAGACCTACTCTTGTGCTTGCTCATAATAAAACTCTTGCTGCGCAGCTTTGTACAGAATTCAGGGAGTTTTTTCCAAACAATGCAGTTGAATACTTTGTCTCCTATTACGATTACTATCAGCCTGAAGCTTATATTCCCGGAAAGGATATTTATATTGAAAAGGATTCCAGTGTAAACGAAGAAATAGACAAGCTGAGACACAGCGCAACATCTTCTCTTTTTGAAAGACGAGATGTAATAATCGTTTCGAGTGTTTCATGTATTTTTTCACTCGGCGACCCAGGAGAATATCAAAAATTAATTATCGGGCTTCGATTGGGCGCAAAAATGGATAGGAGCGAACTGATTGCACAGTTAATTTCTATTAATTTTGACAGGAACGACATTGATTTTCAACGTAATAAATTCAGGGTAAAAGGCGACGTTGTTGATATTTATCCCTCATCTTACGAAGGAAAAGCAGTAAGGGTTGAATTCTTTGACGATGAAATTGACAGGATATGTGAATTTAATACAGTCACCGGAAAAATTTTAAACGAACTTAAATACTGCCCTATCTTTCCCGCAACACACTATGCCGTTTCCGACGAAAAAAGGGAAGCGGCGCTTGATGAAATTGAATGCGAGATGGAAGAAAGGGTGGCCTATTTTAAAAGCAGAAATAAATTGATAGAGGCGCAGAGAATAGAGGAGAGAACAAAATACGACCTTGAAATGCTTCATGAGATAGGATATTGTTCGGGCATTGAAAATTATTCAAGAGTATTATCAAGACGTGAGCCGGGCTCTGTGCCGTATACATTACTCGATTATTTTCCGAAGGACTTTCTTCTTTTTGTTGATGAATCTCATGTTACACTGCCGCAGGTGAGAGCCATGAGCGGAGGAGACAGAGCAAGAAAGAAGAATCTTGTTGATTTCGGCTTCCGTTTACCGAGCGCTTTCGATAACAGACCCCTCGTTTTCGACGAGTTTAAGGAAAAGCTTAATCAGACAATATACGTAAGCGCAACTCCCGGGCCTTATGAAAAGGAAATAACGGAACAAACAGTCGAACAAATCATAAGACCTACGGGACTTCTTGACCCGGAAATTGAAGTAAGAAGCGCCGAAGGGCAGATTGATGACTTAATAGGTGAAATCCGTTTGAGGGTTGAAAGGCATGAAAGAGTATTGGTAACAACTCTGACAACAAGAATGGCAGAGGATTTAACCGAATTTCTTGAGTTGAATCTAATTAAGGTGCGTTATATACATCATAATGTAGAAACAATGGAAAGAACGGAAATAATTCGCGATCTGAGGCTCGGAGAATTTGACGTGCTTGTGGGAATCAATCTTTTGCGCGAGGGGCTCGATATTCCCGAGGTATCGCTTGTAGCAATACTTGACGCCGACAAGGAGGGAATACTCCGTTCGGAAAACGCTCTGATTCAAACTATAGGCAGAGCCGCAAGAAATGCAAACGGCAAAGTAATAATGTATGCAGAAGCTCAAACAAGTTCGATGAAAAATGCAATAGAGGAAACAAACCGTAGAAGAACAATTCAAAAGTCCTACAATGAAAAGCACGGAATTGTTCCCCGTACAATTATAAAGGACGTACACGGTTTAATTGACTTATCCGTAAAGGATGACAAAAAGCGCGGTAAAACAAATAAGAGAAACAGTGACGAGAAGCTTTCTCCTGCAAAAACAGCTGTGCTTATTGAAACTCTTGAGGAAGAAATGCGTACGGCAGCTAAAAATCTTGAATTTGAAAAAGCCGCACAAATTAGAGATAAAATAAAGAAAATGAAGATATTTAAGCAAAAATAAGAGGAAACGATGGCAAATAACGAATTAAAACTAAAGGGCGTAAGAGTTCATAATCTGAAAAACGTAGACTTAACGATTCCGAGAGATAAGCTTGTTGTATTTACGGGCTTGTCCGGCTCCGGAAAATCCTCACTTGCCTTTGATACAATTTATGCGGAGGGACACAGACGTTTTGTTGAGAGTCTGTCATCATACGCAAGGATGTTTTTGGGACAGCTTGATAAGCCCGACCTTGATACTATAGAGGGATTATCGCCCGCAATATCAATTGACCAGAAAACTACATCAAAGAATCCGCGTTCTACCGTAGGTACGGTAACCGAAATTTACGATTATCTTCGTCTTTTATACGCCAGAGTAGGAGTTCCTCACTGCCCGATTTGCGGACGGGAAATACGCCAGCAGAGCGTCGACCAAATTATAGATAAGGTAATGGGCTTACCGAAAGGCACAAGATTTATGATAACGGCTCCCGTCGTAAGAGCTAAGAAGGGTATGCATGAAAAGGTTTTTGCCGACGCAAGAAAAAGCGGCTATGTCCGTGTTCGTGTTGACGATATTATGTATGATTTAAGTGAGGAAATAATACTTGATAAAAACAAAAAGCATACGGTTGAAATAATTATTGACAGACTCGTTATGAAGGACGATATCCGTTCGAGACTGTCCGACTCTATTGAAAGTGCCTTAAATCTGACAAACGGAAATGTTGCTGTTTCCGTAGTAAAGTATCCGGATGACGCCCGGTACGATCTTGAAAAGGAAATGTCCTTTTCGAGAAATTACGCATGCGAAGAGCACGGCACAACAATAGGTGAAATTACTCCGAGAATGTTTTCGTTTAACAATCCCATGGGAGCTTGTCCGGAATGCTCCGGTATAGGGGAAATGCAGAGAATATCTTTTGAAAAGATTTGCCCAGACACATCTCTTTCCATAAGAGAAGGCGCATTGACGGTTAACGGTTTTAAAAACGTCGACGAAATGTCATGGAGCGGTCCGGTGTTTGCCAAGGTCGGCGAGCTGTACGGCTTTACTCTCGATACGCCTATTAAGGATTTTTCCGAAAAAGCTCTTCATGCATTCCTGTACGGCTGTGAAGAAAGATTTGACGTTGACAGATTTTTTGACGGAGAAGTTCATCCGAAAAAGAATATGAAATATGAAGGTGTAATAAATATTCTTCAGAGCAGATATGAGCACGGAATGCATGAATATTATGAGGAATTCATCGAAGATGTTCCGTGTCATAAGTGTAACGGAAAACGGCTTCGTCCCGAAATCCTATCAGTAACCGTAGGCGGAAAAAATATACACGATTTCTGCGAAATGAGCGTTGCCGACGCATTGATATTTATTGACGGCATAGAGTTTAATAATGAAGAACGTCAAATTGCAAAGGAAATAATTAAAGAAATAAAATCCCGACTGACATTTATGAAAAATGTGGGTCTTGACTATCTGACATTATCTCGAAAGGCCGGAACATTATCTGGCGGCGAATCACAGAGAATCCGTCTGGCAACACAAATCGGCTCTTCTCTTATGGGAGTTTTATATATTCTCGACGAACCGAGCATCGGACTTCATCAGAGAGATAACGGTAAGCTTATTACAACATTAAAAAATCTTCGCGACGCCGGCAACAGTCTAATTGTTGTGGAGCATGATGAGGAAACCATGCTCGAGTCGGATTATATTGTTGATATAGGACCCGGGGCAGGTATACACGGCGGTAATATTGTTGCGGTAGGCACGCCTGATGAGATAAAAGCCAACACCGAATCCGTTACGGGTGATTTTCTTTCCGGACGCAGAAAAATATATGTTCCTGCAAAAAGACGTAAAGGGAACGGTAAAAAAATTACGGTAATCGGCGCAAGCGAGCACAATTTAAAAAATGTAAACGTTTCTTTTCCGCTCGGTGTCTTTAGCTGTGTTACCGGTGTTTCCGGTTCCGGTAAGTCCTCTCTTGTAAACTCAATTTTATATAATTCACTTGCAAAGGTGTTGAATAGAGCCAATACTCATCCCGGAAAACATAAATGTATCGAAGGAATCGAGGAGCTGGATAAGGTAATTGCAATTGACCAAAGTCCCATAGGTAAAACTCCGAGGTCGAATCCTGCAACTTATACCGGGGTATTTACCGATATACGTGAATTATTTGCGCAGACGCAGGACGCTAAAGCCAAAGGCTACAAGCCAAACAGATTTTCATTTAATCTTAAGGGAGGAAGATGCGAAAGCTGCGAGGGCGACGGTGTTAAGAAAATTGAGATGCATTTTCTACCGGATGTATATGTAATGTGCGATGTATGCAAGGGAAAAAGGTACAACAGGGATACTTTGGAGGTAAAATACAAGGGGAAAAGTATTTTCGACGTGCTCGATATGAGCGTTGAGGAAGCGTTATCCTTTTTTGACAGCTTTCCTAAAATTCGTCGCAAGCTTCAAACCTTATACGACGTCGGGCTCGGATATATAAAGCTGGGTCAATCCTCTACACAGCTTTCCGGAGGCGAAGCGCAAAGGGTTAAGCTCGCAACGGAGCTTTCCAAGAGAGCCACAGGTAAAACAATTTATATTTTAGACGAACCGACGACCGGGCTTCACAGCGCAGATGTAGAGAAGCTTATCGAGGTTTTGCAGAAATTAGTCGATACAGGAAATACCGTTATTGTTATCGAGCATAACCTTGATATGATTAAAACAGCCGATTATATTATTGATATGGGACCTGAGGGAGGCGATAACGGAGGCACCGTTATTGCTGTCGGAACGCCTGAAGAGATTGTTAAATGCAAAAAATCTTATACAGGACAATACCTTTCCTCTGTTCTCGAACGTGACAGGCAATAAAACAGATAAAAACCGGTGCGACATTGTTTTACGCACCGGTTAATTTTTAAAAGAAAAAGCGCTTCGTGAGAAGCGCTTTGGCTGCCGAATAGGGATTCGAACCCCAACAAACAGAGTCAGAGTCTGTCGTGCTACCGTTACACAATTCGGCATTGCTGTATTGCGTGAGTAATTATATCACTATCAATAGCTTTTGTCAATACCTAAATTCGATTTTTTTGAAAAACCGAATTTAGGTATTATTAATATCATTTTACGGCAGAGGATGACCTGCGCTTTTATATAAATCGTACCATTCTTCTTTTGTAAGCGTAATGCTGTCAGCCGAGCACAGGTCAAGCAGGTGACTGTATTTTGTAGTGCCCACAATAACCTGACATTTAGCGGGATGGCGCAAAATCCATGCAATTGCTATTGCAGTTTTAGTTACATTATATTTATCTGCCAAGCTTTGCAGCGAATCGTTTAATTCGGCGTAATCCGGGTTATCGATATATGTGCCCTCAAATAAGCCTACCTGTAAGGGAGACCATGCCTGAATTGTCATATTGTTAATACGGGAATATTCCATAATAGAGCCGTCATGCATAAATGACTGAGCATTTCGCATATTGGTGTTAAGTCCCTGATTTATCATTCCGCATTCGACTACGTTTAACTGCAGCTGATTTGCAATCAGCGGAACCTTTACATATTTTTTTAAAAGCTCAATCTGCATAGGAGTTTGATTGCTTACGCCGAAGTTTTTTACCTTACCCTGCGACTTCAATTTTTCAAATGCGCTTGCAACTTCTTCCGGTTCAACCAAGGCGTCCGGGCGGTGAAGAAGCAGAACGTCAAGATATTCGGTATTTAAACGTGAAAGCGAACCGTCTACAGCCTCTATTATATGTTTTTCCGAAAAATCAAACGCTATGTTGCTTGAAACGTCACTGCGGCGAATAATACCGCATTTAGATTGAATGAACATTTTTTCTCTTAACAAGGGATTGTTTTTTATAACCCTGCCGAAAAGCTCCTCGGAATATCCGTAAGCATATATATCGGCGTGGTCGAAAAAGTTAATTCCAAGCTCTAAAGCGCTTTTAATCAAATGCTCCGCTTCATCGATATTAAGATTGTTAATACGCATGCAGCCAAGGGCAATCCGTGACGCTTCGATATTGCTTTGACCGATTCTGACTGAATTCATATACTACCTCACTGCGTTATTGTTTTTAATAATAATAACATATAAACAAAATAAAAGCAAGTTTTTTATTCCGACAAAATTATTTTTTTATTTATTATATAATATGAAAAATGTGTCAATAATAATAACGGAGAGAGCAATGACAGATAACAAAAACAATTATGCAGCATATTATTTTCACCAGGGAACAAATTTTAAAGCTTATGAATACCTGGGAGTACATTTAGAAATTTGCGATAAAGAGTTTAAATACGTTTTTCGTGTTTGGGCGCCGAATGCCTATTCGGTATCTGTTTGCGGTGATTTTAATGATTGGGATATTAGTTGCCGAATGAATAAAATTACCGATAACGGTATTTGGGAGCTTTATTTAAAAACGGATAAAAATCTTGACGGGCAATGCTATAAATATTATATCACAGGGGAAAATGGAGCATATTATAAATTTGATCCGTACGCAGTCTACGGTGAATTCGGAAGAAATACAGCGTCTTATATTCATATTCTGAATAAGTATAAATGGAATGACGAATCCTGGTTAGCTTACCGAAAAAATATTTTCTCAAATACCGATAAGCCTTTTTATCCCGCTCCGCTGAATATATACGAAGTAAATGCGGCTTCCTGGAGAACAAGAGACGGCAGAACAAATACTGAGTCAGACGCATATATTTCATATCGGGAGAATGCTAAATTACTATGCGCATATGTTAAGGAAATGGGGTATACTCACATAGAATTAATGCCTATATGCGAGCATCCCTACGACGGCTCCTGGGGATATCAGATATGCGGATATTTTGCTCCTACATCAAGATACGGCACTCCCGAGGATTTCATGTATTTTGTTGACTATATGCATAAAAACGGGATCGGTGTAATACTTGACTGGGTTCCCGCCCATTTTCCTACTGACAGTCACGGCCTTTGTAATTTTGACGGGAAAAGACTATATGAATATCAGGGCGACGACAGAGTTGAACAAAAGGGGTGGGGAACGCATTGTTTTGACGTCGGGCGTTGTGAGGTACAGTCCTTTCTTATTTCTAACGCAATATATTGGTTAGATGAATATCATATTGACGGGTTAAGAGTTGACGCTGTGGCGAGCATGCTGTATTTAGATTATGATAAAAAGGACGGAGAATGGATAAGAAATGTAAACGGCGATAATATAAATCTTGAATCGGTTGCATTTTTTCGCAAGCTTAACAAGGCAGTTTTTGAGCGCTTTCCCGACGTTCTGATGATTGCCGAAGAGTCTACAGCTTATCCGTTGGTAACGCACCCGACGCACGAGGGGGGACTCGGCTTCAATTACAAATGGAATATGGGCTTTGCAAACGATTCTTTTCGGTATATTTCCCTTGACCCGTTTTTTAGGAAATATAACCACAATTCTTTGACCTTTCCCATAATGTACACTTACAGTGAAAACTTCATTTTGCCTATTTCCCATGACGAGGTGGTTCACGGTAAAAAATCCATGATTGACAAGTGCTTCGGCGATTATAACAATAAATTTAAAACCTACCGCGCTTTTATGGTGTTTTTTATGACCTATCCGGGAAAGAAGCTGTTGTTTATGGGACAGGAATTTGCACAGTTCAGGGAGTGGGACTGGAAAAATCAGCTTGAATGGTTTATTAAGGACTATAAAGCGCACTCGGATTTTTCAAATTTTATGAAAGAATTAAACCGTTTATATCTTGGAAGAAGCGAGCTTTGGGAGTGCGACCATATTCCTTACGGTTTTGAATGGATTAATCCAAATCTTTGTGATTATAATACGGTTATTTACAAAAGAAGAAATCTAAACAAAGACTCTCTTATCTGTGTGGTTAACTTTTCTGATACCGACCGTCCGGATTTTTTAATTGAAACCGAAAGCGAAGAGTGTAAGGTTATTTTTGACAGTAACGGCGGTGATTTAAAAATGAAAAATAATAACGGAAAATATACTATAGATTTACCCGGGCTTACGGGAGTAATTATTGAAGAAAAAACCAACAACGGAAAGGAATACAATGACTAACAGAAAAGAATGTATTGCAATGCTTTTGGCTGGAGGAACAGGTTCGCGGCTTTATTCGTTAACGGAAAATATTGCAAAGCCTGCAATTCCTTACGGAGGAAAATACAGAATTATTGATTTTACACTCTCAAACTGTACAAATTCCGGAATTGATACAGTAGGAGTATTAACTCAATATCAGCCGCTTGTTTTAAATGAATATATAGGAAACGGAAAGCCCTGGGACCTTGACAGAAATAACGGAGGAATAACCTTGTTACCTCCTTACATTAAAAGAAAAACTTCGGATTGGTATAAAGGAACGGCAAATGCGATTTATCAGAATATTAATTTTATTGAGCGTTATTCGCCGGAATATGTGCTGATATTGTCGGGTGACCATATATATAAAATGGACTATTCGAAAATGCTTGAATTTCATAAGCAAAAAGGCGCAGACTGTACTATAGGAGTAATTGAAGTGCCGTATGAGGACGCACAAAGATTCGGAATAACGGAATGTGACGGTAACGGAAAAATAATCGGTTTTGAAGAAAAACCGGAATTTCCAAAGAACAACAAAGCTTCTATGGGCGTATATATTTTCAATACCGATAAGCTGATAAAATATCTAAACGACGATGAGAAAAATAAAAGCTCATCAAACGATTTCGGAAAAAACATTATACCTCTTATGCTCCGTAATAACGGAAATATATACGCCTACAGATTTTCCGGATATTGGAAGGATGTAGGTACGATATCAAGCCTTTGGGAAGCAAATATGGATATTCTGGGTGATAATCCGAAACTGAATCTCTTCGATTCCGAATGGAAAATATTTTCAAGAACAAATCCGACTCCTCCGCAGTTTATTGCAAAAAGCGCCAATGTATCAAATTCCGTAATCGGACAGGGATGTGAAATATACGGCACAGTGGAAAATTCGGTATTATTTGAAAATGTGTATGTTGCTCCGAATTCGGTGATTCGTGATTCGGTGATACTTGACGACGTTGTAATTGAGAAAAACGCAATGGTGAACTATTCGATAATCGACAGAAAAACAAGAATCGGAAACAAGGTTGCAATAGGAGAGCCGATAGGAGAAAACGTTGAATTAACGGTAATAGCGTCTGATCTTGTATTGAGTGCGAACGAAAATCTGAGGAGAAACATAGTCTAAATGAATATTCTTTTCATATCTTCGGAGGTTTATCCGTTTGCTTATTGCGGAGGACTTGGAGAAGTTGTCTCTTCTCTCACAAAGGCGCTTGCAAAAATTGACGTAGAATCAGATGTTAGGTGCGTTATGCCTTTGTATTCTTCCGTTTCAAGGGAATACCGTGAAAAAATGAAATATTGCGGATTCTATTATACGTCGCTTTCATGGAGACATCAGTATTGCGGCGTTTTCGAATATGAAGAAGGTAATGTGAAATACTATTTTCTTGACAACGAGTATTACTTTAAGAGAAATATGATGTACGGCGATTTTGACGACGCCGAAAGATATGCTTATTTTTCAAAAGCTGCTCTTGAATTACCTTATTTTGTTAAATGGATGCCCGATATTGTTCATGCAAACGACTGGCAAAGCGCTTTATCCGTAATTTATCAGCGATGCTTTAATATTCTGCCGAATGCTAAAACGGTATATACTATTCACAATATTGAATATCAGGGAAGATATTCAATGGATATATACAGCGATATATTGGGCTTAAACGAGGCTTTTGAAGGAGTCGTTAGGTTTAACGGAGATATAAACCTTACAAAAGGTGCAATTTGCTCCTGTGACAGACTGACTACCGTTTCAAAGAGATATGCTAAGGAAATACAAACAGAATATTACGCTCATTCTCTTGATTCGGTGATAAGAGACAATTCTGTAAAGCTTAAGGGAATTGTAAACGGAATAGATGTTGAAAAGTATAAAATAATTGATAAAAAGGAAGAGGTAAAGGAGCGTCTTCAAAAATTATGCAATTTACCGGTTGACTCGAATATTCCGATTTTTTCTATGGTGACACGACTTGTCTCACATAAGGGTATAGATCTCGTTATCAGGGTTATTGACGAAATTATGAAGGCTGATATTCAGTTAATTTTACTCGGAAAAGGAGATTTTGCCTATGAGAGAGCCATGACGGATATACAAAAAAGATACTGTAATAAAATGTGTGTAAAAATAGGCTTTGACAGCGAAGCTTCAAAAGAAATTTATCGCGGCAGTGATTTTTTTTTAATGCCGTCAAAAAGCGAGCCCTGCGGAATAGCTCAGATGATAGCGAGTATAAACGGTACAATTCCTATAGTCCGGGAAACGGGAGGATTATACGATACGATTAAGCCTTATAATCCCTGTACAAACGAGGGCAACGGGATAACCTTTGCCACATATAATGCGCATGATATGCTGGGCGCTATATGGAGAGCTATAGGTATTTACAACGATAAACAGCAATTTTATCCTTTAAGGAGAAATGCGGAAGAGGCGGATTTTTCCGTATATAAATCCGCCGAAGAATATTTAAAATTATATAAGGAAATGATGTATGTCTAATGAGATTACAAAAAACAGTATAGAAAACGCCGTTTCGCAAAAGCTTATAAGATACTTCGGTATTTCGGATTTTGAAGAAGCGTCAAAAGAAGAAATATATATGTCCTTAATTTTGTCAATTAAAGATATACTGAACGAAAGAAGAAGTAATTTTAACCGTGCAGTTAAGAAAAAGCGGGCTAAAAGAGTTTATTATCTGTGTATGGAATTTCTAATTGGGAAATCTCTGAAAAATAATATCTGCAATCTCGGAATTGAGGATACGGTAAAAGAAATTTTGACCGAAAAAGGGATTAAGCTTGAAGATTTATATGAATTTGAGCCGGACGCCGCTCTCGGAAACGGAGGCTTGGGAAGACTCGGCGCTTGCTATATGGATGCGCTTTCAAGCGGCAATTATCCCGCAACCGGTTTCTCGATTTTGTATGAATACGGACTTTTTAAACAAAAAATAGTCTTGGGCGAGCAGGCTGAGTTGCCGGACGAATGGATGACGTACGGCGGAGTTTGGCTAACGGCAAGAACGGACAGAGCATATACGGTTCGTTTTGGGGGAAAGGTAAAGGAGTTCTGGAGAGAGGACGGAAAATGCGATATCGTATACGAGGACTGCGAGGAGGTAGAGGCTGTTCCTTATGATTATACGGTCTCCGGCTACAATACCGAATGCGTAAATTCCATCAGGCTTTGGAAAGCGGTCAGCAAGCGGGATTTTAATATGAGTCTGGTTTCTCAGGGACAGTATGTCAGGGCTTTGGAGGAAAAAGGAAATTCTGAAATTATTTCAAAGGTTCTGTACCCGTCGGATAATCATACCGAGGGAAAGCTGTTAAGATTAACCCAGCAGTATTTTTTGGTGAGCGCCTCGCTGCAAAGTATTATTTTTGATCATTTGAAGGTATACGGTTCTCTTGAAAATTTTGCGGATAAGGTCGCAATTCATATTAACGACACGCACCCTGCGTTGATTATTCCCGAAATGATGAGAGTGTTGATTGATAATTACGGATATACATGGGAAGACGCATGGCGCATAGTTTCAAAAACGGTATCCTATACCAATCATACCGTAATGTCGGAGGCGCTTGAGTGCTGGAGCGAGGATATTTTTAAAATTCGCCTTCCGAGACTTTATACGATAGTCAGCGAGATAAACCGCAGATTATGTAAGAATTTATGGGCTTCATACCCCGGAGACTGGGAAAAAATATCACGGATGTCAATTATTAATTCCGGCAGTATCAGAATGGCGCAACTGTGCGTATCCTCCTCATGCAAAATAAACGGCGTCTCCGAGCTTCATACAGAAATTCTCAAAAAAAATTTATTTTACGATTATTATAAATACACTCCCGAAAAATTTATAAATATAACGAACGGTATAGCGTACAGAAGATGGCTTTGCTTTTCTAATCCGAGACTGTCCGAGCTTCTTGATCTCGTAATAGGTAACTCATACAGAACCGACGCATCTAAATTAACCGAATTTAAAAATTATGAAAACGATAAAAGCGTACTTTTAAAGCTTGCCGACATAAAATACAACAACAAAACGGAATTCAGTAATTGGCTTAAATCAAAAACCGGACAGATTTTAGACCCAAATACTGTTTTTGACATTCAAGTAAAACGCATGCACGAATATAAAAGACAGCTGTTGAATATTCTTAACATTATTTCAACTTATGTTGATTTGCTTAATACTCCTAATATGGATATAGTGCCGCAAACATATATATTTGCGGCAAAAGCGCCGCCTAATTACTATATGGCTAAACAGTTAATCAAGCTGATTGTGGCAATTGAAAATGAAATAAACAAACATCCTATAATAAAAGAACAGCTGAATGTGGTTTTTGTGGAAAACTATAATGTAAGCGTTGCGGAAAAGCTGATCCCGTGCTGTGAAATAAGCGAGCAGATATCTCTTGCGGGAAAAGAAGCAAGCGGTACCGGAAATATGAAACAAATGATTAACGGCGGAGTTACCATAGGAACTCTCGACGGTGCTAATGTTGAGATAAAAAACGAAGTCGGGGAAGATAATATATATATTTTCGGCCATACGGCAAAAGAGGCTGAAGAGCTGTGGAGACAAGGCTATAACTCAATTTTATACTATAACAAGTGTTATAAATTAAAAAATGCCATAGATTTTCTTGCAAGCGGATTTAATGACGTCGGTTTCGTAAAAATAGCAGATTACCTGATTTCAGGAGGAAATATTTCGGACCCGTATATGTGTTTGGCGGATTTCGATTCATATTATAAAATTCATCACAATATGTTAAACGATTACAGAGATACCTTGAAGTGGCAAAAAAAATCGCTTAATAATATTGCAAAGGCAGGAATTTTTTCTGCAGACCGCAGTATTTCCGAATATGCAAACAAGGTTTGGGGATTATTAAAGGTATGAATTATAAGAAAAAATTTGAGAATGCAATATTATTTGCGGAAAACCGAAAGTCTTCAAAAGAGACTTTCGGTGCTTTTGAGTACGGAGATATTGTGGAATATACTTTAAAATGCGACAGATCTTATGCGATTTGCAATCCCAAAATCTTATTTACAAATGCCCATACCGAAAATAAATTCGAGTTAATGCTTAATTTTTCAAATCTTAGCAAAAGCGAAGAATATTTTAAAGGAGTATTAAACACAAAGGAGCTATGCTCGGAAAACGGTTTGTTTTTTTGTAAGCTTATCTACTTTTTAAAAGATAAAGAAATAAAGGAAGCCTTTCAGCTGATAATTTATGAAAAGGGCTTTAAAACTCCGAATTGGATAAAAGGAGGCGTAGTATATCAAATCTTTCCCGACAGATTTTATCATTTCGGAGAATTTCCCGTAAGAGAGGGAAGCGTAATCCGAAAAGATTGGAACAACCCTCATATACAGCATTCTGCTGAAAAGGGGGGATTTGTATTAAATAATGAGTTTTTCTGCGGAAATTTAAAGGGAATCGAAGCCAAGCTTGATTATATTGCTTCCCTCGGTGTAAATGCAATTTACTTATGTCCCGTATTTGAGTCGAATTCAAATCACAGATACGATACTTCGAATTATCTGAAAATCGACGCTCTGCTCGGTACAAACGACGATTTTGTCCAGCTTTGCAAAATCGCAAATTCAAAGGGCATAAGAATAATACTTGACGGAGTTTTCAATCATACGGGAGACGACAGTATTTATTTTGACAGAAGAAATAAATATCAAAACGGTGCGTTTAATAATGAAAATTCTCCCTACAGAAGCTGGTACAACTTTAACTATGGCGAATACGGCTATGAATGCTGGTGGAATATTCCCATTTTGCCGAGAGTTAATTCCGATGTTAAAAGCTACAGAGATTTTGTTTTGGGAGAAAACGGAGTTGTTCCGTATTGGCTTAGAAAAGGCGGTACGGGCTGGCGTTTGGATGTTGCGGATGAGCTTAGCGACGGTTTTATTGAAAAATTGCGAGACAGCGCCAAAAAGGAAGCTCCGGATTGCATAATAATAGGTGAAGTTTGGGAGGACGCTTCAAATAAAATTTCATACGGACAGTTAAAAAAGTACTTGCTCGGAAAAGAGCTTGACAGCGTTATGAATTATCCGTTTCGCGCCGGAATAATTGACTGTCTGAAAAATAGAAGTCCGAAAAATCTATGCAAAACCGTTGAAAATATATGTGAAACTTATCCCAGGTGCGTAAGAGATGTGCTTTTAAATTTTTTGGGCACCCACGACACGGCGAGAATATTGAATGTGCTTACTCCGGAATATCCGAATTTTATGACGAACAATGAGCTTGAATCGGCTTATCTGTCCGATACCGAAAAAGAAAAATCCGAAGTACTGATGAAAATCGGATTTACACTTTTATTTACCTTGCCCGGTATACCTTGTATTTTTTACGGAGATGAAATACCAATGGAGGGGTGGGACGATCCTTTTAACAGAAAGCCCTTTCCTTGGGGAAGAGAAAACAGCAAAATGACCGAATATATCAGAATTCTCGGTAAAATTAGAAAAGAAAGCGACGCTTTTTATGACGGTGAATACAATACGTTGCTTTGTAACGGTAATGTTTATTCTTTCTGCAGACAGGGAGAAAAAGACTCGGTATCCGTTGTTGTTAATATGGGTAACGATATGTTAATCCTTAATAAGCCGTACTTTAGTTTAATTCAAAACAAAAAAGTCTCTGCTGTGTCGCCTATTTCCTGCGATATTTTATCCGGAAAAGCATATTTTTACAATATTTGACATATTATTTTAAAAAATAGTATCGGAGAATTATTATGTCATGCTGTATCGGTGATTTGAGAGATAAGGATGTAATAAATATTTGCGACGGAAAATGCTTAGGGTATGTATGCGATGTTGAAATTGATATTTGTACGGGAAGACTTGTGTCAATTATTGTTCCGGGAAATAATAAATTTTTTTCACTGTCAAGAGCAAATGAAATTACAATTCCTTGGGAAAAAATAGAAAAAATCGGAGATGATACTATATTGGTGTCTGTTCATCTGTCGACCAGGTGTGAAAAAGAAAGGTGCTGCAAAAATAAATAAACAAATGTAAAAAAAATGTAAATATAGCTTTATTTACTTGAATCGGACCTAACAATATGGTATTATATTAGGGCTTAAAATTCACACACGGCGACATCTTCGGTGTCACACAGTGACGGGAGCGCCGTGGTGGAAATAACCGAAGGAGGACATTAAAATGTCAGTAATCTCAATTAAGCAATTACTCGAAGCAGGTGTACATTTCGGACACCACACAAGAAGATGGAACCCTAAGATGGCTCCTTACATCTTCACAAAAAGAAACGGCCTTTATATCATTGATCTTCAGAAGACCGTTAAAAAGTTTGACGAAGCATACGGCTTCGTAAGAGATGTTGCCGCGGCAAAAGGCAATATTCTTTTCGTAGGAACAAAGAAGCAGGCTGCCGACGCCATCAAGGAAGAGGCTCAGAGATGCGGAATGTACTATGTTAACGAGCGTTGGCCCGGCGGTATGCTTACAAACTACAAGACCATAAGACGCTCTATTGCAAGACTGAACGACCTTACAAAGATGAGCGAGGACGGTACGTTTGATCTTTTGACAAAGAAGGAAGCTGCGGCTCTCATGAAGGAAATTTCCGACCTTGAGAGAAACTACGGCGGTATCAAGGATATGCCCGGTTTGCCGGATTGTATATTTGTTGTTGATACACGAAAGGAAAGAAATGCGGTTCTCGAAGCAAGAAAGCTCGGTATTCCGGTTGTTGCCATCATTGATACCAACTGCGACCCCGACGACGCAGATTATGTAATCCCCGGAAACGACGACGCTATTCGTGCAGTACGTCTTTATGCGGCTACACTCGCAAATGCCGTTATTGAAGGCAAGCAGGGCGAACAGCTTACCGAGGAAGAGACAGAAGCCGAAGAAGCTGAAGAAGCTACCGACGCAGAATAATAAAAAGAAAGGGATTAACAAAAATGGCTACTATTACAGCTAAGGCCGTTGCAGATCTCCGCGCCAAGACAGGTTGCGGTATGATGGACTGCAAGAAAGCTCTCGTTGAGGCAGAGGGCAATTTTGATGAGGCGATTAAGCTTCTTCGCGAAAAGGGACTTGCTTCAGCAGCAAAGAAGGCTGACAGAATTGCAGCCGAAGGCGTTGTAAGCATTCTTGTTGACGAAAAAACAAAGACTGCCGCAATGATCGAGGTTAACTCCGAAACAGACTTCGTTGCAAAGAATCAGTCGTTCCGTGATTTCGTTAACGATATTCTTAAGACAATACTCGAAAATAAGCCTGCAGACGTTGCAGAGCTTCTTACCTGTAAATATCTTGATACCGATGTAACCGTTGAAGCAGAGCTTAAGAATAAGATTTTCACTATCGGTGAGAACCTTACAATTCGCCGTTTTGTAATTGTTGAAGGCGATATGAGCACATATATTCACGGCGGCGGAGCAGCCGGCGTTATCGTAACCTTTGATGCCGAGCCTGCGGCAGCGGCTAATGAAGGCTTTGCAGAGGTAACTAAGAACGTTGCGCTTCAGGTTGCGGCTATGAACTGTCAGTATGCTGTTCGCGCCGATGTTCCCGAAAGCGTTATCAACGAAGAAAAGGAAATTTTAAAAGCTCAGATAGCAAACGATCCCAAGAGTGCGAATAAGCCTGCACAGGTTATCGAGAAGATGATTACCGGTAGAATTAACAAGTTCTATGAAACGAACTGTCTTGAAGACCAGGCTTATGTTAAGGAGGATTCTATTTCCGTTGGTAAATATCTCGAAAATGAATCCAAAAATCTCGGCGGCAGTGTAAAGATTAAAGCTTTCTACCGTTTTGAAAAGGGCGAGGGTCTTGAAAAGAGAGACGATAATTTTGTTGCCGAAATCGAAAGTATGATGAAGAAGGGCTGATTCGCTCCGTTTACTTAAAATATTAATTATTTGCCGTTTTTTCGGCTATTGCTCCGTGAATTACGGCACTGCTGACAGAAAAGTAAATATAAACACGGTTGATTTCGTATTTAATACGTTATCTTCCGTGTTTTTTCTTTTATTTTATGTTTAAATAAAGAGCATTCGTTTATGAATGTAAATAAACATAAATTATTATTATAGATTTTCAAAAAATACTCTTTTTATCGGAAATATACGTTAAACTATTTACAAATTTAATAAAATATAGTACAATGTATTCTAAGAAATTATGGATTGAAAGGAAAATGATATGGAATCGAATGCAAAATATAAAAGAGTGTTGCTGAAGCTTTCCGGTGAAGCGCTTGCAAAAGATACCGATCAAATCTTAAACTATGATATTGTTTCCGATATCTGTAAAGTAATTAAGGATGTAGTTGATAAAGGAGTAGAGATTGCCATTGTTGTAGGAGCCGGCAATATTTGGCGCGGCAGACAGGGCGGAAAAATGGACAGAACAAGAGCAGACCACATGGGTATGCTTGCTACATGCATAAATGCGCTTGCCTTGCAGGACGCATTAGAACAGATTGGAGTACCTACAAGGGTGCTGACAGCCGTTGAGATGAAGCAGTTCGCCGAGCCGTATATAAGAAATAAGGCTACAAGCCATTTAAAAGAGGGCAAGGTTGTTATTTTCGGCTGCGGCATAGGAAGTCCCTTCTTTTCAACAGATACCGCCGCTGCGCTTCGTGCGGCAGAAATAAATGCGGACGTCATTATGATGGCAAAAAATATTGACGGTGTCTATACTGCGGATCCTAAGAACAATCCGGATGCAAAGAAACTTGATGAAATATCATACGATGAAATTCTTGCAAATCACCTTTCCGTTATTGACTCAACGGCGGCGTCGTTTTGTAATGATAATAATATTCCGCTTCTTATATTCGGACTGGATAATCCTAAAAATATTGAAAATGCGATATTCGGTGAGAATATCGGTACTATAGTAAAATAATAGGAGAAAAGCTATGAAACTTGATGTGAAATTATACGAAGAGAAAATGAAAAAAAACATTGCCGCATATAAGCACGAGCTTGAATCAATCCGTGCAGGCAGAGCAAATCCCGCAGTTCTTGACAAGATTACGGTCGATTATTACGGTGCACCCTCGCCGATTCAGACAATTGCGGCAGTCACAATGTCCGACGCGCGCACACTTGTAATTTCTCCGTGGGATCCCCAAAGCTTAAAGAATATTGAGAAAGCGATTCTTGCGTCTGACCTCGGTTTGCCGCCCGCAAACGACGGCAAGGTCATCAGATTGAATTTCCCTGCGCTTACCGAAGATCGCCGTAAGGAAATTACAAAAGAGGTGTCCAAATTGGGAGAGGATTCCAAAATAGGCATACGTAACATCAGAAGAGACGCAAACGACAAGTGCAAGGAAATGAAGAAAAACGGCGAGATGACCGAAGACGAACAAAAGACGAGCGAAAAATCCGTTCAGGATTTAACAGATAAATACATCAAGGAGATTGATGCAATTACTGCTGAAAAACAGAAGGAAGTTATGTCTATCTGAATTTGAAATAAGCGGACTGCTTCGGCAGTCCGCATACGGTAAATTATGAGTTTATTCAAAAGAAAAGAAAAAAACAAATACGAAGGAACGTTCGTCGATTCTCGTTTATCTCACATCGCATTTATTATGGATGGAAACGGAAGATGGGCAAAACGAAGAGGTATGCCCCGTGAATACGGTCATTCTGTCGGCGCTAAGGTTTTTAAAAGAGTATCGGAATACTGCGGTGATATCGGAATCAAACATGTCACCGTTTATGCTTTTTCTACGGAAAATTGGAAAAGACCTCAAAAAGAAGTTAATGCTATAATGAAGCTTCTTGAACAATATCTGTTTGAAGCGCTTGACACTTTAGCCGAAAAAAATGTTCAAATTCATTTTATAGGTGACAGAAGTATTCTTTCCGAAAAGCTGATTTCGCTTATGGATAAAGTTGAAAAAGAGTCTGCTTGTAATGAAAAAATCCTTAATATAGCAATAAATTACGGCGGAAAAGACGATATTGTGCACGCTGTAAACAATGCGCTCAAAGGCGGAAAAACATCAATCAGCGAAAAAGATATTGATAATAACCTGTATACCGCTCATTCTCCGTCTCCCGATTTGATTGTCAGAACGGGAGGAGATTACAGAATCTCAAATTTTTTAATATGGCAAAGTGCTTATTCGGAGTTTATTTTTACGCCGAAGCTTTGGCCGGAGCTTAATGAAGCGGATATCGACAATTTTGTTCGGGAATTTTATACAAGACAGCGCAGATACGGAGGGCTTTAATGAAGATTAGAATAATAACGGCGCTTTTGGGATTGCTGGTAGTAATTCCTGTTTTATGGTTTTCAAATACCGTTATACTTGAAATTTTTATATCTTTAATCAGTATTTTGGGAGTATATGAGGTGATAAGATGTATAGGACAGCATAAAAACCTATTTATTCTAATTCCTTGCATGATTTTTTCCGGATTTTATCCGTTTTGTGTGAGAATTCTCTCTGAATCTAAGCTCGGTGTTTCCCAAATTGAATTGTATGTAATAGTTTCTGTATCGTTAACGCTTTGGATAATGGGATTTTCGGTTTTTTCGAAGGGAAAGCTTCCTGTTGAGGCGGCGTCGCTGATTTTCTTTATGACGATGTATATTACCTTCGGATTTTCCGGAATAGTTTCCGCCAGAAATCTTGAACACGGACAGTATCTGTATCTTCTTATCCTGATTGCCGCATGGATTCCGGATACAGGCGCTTATTTTGTCGGTGTGAAATTCGGTAAGCACAAGCTTATTCCGGATGTAAGCCCTAAAAAGACTGTTGAAGGCGCATTCGGTGGCGTGTTTACGTGTATGCTGGTTTTTGCAATCTATACTCTTATTGTTAATAAGGTTTTTGATGCGGGACTGAATATTGTTCTTATGCTCATAGCGTCTGTAATTCTTACGGTAGTGTCAATGATAGGCGACCTTGTGGCGTCACTTATAAAACGTCGTTATAAAATAAAGGATTACGGTAAATTGTTGCCGGGACACGGTGGAATAATGGACCGTTTTGACAGCGTTCTTGCGGTCTCATGCGTTTTTAATGTACTGTTTATGGTACCGTATTTTGCGTATAGTATTGTTAAGTAGGAATTTATTTATGCAAATTAACGATAAAAAATCAATAACAGTTCTCGGTTCAACAGGCTCCGTCGGTACTCAAGCGCTTGATGTGGCAAGATTACTTCATTTAAAAGTCAATGCCGTATCCTGTGCAGATAATATTAAACTTGCAGAAGAACAGATAAGAGAATTTAAACCGGATATCTGTGCGGTTGTAAACGAAAAAGCTGCAAGAGAACTCTCCATAGCAGTTGCAGATACCTATACAAGGGTGATTTCAGGCGAAGAATCGGTGTGCGAAGCTGCTTCGTATGAAAAAAGCGACCTTGTTATAAATGCCGTTACCGGAATTGCCGGATTGAAGCCTTCGCTTGCCGTAATAAATGCAGGTAAAACCTTAGCTCTTGCAAATAAGGAAACCGTAGTAACCGCAGGCGAGCTTGTAATGAAGGAAGCAAAAGAAAAAAATGTTACGGTAATACCTGTTGACAGCGAACATAGCGCTGTTTTCCAATGTCTGTCCGCAGGAACACGCAGTGATGTGGAAAATATAATTTTAACCGCTTCCGGCGGCCCTTTTTTCGGTATGACAAAAGAACGTCTTTCTGAAATTACCCCCGAAATTGCCTTAAATCATCCTACATGGAAAATGGGTGCAAAAATATCGATAGACTCAGCAACCTTAATGAATAAAGGCTTTGAAGTAATGGAGGCGATTCATTTATTCGGTATATCGCAAGACAGTGTAAAAGTCATAATTCACAGGGAAAGTATAATTCATTCTTTAGTCGAATATAAAGATAAAAGTATGATTGCGCTTCTTTCCTGTCCGGATATGAGACTTTGCGTCCAGTATGCAGTAACTTATCCAGAAAGAGCGCCTTCGCTGTTAAATAGTTTAAATCTTGCCGAGATTGGCAAATTAACCTTTGCCGAGCCTGATACGGAAAATTTTGCGTTACTGTCACTTGCGTATAGGGCTGCCAAAGATTCAGGAAATTCGGGCGCAATACTTAACGGCGCAAATGAGGTTGCGGTCGGTATGTTTCTCGATAATAAAATTTCATTTACCGGGATAACCGATGTTGTGACCGAAGCATATGAAAGCGTTCAAAAAAAAGAAATATCCGATTATAACGACGTTTTTGAAGCCGACATGGCTTCTAGGGAAGCGGTAAGACAAATTATCGGGAGGTAATTGATTATTTATATTCTGCTTGCAATAGTAATATTCGGTTTTTTAATTTTCATTCACGAGCTGGGACACTATCTGACTGCCCGCATTTTTGATGTTCATATCAAGGAATTTGCGATAGGTATGGGACCGAAGCTTTTTTCTCATACCTCCAAGAAAACGGAAATTATATACTCTATTCGTATTTTGCCGTTCGGCGGTTATGTTGCTATGGCCGGAGAGGAATATGACGATGAAGATGACGACAGGGCTCTTTGCAATAAAGAAGTCTGGAAGCGAATTATAATTACTTTCGCAGGGTCTTTTATGAATATTATTCTCGGTATAATATTAACCGTTATCATGGTTATATCTCAGCCGAGAATAGGCGATACCGAGATTGTAAGCTTTGATGAAAGTGCGGTATCTCAAACCTACGGATTAATGTCCGGCGATATAATTACAAAAATCGGAAAAACCGATGTTAGTACGGCTAATGACGTTTCTTATGAGGTTGCTCACAGCGGAACCGAAGCTCTTGATATTACAGTTCTGAGAAACGGAAAAGAAATTGTTATACCGGGTGTAAAATTCGGAATTGAATCTGAAGAAGGCGTTGCCTTCGGCAACATGGATTTCAACCTCAAATCCGTTCCCAAAACAATAAAAAATGTTGTTAAGCATTCCTACTGTAATATTAAGCTTTCCGTAAGAATGATATGGGAGTCTCTTTTTGACCTAATAACAGGCAGATATTCATTTGATTCGCTTTCCGGACCGGTAGGACTTACCTCGACAATGTCAGATGTTGCAAGGCGAAGCTATGTTTCGTTTATTTATCTTTGTTCTGTAATTGCAATGAATCTCGGTATTTTTAATTTATTACCGATTCCCGCACTTGACGGCGGAAGAATTTTCTTTCAGCTCTATGAACTGATTTTTAGAAGACCGATAAACAGAAAGGCGGAAAGCGCTATTCATTTTGTTGGGATTATAGTGCTTTTCGGTTTTATGCTTTTGATTACCTTTAAGGATATTTTCAAGCTTTTAAGGTGAGATATGGAAAATTATAACGACTACAGAAGAAAAACAATAGAAATAAAAATAGGAAATTTGAAAATAGGCGGCAATAATCCGGTTGCGGTTCAGTCGATGACGAATATACCTTCCTTCGATTTTGAGGGAACATTAAAACAGGTATCGGAGCTTGAAAAAGCAGGATGTGAAATTGTACGAATAGCGGTGCCCGATATGGAAACTGCACGAATTTTTCACTTTCTTAAAGCAAACGGTATAAAAATTCCTCTTGTAGCCGATATACATTTTGATTATAAGCTGGCAATTGAGAGCGTGTACTGCGGAGCGGATAAAATCAGAATTAATCCCGGAAATATCGGCTCCGGCGACAGGGTTAAGGCTGTGGTCAACGCCTGTAAGCTGAAAAATATACCGATTCGTGTCGGAGTTAATTCCGGTTCTCTTGAAAAGGAGCTGCTCCGAAAATACGGTTCGCCAAATTCGAATGCGCTCTTTGAAAGTGCAAAAAAAAGCGTTCAAATGCTTGAAAAATATGATTTTAACGATATTGTGGTTGCAATAAAATCGTCAGACGCTCGTACAATGACCGAAGCCTGTTTTTTATTTTCGGAGAAATATAATTATCCTTTACATATAGGCGTGACAGAGGCGGGAAGCGTTAAGAGCGGAATTATAAAAACAGCGGTTGGCTTCGGTTCGCTTTTGTCGAGAGGAATAGGCGATACAGTACGCGTCTCGCTTTCGGGTAATCCCTGCGATGAAGTCAGCGCCGCTTATGATATATTGTCCGCCTGCAACGTACGAAGAAAAAATAAGGTGGAGCTTGTTTCTTGTCCCACCTGCGGTAGAACAAGAATAGATTTGGTTTCTCTTGTAAATGAATTTGAAAATAGAGCAAAAAAAGAAATTTCAGATAATATTAAACACGTTAAGGTCGCAATAATGGGATGCGCCGTAAACGGACCCGGTGAGGCAAGGGAAGCGGATATAGGCGTTGCCGGAGGAAACGGTGAAGCGCTGTTGTTCAAAAAGGGTAAAATAGTAAAAAAGATATCTGAAAACAACATTGTAAGCGAACTGATTAAGGAAATAAATAAAACGGAGTAATAAATGGCAAAATCTCTGACTGAATATTTCAAGAAATACGAACCTACCGAAAAAGAAGCGAAATATATACATAATTCTCGGATAATAGCGGCACGTGCTGATAAAGAAAAAAGAATTATCGAGGTAGATGTTTCATTTGATTATATTGTGCCGAAAAATATATTGTATAAAATCGAAGACGAGATTGCCTCCGGTCATAATATAAATAAAGCATATATTCGACCGATATATAAATCCGAATTGTTTTCCGAGTCATGTATGTCCGATATTATTAAGGAGAGCTACAGACGCGATTACGTATCGGAGGGCTTTCTTGATAACTGTGAGTTCAGGCTTGATAAGGATACGGTTTATATCTCAATATCCTTAAACTCTTGTGCTGTTGATATTTTGTATGCGTCTGAAACAGACAAAAAAATTTCAGACTTAATTTATTCCGAATATAAACGCAGATTCAAAATTGTCTTTGAATCAAAAGCAAACAGCGATTTCGGCTACGAGACCTTTTCAAGACAACGCAACGAAGAAATTGCAAGTATTGTCGCTGAAATCGAAAAAGAAGAAAAAGAAATTGAAAAAAGAAGGCTTTCGTCAGAAAACAATAACATAAAAGAAGACATTATAGACTCAAGATTTCATCAGCCTTCGCTTTGTACCGATTTTAATCCGGTCGAAGTAAACGAAAATATAATTAAGGTCGGATTTTTGACGTTTGACTTGTCTTGTAAGGAAAGTGTTTTAGGCGAAGAATTTATACCTGAACCTGTCTCAATAGGCGCGCTCGAAGAAACGTCGGGAATTGTTGATATAATAGGTAAGGTTGTAAATTTTGAGGACAAGTCCAATCCTAAAAGCAAATACGATAATTATGTTTTTGGAATTACCGATGACGAGGGATCCGTTAATGTTAGGGTCAGCGTGCCTAAGGATGAAAAATCGGATCTGATTAACGCGGTAAAGGCTACAAAGATTAAGCAGGCCCGAGGAACTGTTAAGCTGGAGTTATACACATGCTGTCTTGCAATAAGAGGTGTCGTACGTTGCGATAAATTTGACGGCGAGATATATATTGAGCCTAAAAACGCTATGACGGTCAAGCTTATTCCGAGAACCGATAATGCAAAGTATAAGAGAGTCGAGCTTCACGCACATACAAATATGTCTGCGAAGGACGCTACAATTTTGCCTGCAGAGCTTGTCGACACAGCCGCCTTATGGAATCACAGCGCAGTAGCTATCACCGACCACGGAAATGTCCAGGGCTTTCCTGAGGCCATGCTTACAGCCGAAAAAAACGGCGTAAAGGTTATATACGGTATGGAGGCATATTATGTAGACGATACCGCAAGAGCGGTTTACGGTAATGCCGACGTTGACTTACACGGCGAGTTTGTAGTATTTGACCTGGAAACGACGGGGCTTTCTGCGTTTAACAATGAAATTACGGAAATCGGAGCGGTGCTTATTCGGGGAGATAAGGTAGTTGACCGCTTTGATACTTTTGTTAATCCAAATACTCCTATCCCGGAGGAAATTACTAAATTAACAGGCATTACCGACGATATGGTAAAAGACGCTCCCCAATGCGACGAAGCGTTGAAAATGTTTTTCGAATTTGTGGGAGACAGAGTGCTAATCGCTCATAACGCCGGCTTCGATACCTCTTTTATAAGAGCTGCATGCAGAAAATATAAGCTGCCCTTTGAAAATACCTATATCGACACAGTTGCGCTGTCAAGATATGTTAATCCAAAGCTTCGTAAGCATACGTTGGATTCCATTGCCGATTTTTACAAATTAGGTGATTTTAATCACCACAGAGCCTGCGACGACGCAGAAATGCTTGCATATATTTTCTTCCGTATGGTTGAAATTTTATCGGGTGAGGGTGTAAAATCCGTTTATGATATGATAAGGGTTATGTCTAGCGGCTCCGACCCTAAAAAGCTCCGTTCATATCATATGATAATTCTTGTAAAGAATACGGTAGGCCTGAAAAACTTATATCAATTAATTTCAAAAAGCTATCTTGATTATTTCTACCGTTATCCGAGAATACCGAAATCCTTGCTTTCGGAGCATAGAGAAGGGCTTATCCTCGGTTCTGCATGCGAGGCAGGCGAGCTGTTTTCTGCAATTAAGCAGAATAAACCGGACATAGAGCTTGAAAAAATTGCGGATTTTTACGATTATCTTGAAATTCAGCCGCTGTGCAATAATTCTTTCATGATTGAAAACGGAACCGTCTCCGGATATGAACAGCTTCGTGAAATGAATCGAAAAATAGTTTCGATAGGAGAAAAAATCGGAAAGCCTGTCTGTGCTACCTGCGACGCTCATTTTCTCGAAAAGCATCATGAAATATACCGCAAGCTGCTTCTTACTTCCATGAAATATAAGGACGCAGACAGAGAGAGCGGGCTTTATTTCAGAACAACAGATGAAATGCTCGAGGAATTTTCATATCTCGGTAAAGACAAGGCGTTTGAAGTAGTTGTAACCAATACTAATAAAATTGCAGACGAGGTTGAAGTAATACGACCGATTCCCAAGGGAAGCTATACCCCGAAAATGGACGGTGCCGAGGAGGAGCTTGTCCGGCTCTGTTATGAAAAAGCGAACAATATTTACGGCGACCCGTTGCCTGAAATTGTAAAAGCAAGACTTGAAAAAGAGCTTGATTCAATAATCAAACACGGTTTTGCGGTGCTGTATATGATCGCTCAGAAGCTTGTATGGTACAGCGAAAGCCAGGGATATTTGGTAGGCTCGCGTGGTTCTGTCGGTTCTTCGTTTGTAGCTACTATGTCGGGTATTTCGGAGGTTAATCCTCTTATGCCTCATTATGTTTGTCCGAAATGCAAGCACAGCGAGTTTATTACCGACGGTTCGGTAGGCTCGGGCTTTGACCTGCCGGCAAAAAAATGTCCCGAATGCGGCGTGGAAATGAACCGAGACGGTCACGATATTCCTTTCGAAACCTTTTTAGGGTTTTACGGAGATAAATCTCCCGATATCGACCTGAATTTTTCCGGTGAAGTTCAGGGCAAGGTGCATAAATATACAGAAGAATTGTTCGGTTCCGAAAATGTCTTTCGTGCAGGTACGATATCTGCTATTGCGGAGAAGACTGCGTACGGAATAGTAATGAAATATCTCGACGAACACGGTGTTTCTTTGACGAAAGCCGAGGTAAACAGGCTTATTCTCGGCATTGCCGGAGTTAAGAGCACCACGGGACAGCATCCTGGAGGTATTATCGTTGTTCCGAGAGAGTACGATGTTTATGATTTTACTCCTGTTCAGCATCCCGCAGACGACCCTAACTCTGATATCATTACTACTCACTTTGCGTTCTCGTATCTTCACGATACTATATTAAAGCTTGATGAGCTCGGACACGATATTCCTACAAAATACAAAATGCTTGAAAAATATTCGGGAATAACAATAGACAAGGTTCCCATGAGTGACCCCGAGGTTTATGAATTGTTTTTGTCAACTAAGCCCCTCGGTGTTACACCTGAGCAAATAGGAGCTAATGTCGGAACATACGGTTTGCCGGAATTCGGCACTGCTTTTGTGCAGGGTGTAATCGAAGCTACAAAACCGAAAACCTTTTCAGACCTTTTGCAGTTATCCGGCTTAACTCACGGTACCGATGTATGGGCAAATAACGGTGATGAGCTTATTAAAAACGGGATATGCGATATTTCACAGCTTATCGGTACGAGAGATTCCATTATGAACTACCTTATATATCACGGGGTTGAAAAGAGCATGTCCTTTAAAATAATGGAGGATGTTCGTAAAGGAAAGGGCTTAAAGCCCGAATATGAGGAAGCGATGAGAGCTGAAAACATCCCCGATTGGTATATTGCCTCCTGCAAAAAGATAAAATATATGTTCCCGAAAGCGCATGCTGCGGCATATGTTATTTCCGCAATTCGTCTTGCTTGGTATAAGGTACATTATCCGGCGGTATTTTATGCCGCATATTTTACCGTTGCGCCCGGAGGCTTTGATGCAAGCATAGTAGGTAAAGGTAAAAATTATGTTTATAATTACCTTAAAGATTTAATACAAAGAAAGAAAAACAAACAGACAGAAAAAAAGGAAGAGGATATGATACCTGCATTACAGCTTGCAAATGAATGTATGCAACGCGGTATACCTTTTTTACCTGTAGACCTTTATAAGTCGGAATCAAGCGCATTTGTTCCGTGTGAAGAGGGTATCAGAATGCCGTTTAACGCTTTGCCTAATTTGGGCGATGCGGCGGCCATTAAGCTTGTTGATGCCGCAAAACAGGGAAAAATAATGAGTGTAGAGGATTTAGCGGATAAATCCCATGTTTCGAAGGCTATAATAGAAATTCTGCGTGAAAACGGTATATTAAAGGGTTTGTCCGAAACAAATCAATTAACCTTTATGGACGAATTTACATCGCAACCTAAGACAAAAAAGAAAACGGAGTCCGTATCTGTCGAAAAACAGTCGTTCGACGCTTTTTCAACTAATAATGACGCCGAAACAATCGGAGAAAACGACCAAATAAGTTTGTTTTAAACGGATTTTTGAGAGGAAATTATAATGAGGGAAATCAATATTGAAGCAACAGTAGAAAATATTGAAACCGTAACAGATTTTGTAAATGATATGCTTATGGAATATAACTGTCCGATTAAAGCTCAGATGCAAATTGATATTGCGATAGACGAGCTTTTCAGCAATATTGCCCGATATGCTTATAATCCTGACATAGGCAAAGCAACTGTAAGAGTTGAGGTTGTTAACGATCCTATCAGCGTTATTATTACTTTTATAGATTGCGGCATACCGTACGATCCGTTAAAACATGAAGACCCGGATATTACACTTTCTGCGAGCGAGCGTGAAGTCGGAGGCCTCGGCATTTTTATGGTTAAAAAGACAATGGATGAAGTTTTATACGAATACAAGGATGGAAAAAATATTTTAACCGTTAAAAAGAATATCGGTTAAATTTATAAAAATTTATTGATTTTTCGCATTTTTATGTTATAATATTTTTTCGTTCACGAATCTATTACATGAATCTATTAATGGAAAGGCGTTAAATGTGAGAATTACTGTTGTCGGTATCGGTAAGGTTGGTTTTACCGTTGCCGAAGTGCTTTCAAAAGAGGGACATGATATCACGGTTATAGACCGCAATTCTTCGTTTCTCCAAGATATTTCCGGAAGCGTAGACGTTATCGGTATTTGCGGAAGCGGAACCGATAAAAATATACTTGAAGAATCAAATATAAAGGAATGCGATCTCCTTATCGCATTAACCGGCAGTGATGAAACCAATCTATTATGCTGTCTTGTTGCGAAAACGATGGGCGCAAAGGAAACTATAGCACGTGTCAGAAGCCCGGAATACGATAACGATTTATCGCTTATCGGCGATACTATGGGACTTTCTATGTCGGTTAATCCCGAAAGGGAAGCGGCAAGTGAAATATTAAATATTCTAAAGCACCCTTCGGCGAAAAACATTGATGTATTGGCAAACGGAGCCATTGACTTAATCAGCTTTACGGTTGACGACAGATGTACAATGTGCGGTAAGAAAATCAAGGATGCCTTCAAGAATCCCAAACATCATATTCTTGTATGCGCCGTAAGACGGGGGAATGAAATATATATTCCGGACGGCAATTTTGTAATTCAAAAAAATGACATTGCCGCCGTAATCGCTCCTAAGGATGAGATTTGCGATTTCTTCAAAGGAGTAGGCTTGCCTTATGCCAGTGCAAAGAATATTATGATAATCGGAGGCGGAAGGATAGCTCACTATCTTGCAAGGGAATTTGACAAATCAAGAATAAACGTAACTATAATAGAAAAAGAACCGGAGGTTGCGGAAAGACTCAGCTTTTTATTCCCGAATACCAATATTATCTGCGGTAACGGTACGAATCGTTCAACTCTTCTTGAAGAGGGAATTGCCGAAATGGACGCTGTGGTTTCTCTTACCGGACTTGATGAGGAAAATATAGTTTTATCATTATTTGCGAAGGGTCTTGACGAAAGAATTAAGACAATAGCAAAGGTAAATAAGACAGTATTCCATGAAGTAATGAAAAAGCTCGACATAGGAAGCGTAGTATATCCTAAATATATTACCGCAAACAGAATTCTTCGTCACGTCCGTGCAAAGCATAAAATGGTTGCAAGCAATCTTGAAAATCTTTATCGAATAATCGATAATGAGGTCGAAGCGCTTGAATTCAGAGTCGGAGAGAACAGCTCTTTGATAGGACAGCCTCTTTGTGAGCTGACTATCAAGCCAAACGTTCTTATCGGCTGTATTAAACGTGACGGTAAAATAATAATTCCCCACGGTGATGACTATATTAAACCGAATGATTTGGTAATTATTATTACAAAAATTTGCGGTATTTCCGACATTGATTCTATAAAGGGTTAAAAATGACGAATAAGAGAATGATAGCCTATATTTTAGGCATTCTTCTTTGGCTTGAGGCCGCTGTAATGTTGTTGCCGTGTATTATCGGTTTGATATATATGAAGGCTGACACGCTTTCCCCGGTTGGCAGCTTTATTATATCAATTTCTATTTTGCTTGCTTGCGGCGGAATATTATTAACTTTTAAGCCAAAGGATAAGACAATATATTCAAGAGACGGATTTGTAATTGTATCTCTGGGATGGATTGCATTTAGTCTGTTCGGCGCTTTACCGTTTACATTCAGCGGTGCTATACCGAATTATCTTGACGCCGTCTTTGAGGCTGTATCCGGATTTACAACTACCGGTGCAAGTATATTAACGGATGTTGAATGTTTGCCGCACAGTATTTTATTTTGGCGTAGCTTTACGCATTGGATCGGCGGTATGGGAGTTCTTGTGTTCCTTATGGCTATTTTACCTTTAGCCGGAGGCGGAGGAGATTTATATTTGATGAAGGCCGAAAGCCCCGGTCCTGACGTCGGAAAGCTTGTACCGCGATCAAAGAATACGGCAAGAATACTTTACAGCTTGTATTTTGGTTTAACGCTTATTGAATTTATGCTTTTATTATTCGGCGATATGGATTGGTTTGCCGCAATTACGCATACGTTCGGAACTGCGGGAACCGGAGGCTTCGGTATTAAAAATGACAGTATTGCTTCCTACAGCTCCTATTCGCAGATTGTTATCACCGTTTTTATGATATTATTCGGTGTAAATTTCAATGTATTTTTCCTGCTTATTTGTAAGAAGGTAAAGGAAGCATTAAAGAGCGAAGAGCTCCGTGTATATCTCGGAATAATCTTTGTATCAATTGTTTTGATAGCAATTAATATTTCGTCAATATATCCCGACTGGTCATTTTTTCAAATAGTAAATAAATCCTCTTTTCAGGTTGCGTCATACATAACGACTACCGGGTTTACGACAACCGCCGCAAATGATTTTCCGAATTTTTCAAGAATGATTCTGCTTATTTTAATGTGCGTAGGGGCATGCGCCGGAAGTACCGGCGGCGGATTTAAGATTGCAAGAATTATTTTGATTTTTAAAAATGCAAAAAGGGAAATTAAACGGCTTATTCATCCAAGAAGTGTTAACGCCATTACGTTTGACGGAAAAAATGTTGATACCGATGTCAGACACGGCACAAATGTATTTTTTGTTATTTATGCCATAATAACCGCATTATCCTTTTTAATAGTTTCTATCGACGACGTCGATTTGTTGAGCGCTGTGTCCGGCGTTGTTTCTGCTCTCAATAACATAGGTCCGGGCTTCGGAAGACTGGGCATCGAATGCCATTTTGCATTTTTCAGCCCGCTCTCAAAGATTATTTTTATTTTCGATATGCTGTTCGGACGGCTTGAAATATATCCAATGCTGATTCTTTTTGCGCCTTTAATTGTGGGTAAAAACGGAAGAACCTTCCGAAGAAGAATTAAATGATTGTTTTAGCTTTGTTTTTGTCAACAAATATTATAAAATATTTGTAAGTTATGATAATGAATACAGATTTGAACCGGATAATTCAAAACCGACCTTGAAAATAGGTCGGTTTTGAATTATTGTCATTTTTTTGTATATAATAATTTTACTATGATTTATAACGAATTAATAAATATTATTGATGAAAAAATTGCACCGGATTTATGCTTTGATGTAATTAAACGGGAAATAAAAACTATAGATTCAAACGCAACATACTATGCAATAGACGGACTGATCGATTCCGATGTTTTGGAAAGGGTATTGCTGTTTTTAATAAAAAGTGAGAAGCTTTCGGATATTGAAAATACTATTCCTTATATAGAAACAAAATCCGAATGCAACCCTGATAAAATAGTAAGGGCAATTATCAACGGAGGACTTGCCGTATTAACGCCGGATAAAAACGAAGCGGTAATTGTCTTTGCAAAAAAATATCCGGCAAGAAGCATTGACGAAAGCGAAAATGAGAAAACACTCAGAGGTCCCCGCGACAGCTTTACAGAGAAAATTTTAACAAATACCTCTCTTATAAGGCGAAGAATTAAATCAAATTATCTTAGAGTTGAAAAATATACATTAAGCGAAATTAATCAATCGGATGTAGCGCTTGTGTATCTAGAGAATAAGGTAAGCAAAAAATTGTTGAATTCAGTAAAGCTCAAGCTGCAAAATTTTAATCTGCCTTCATTATCCTTCGGCGAACAAAGCCTTGCAGAATATTTGATTAAATCGTGTTGGCTAAATCCGTTTCCAAAAGTCAGATATACGGAGCGGCCGGATTGCGCTTGTGCGATGATAACCGAGGGAAGTCTTATTATCGTTTGTGACAATACTCCGTCTGTAATAATACTTCCTACATCAATATTTGATTTTAATCACGAAGCAAACGATTTTTATTTACCGCCCGTATCTTCGACTTATTTAAGATTTGTAAGGTTAATTATATCAGTTTTCACGGTTATCTTGATGCCGACCTGGTATCTTCTTGTTAAAAATTCATATTTAATTCCGACTTGGCTTTCTGTGATTGCGGTTCACGAAAAAGAATATGCGGTTCCTATCATAATACAAATCCTGATAGTGGAATTTTTAATTGACGGATTAAAATTAGCCTCGCTTAATACCCCTGACTCTCTCGGAAATTCATTATCAGTAGTTACCGGACTTATTCTTGGAGATATGGCGGTTAATATAGGCTGGTTTGTGCCGGAGGTAATTCTTTATATGGCATTTGTTTCAATTGCTAATTTTTCACAGGCAAGCTATGAAATGGGATATGCGCTTAAATTTATGAGAATAATAATACTTTTACTCACGGCTTTTTTAAATATTGTCGGATTTATTATCGGAATAGTTACCGTTATTCTGCTAATAGCCTTTAATAAAACCGTTGATGGGCAGAGAAGCTACCTATATCCTTTAATCCCGTGGAATATAAACGCCATTAAACGATTCTTTTTTAGGACAAGGCTTGAAAAACCGAAAAGGACGAAATAAAGCGTCCTTTTTTGTTTTGATTATATATTATAAAACACTATAAAGATACAAAAATATACATATATAGTCATACTTTGTTCTTGAAAATAATATTAATTTGTGATACAATTAACACAAATTTGGCTTTATTATGCTATTATATTGAAGGGAGAAATGTAATGGACGTACCGGTATGGATGACTTGTGTTATCGGGGTCGGCGTAGTATTTGCGGGACTCTTATTCTTGATTCTGATATGTTCTTTTATGGGACTTTTCTTTAAGAATAAACCTGTTGAGAAAAAGAATACTGTAAAATCTGCACCTATTTCGACTGACAACAATATCGATCCCAAAGAGAGAGGCAATCTCGTAGCGGCGGCATCGGTTGCAATCGCCGAATCCTTAGGTAAGGATGTCAGTGCAATCAGAATAATATCTTTTAAAAAGAAATAAGGAGAAAAATGATGAAAAATTATAAGGTTATTATTAACGGAACCGAATATCAGGTCGGTATTGAAGAAATTGACGCATCCGAGGTTAAAAGCGCTCCCGCACAGGCTCCTAAGGCTGCAGCCGCTCCTGCGCCCGCACCTGCCGGCGGAACAAATGTTAACGCCCCAATGCCCGGTACGATTCTTTCTGTTAAGGTTAATTCAGGAGCTTCTGTAAAGAAAGGCGATACTATTCTTGTTTTGGAAGCAATGAAAATGGAAAATGAAATTCTCGCTCCCTGCGACGGAGTTGCAACTGTTTCCGTTGCACAGGGTGCAACTGTTGATACGGGCGAACTTCTTGCTGTTATTGCATAACGGAGGCACTAATGGAAGCTATTGTTAAGTTCTTAAAAGATACGGGTTTTTATCGCTTCTTCGAAGGCGATAATTGGCTGAATCTTATTATGATCGTTATTGCCTGCGTGCTCCTTTATCTCGGAATTGTTAAGAAATTTGAGCCGTTACTGCTTGTTCCCATTGCATTCGGTATGCTTTTGACAAACTTACCCGGTGCGGATATGTTCCATGAGTCGCTTTTCGCAGGCGGTCACGTCCATTGGGACATGTTCGGCGGTCACGGAGATATAGTTCCCGGACTTCTTGACTATTTGTATTTGGGTGTTAAGCTCGGAATTTATCCTTGCCTTATTTTCCTCGGCGTCGGAGCTATGACAGACTTCGGTCCGCTGATTGCAAATCCTAAGAGCTTGCTCCTTGGCGCTGCCGCACAGGGCGGAATTTTTGCTACCTTTGCCGCTGCAAGAGCACTCGGCTTTACAAACAAGGCCGCTGCATCTATAGGTATAATAGGCGGCGCAGACGGTCCTACCGCTATTTTTGTTACATCTAAGCTTGCACCTGAGCTGTTAGGTGCTATAGCGGTCGCCGCATATTCATATATGGCTTTGGTTCCGGTAATTCAGCCGCCGATAATGAAGCTGCTTACAACAAAAAAGGAACGTTGTATAGTTATGAAGGAGCTTCGTCCTGTTTCAAAAACAGAGAAGATTATATTCCCGATTGTTGTTGCTATTTCCGTTTCACTTATTGTTCCTTCTGCAGCTCCTCTGATTTGCTGTCTTATGCTCGGAAATTTATTCAAGGAAAGCGGTGTATGCGACAGACTTTGTAAGACCGTGCAGAACGAGCTGATGAATATCGTTACGATTTTCCTCGGTATTACGGTTGGCGCAACCGCAACTTCAAAAACATTCTTAAAAGGCGAGACGCTTAAGATTATCGCTTTAGGTGTTGTGGCATTTGGATTTGCTACTGCTTGCGGCGTTCTTCTTGCTAAATTTATGAATCTCTTCCTTAAGAATAAAATCAATCCTCTCATCGGTTCCGCCGGTGTCAGCGCCGTACCGATGGCGGCACGTGTTTCACAATCGGTAGGTCAAAAAGAAAATCCTGCAAACTTTCTTCTCATGCACGCTATGGGACCGAATGTTGCCGGTGTTATAGGCTCTGCTATTGCGGCAGGTGTTCTAATATCCCTCTTTGCATAATAGGAGGTTAAAATGGCTAATAAACTTTTAATCACAGACACAATACTCCGTGACGCACATCAGTCTCAGGCGGCAACCCGAATGAGATTAGAGGATATGCTTCCGGCTTGTAAGATTCTTGATCAAATCGGTTACTGGTCTCTTGAGTGCTGGGGCGGAGCTACCTTCGACTCATGTATGAGATTCTTAAACGAAGATCCGTGGGAAAGACTTCGCCGGCTTAAACAGGCAATGCCGAATACCAAGCTTCAGATGCTTTTCCGAGGACAGAATATTCTCGGATACAAGCATTACGCAGACGACGTAGTGGAAGAATTTGTTCGTCTTTCAATTAAAAACGGTATAAGCGTAATCCGTATTTTTGACGCTTTGAATGATACAAGAAACTTAAAAACAGCAATTGAAAGCACAAAGAAGTACAAAGGCATTTGTGAAGCGGCAATCAGTTATACAATAAGTCCCGTACATGACGAACAGTATTTCGTTGACTTGGCGATTCGTCTTTGCGAAATGGGAGCAGATACAATTTGCATTAAGGATATGGCAAATCTTCTTCTTCCTTCCGCAGCATACAGCCTAGTAAAGAAGCTCAAAGCTGCAGTTAATGTTCCTATTCATCTGCATACCCATAATACGACAGGTACGGGCGATATGACCAACCTTATGGCTGTAAACGCCGGAGTAGATATCGTAGACTGTGCGTTATCTCCCTTGGCAAACGGAACATCACAGCCCGCAACGGAGGCATTGGTTGCTGCGCTTCGCGGAACAAGCCGAGATACCGAGCTTAATCTTGAAAAGATGAGCGAAGCTGCGGCACACTTCCGTAAAGTTGCTCAGAAATTACAGGATGAGGGAATTCTTGATCCAAAGGTTTTGCGCGTTGATACCAATACGCTTCTTTACCAGGTTCCGGGCGGAATGCTTTCAAATCTCATTTCACAGCTAAAGCAGGCAAAAGCTGAGGATAAGTATTACGATGTATTAAAGGAAATCCCCCGTGTAAGAGAAGATTTCGGTTACCCTCCGCTTGTAACTCCTACGAGCCAGATTGTAGGCTCTCAGGCTGTTCTTAATGTTCTCTCAGGTGAAAGATATAAGATGGTCACCAAAGAGAGCAAGGGACTTTTAAAAGGTGAATACGGCGCGCTTCCCGGAAAAGTTAATGAAGAGGTAAGACGCAAGGCAATCGGCCAAGATGAAGTTATCGAATGCCGTCCTGCTGATTTATTGGAGCCGGAGCTTGATAAATATAGGACAGAAGGCGGAAACTTAATTAAAAGCGAAGAGGACGTTCTTTCCTATGCGCTTTTCCCTCAGGTTGCGTCAAAATTCTTGGAAAGCAGAAATAATCCTACAAAGAAAGAAGAAAAGACAGATGAGAACGGTGTAAGAGTTCTCTATGTTGATGATGCGTCGCAGTCTTAAGTGCAATTATTAAGGGAATCGAGCAATCGATTCCCTTATTCGACATTAAAGTGTTGACAATTATTCTGCGGTTATGTTATAATCTTTAAAATTAAAATCGGAGGTAGCTTTAATTTGGTAAAGAAAACAGACGGAAAAACTATAGCAACAAATAAAAAAGCGTATCACGATTATTTTATTGAGGAAACTTACGAAGCCGGTATAGAATTATTCGGTACGGAAGTAAAATCCTTGCGAAACGGAGCCGTAAATCTCAAGGATTCCTATTGTACTATTGAGAAGGGGGAATTGTATGCAGTTGGGATTCATATTTCCCCTTATGAAAAAGGAAATGTATTTAACAGAGAACCGTTAAGAGACAAGAAGCTTTTAATGCATAAAAAGGAAATTTTAAAGCTTCTCGGTGCTGTCGGCAGGGAAGGCTTGACAATCATTCCGTTGTCTTTGTATTTTTCAGGCTCGAGGGTTAAGGTTCAGGTTGGACTTTGCAAAGGTAAAAAGCTTTACGATAAGAGAGAAACCGACGCAAAAAGACAGGCTATTCGCGATATTGAAAGGGCAACCAAGGAAAAATACACTTTATAATTTTTTTGTTTTGGAATAACCGTTATTAACCGATTATATTACATATTAGGGGGCGTAAAGGTTTCGACGGGGATGATGAAATAAGGTAAGCGGGTAGAGATGGGGCAACTCTTTAAACAACCTCAAAATTTAAAATTAAACGCTAACGATAATCTCGTAGCACAGGCTGCCTAAGTGCGCCTCGTCCTGCCAATGAGTACCACGGCGTTGGTATGGGCGTCATGAAGTGGTGAACGTGAAGTGCCAGTATGTCTTTATAACACTCATGAATAAAAAGACTGCTTTATAAAGCTTCTGCCGGTTTTGGCTTTATAAAGGAGATATTAAGACCGTCTGCACCCGGAGAAAGCTTTATGAATTCGTTTTCGGACAGGGGTTCGACTCCCCTCGCCTCCACCAGCCCGGAAGGCCGGGCAGCCAAATATCGGGAAAGCAAGTGCAAACTTGTTTCCTTATCCCACGAAGGGATGTTTGGTTTTGACTGTCTCGCCTCCATCACTAAAGAAACCTCTTTTGTCTACCAAGACAAGAGAGGTCTTCTTATAATGGCTTTCATACGATGACGAAATGTGCTATTATAAAAAACAAAGGATTTTTTTCGTCGACTAATCGGAATTTGAAAGATAGCAAGAAAAGTCGAGAATAATCCTACTCTTTCTGCGATAATAGCTTTGTCAGGAGGAGGTGATAAAGTGACGGAAAAGGTTTTGGCAGTACAACAGATGCAGGACTATATTGCGGCGCACCTTTCAGAAAAAAATCATGTTGTGCGATCTTTCTGGTGTAGCAATGTATTCTCCTTTTTATTGCGCGCGAATATTTAAGGAGCTGACGGGTCTTGCGCCGGCAGATTATATCAGGCGGCTTCGGCTGTCCCGTTCCGCATTGCGTTTGCGCGATGAACCATGATTTGGCTTATGATACCGGCTACGACAGCGTAGACGGCTATCAGAGAGCGTTTTGTAACGCATTCGGCTGTAATCCCTATGAATATGCAAAGTCTCCTGTTCCGCTTTCACTTTTCATCCCA
>JAQXHN010000030.1 GCA_029007295.1 Clostridia bacterium | reverse complement strand
AAAATATTCCAAAGTATAACCATAGACAACGGCTCCGAGTTTTCCGATTATGAGGGACTCGAGCAGAGCTGCCGCCGCAGCGGTACCCGTACAAAGGTTTACTATTGCCACCCGTACAGCTCCTACGAGCGCGGCTCAAATAAAAATCAAAATAAAATGATACGCCGCCACTACCCGAAATGCGTTAGCTTTGAGCGGGTAACGCCTGCCGACACCCGCAGGCTTGAAAAATGGATTAACAATTATCCGAGAGGGATTTTTAACTATTTTACCTCCGCAGACCTCTACGAGACGTGCGTAAATAGCCTTTTATCTGCCTAAATTAAATTTTTTTGCACTTTTTCGCATTTACCTCTTGACTTTTCAAAAAAACCTGATTTTTGATATGTATATTTCTATATGTAGTAACCATAAGGGAAAATCACCTGCATTTTCAGCAGGTGATTTCTTTATGCAGCATCGTATACCTCTTCGTCGTTTGTTCTGAACAAAAGCGAAATACACCAAAGAGCGCTCAATCCGACTATTGTATAGATTATTCTCGAAACCAAAGAGCCCTGTCCGCCAAATAACCATGCAACTATATCAAATCTGAAAAGTCCGATGCTTCCCCAGTTTATACCGCCTATTATTGCGATAACTAATGCAATCTTATCGAGTATCACGGTTTTTATCTCCTTTACTTTTTAGGATTACAAACCTATTATTTGCATCATTTTGTTTTTTATTCAGAAAACGAAAAATTAAGACGAAGTATATCTTATTTCAATATTACCGTTTTTTACCTTTGCAAAAAAAGCGCACGGTAATTTGACTGTATTACTCAGATTATCTTTTGTGTCCGAATCTTCTTTATTATCCGAACCGTTCTTATCCTTATTATTATCGTTCTTTTCTGTATCGACGTTCATCTTTGCGGGATAAACTCCCTGATACTCAGCCCCTATATTTTGTGAATCAAGAGAAACAATTCCCTTTTCACATTTACATGAGAAGCTGTACTGTGTATTTACGTCACAATTAATATTGCCGTTTTCGGTAATATATGCTTTTGTACCGGTAATATCGTTAGATTGTAAAATAATATTTCCGTTTTTAACTTGAATATCACAGGTTCCGGAGGTCTTAATATGCGAGAGACTGATATTACCGTTTTCGACATTTAAAAAATAGTTTGAATTTAAAGAAATATTCTCAAGATGGACGTTGCCGTTTTTAACTTTAATATTAAATTTTGAAATTGATTTTTGGTCATCCGATAGGAAAATCCTTATCGCCTTCGAATCGTTCAGTAAAAAGGGAGAAATAAAGTAATGTCTGATTCCGGAAAAATTACTTCCTGATTCCGTTATATGAAATATTGAAAAAATATTTGCGTCGTTTACGGAAAACTCATTATTTGTCAGCGAATACTCATATTCACTCGCTGCAAAGTTAACCGTTTCAGCTCCTGATTTGCTGTAATTACCGATAATATAAACATCGCAGTCCTCAAATTCAAGCGATATGTTCTTTATTGTTTTTCCTGAAAAATCAATGCTGTTAAGCGAATTTCCTTCATCGTCGACATAGTCTGAAAAAGCGGAAATATCTCTGTCTTTAGCAATACTGTATCCGACAAAGCACATAATAACACCGGATACAACCAAAACTGCGGATACTATGAGAAATATTATTGATGTAGGCTTAAATATTTTCATTTTGCACACTCTTCTTTAAAGTAATTATACATTTTTACAATTAAGCATAAGCATTTTTTTGATAATAAAGCCGCTTTTGAGTATAGTCTCGGACTAAGCTTGACGCAAAGGTTGTAAATAAGTATTGAAAAGAGCATTGTCAGGCCGGCTGTCGAAATTCCTACTCCGAGCTCTATAAGAGCTATTGGAATCGATGACGCTATTTTAATAATTCCGTAAATAACGCCTACAAGCGAAACAGCAATGCCGGACGCTATTACACAGATAAGACAAAGAACAGACAGTACAATAAGGACGGTCACCAAAACATATAAAATGCCGAGAAGCGAACACAAAGCCAACGCACACGGCAACGTTATCGGCATTGTAAGAATTAAAAGAAGTATGAAAACCGGACTTGCTTTTACGGAGCTTTTTTTCTTTTTTTCCAAATCTACTCTAACGATATTTTTACTGTTAATGTTCGTTCCTTCGGTTTTTGAAGCTTCGTCGCTGTCTGATTCGAGAATATCCGAAGCCTCTTCGGATGAAAAGTCGGGAAAGCGAAGCTCATCATCTAAAAGTTCTTCCTCTCTTTCCGGATTTTTATGAAGATAACAGCCGTTTTCTTCTACCAGCCTTGACGCCAACTCATCTATTTCCGAATAAGTCATGCTCCCGGTATTTGAATTAATATCGGCGCTTTCGGTGAATTTCTTTATGTAGTAGTCAATCTCGCCGTCACCCACACCCTGTTTTTTCAGGGACTCGGCAAGTGCGGTTAAAAAGGGGCGACTGTACATCATCCGTTCTCCTTAAAAATTTACAAAAAATCGTTTAATAAATGTTTAGAAAATATTATAATGTATTCTGACACATTATAACATATAATCGGAGAAATTACAATATGCGAATGCGAAAAAAAAAGAATACCGAGCTTAGGCTGTCAAAATGCAGTGAATTACTGCTGCCTAAAGAGATTATAAATTGTGAAAAAGAAACCGTTCTCGAAATAGGATGCGGCAAAGGCTCTTTTATATGCGAAATGGCAAAAAGAGAGCCTGATGTTTTATTTATAGCGATGGAAAAGGTACCGGATGTTGCAATGCTTGCCGCCGAAAACGCAAAGAAAAACGGACTGACGAACGTCAGATTTATTATTGCGGACGCAAAAGAACTCGTATCATATTTCACCCCTGCTTCTCTTTCAAGAATATATCTTAATTTTTCAGACCCGTGGACAAGAAACAGTCAGTATAAAAGAAGACTGACTTACCGCTCGTTTCTTGAAATATATAAATATATATTAAAGCCGAACGGCGCCGTTTATTTTAAAACCGATAATAGAGATTTATTTGATTTTTCAATTAGCGAGTTTGAATTTTCGGGCTTTGAACTTAAAAACATTACATACGATTTACACAACAGCATATTCGCAGAAAACAATATAATGACAGAATATGAGAAAAATTTTTCATCTAAAGGCTTCGCTATTAACAGACTTGAAGCATATATTACAGACAGAGCATATATCAGAATAAAAAAGGCGGATCCTTCGAGAATTGACGAAATTATGCCTTTATTTTCCGACGCCGTAGATTATCTTGCAAAAAACAATATACCGCAGTGGCAAAACGGCTATCCTCAAAAAGAGCTTATTTCCGAGGATATAAAAAACGGGAATGCTTATGTTGCGCTGTTTGACAACAGAACAGTCGGTTACTGCGCTCTTTTCTTCGGTAACGACGAGCTGTACGAGGTAATCGAGCAGGGCGAATGGAAAAACGATGAAAAATATGCCTCGGTGCACAGAACAGTCATTTCTGAAGAGTACAAGGGTATGGGAATAGGCGGTAAGTTCGTTTTGGAATTTGAGAAAATATCTCTCGAAAAAGGCATTCACAATTTGAAAATAGACACGCATGAATTAAACCGTTCCATGAGAAGGATGATCGAGAAAAACGGCTTTGAATATTGCGGTATAATCCATTTGGAGGACGGCGCTCCGAGAGTTGCATATCAGAAGGTTTTTTAAAATGCACGGTAATTAATTTCAGTTATAATTGATGTTTGTTTAACAATCTTTAATATTAAAATGCTATTTATATGCTAAAATATAGCAAAACTACACGGGAAACGGAGACATAATGTGCTTGAATTAAAAAATATAACAAAAATATATTCTACGGGCTCGGAGGAGATTCATGCATTAAAAGGAATTAATTTAAGATTTCGCGACAGCGAGTTTGTATCAATATTAGGACCCTCAGGCTGCGGAAAAACAACTATGCTTAATATTATCGGAGGCCTTGATTCATACACTGACGGAAACCTTTCCGTAAATGGTATTTCCACAAAAAAATATAAGGACAGAGATTGGGATACATACAGAAATCATTCAGTCGGTTTTGTTTTTCAGTCTTATAATTTAATTCCCCACCAAACCGTTTTAGCAAATGTAGAGCTTGCGCTGACTTTATCCGGCGTATCAAAAAAGGAGCGCCGCGTTAGGGCTAAGGAGGCACTGAAAAAAGTCGGACTCGAAACCCAGATTAAAAAAAGGCCCTTTGAAATGTCCGGCGGACAAATGCAGAGAGTTGCCATTGCCAGAGCCATTGTCAACAATCCTGATATTATACTCGCCGACGAACCAACGGGCGCTCTTGATACCGAAACAAGCATACAGGTCATGGATATTCTACGTGAAATCGCAAAAGACCGTTTGGTGATCATGGTAACCCATAACCCTAAGCTTGCGGAAAAATACTCAACCAGAATCGTAAATATGCTTGACGGCGTAATAACAGGCGATTCAAATCCGATTTCAGACGAGGAATGGGATAATACCCTTAAAGAGAATGTAAATACGGTAAAAGCTAAAAAGCCCTCAATGTCGTTTGCAACCTCGTTCGGCCTCTCTCTTAAAAACCTCATTACCAAAAAAAGCAGAACTGTTCTTACAAGCTTTGCTGGCTCTATCGGAATTATCGGAATAGCGCTGATTTATGCTGTTTCGGCGGGCGCTACGGCGTTTATCGACTCCGTTCAGGAGGATGCGCTTACCTCCTATCCTTTGACAATAGAAGCAAAAACCGTAGACGCGACCACCCTGCTTGAAACATTTATCGGCAATGCAAAAAGTACTAACGTTCATGAAAACGACGCCGTATACCAGAAATCGGTTCTTTTTGACCTTATTGATTCGTTTACGAATCTGAAAATTACGGAAAACGACCTTAGATCCTTTAAAAAATTTATCGAGGAACAGAAAAGCGACAAGGATAGCAAGCTGTCAAATGCTCTTTCCGGTGTCCAATACACCTATGACGCTCCGCTTTTGATTTACACAAAGGACATTAACGGTAAAATTATTAACAGCGACACACAGCTACTGACAGCGGAGCTTATGAACAAGTATATGGGAGTCGATATGTCGTCAATGCTTGAATTCTCCAAGAATTCAAATTCCTCTATGTCAATGATGACGTCCTCTAATAAACTATGGAAGGAGCTTGTTCCGGGAGACAACGGAAAGCAGATTAACGCCGTTACCGAAAAACAATATGATATTATTTACGGTACATGGCCTAATGCATATGATCAGGTAGTGGTTTTTCTTGACGAAAACAATGAAATTGACGATATGACTCTGTATGCTCTCGGTCTTATAACCGATGAGGATATTGAAAATGCAATAAATAATCAAGGCGACGTTTCGACGTGTAAGAAATGGTCCTATGAAGAAATTTGCTCCATGGAGTTTAAAACAATTTTAAGCTCCGAATGTTATTCTTTCGACGAAAAAACACAAACCTATTTTGACATACGCGAATCTGAAACAGGACTTAAATATCTTTACGACAACGGTTTAACATTAAAGGTTTCGGGAATTGCAAAGCCCAACGGCGACTCCGTATCGTCCGATTCACATTCATCTATCGGCTACACCGGCGCATTAACAAAATATATTATTGACAAGGCATACAACAGCTCAAGCGTTAAGGCGCAGCTTGAAGATCCTGTAACGGATATTTTTACCGGTCTTCCTTTCAAGGACACCGAAGGAAATATGTCCGTAGAACAAAAGTCGAATAAATTTAAAGAATATATACAATCGCTGGATATTGCGGGAAAGGCAAAAATCTATATAGATATAATGGGTGTTCCGACAGACGAAAGCATAGCTCAGTTTGTACAGACGACAATGCAAAACGTTACACGGGAGCAAATTGAAAATCAGATAGTTCCCTCTATGGCAGAGCAAAGCGGCATGGACGAGAAAACCATCACCGATTATCTTACAGGTATGACTGACGAGCAATTAAACGAGATATTCCGTTTGGCATTGATTGAAAAATATAAAGAAAGCTATGCGGCAAAGGTATCTCAACAGCTTTCTTCAATGACGCAGGATCAGCTTGCAGCGGCGCTTGATACGGAAATTTCCTCTTTAACCGATTCAATGTCTGCAAAGTATTACGATGAGGTTCTTGAGTTTTCCGATTCTTCATATGAAGATAATTTAATTACCCTCGGCTGTGTTGATTACAATTCTCCGTCCTCAATCAACCTGTTCTCGTCCTCTTTTGAGAATAAGGATTTAGTTGAAGATGTGATCGAAGAATACAATAGCGGCGTCAGCCCGCTTGAACAAATCAGCTACACCGATTATGTAGGGTTAATGATGTCATCAATCACAACAATTATCAATGCAATAACCTATGTTCTGATTGCTTTTGTTTCCGTATCGCTTATTGTATCTTCAATTATGATAGGTGTTATTACGCTTATTTCCGTTCAGGAGAGAACAAAGGAAATCGGTATTCTTCGCGCTATCGGCGCTTCGAAGAGAAATGTTTCGAGAATGTTTAATGCGGAAACGCTTATCATAGGATTTACCTCAGGCTCTCTCGGAGTAGCTGTCACTTATCTTATCTGCATTCCGATAAACATTATTCTGCACAAGCTTACAAATCTTAATAATCTAAATGCGATTTTGCCACCCGAGGCGGCATTTATTTTGATAGCAATCAGTATGCTGTTGACTTTGTTTGCCGGTATAATTCCTTCAAGAAGCGCTTCAAAGAAGGACCCCGTAACGGCGCTTAGGACAGAATAATACAACGGCTTAGGTTATATACCTATTAAAAAAGCAAGGCTGAATTAAATCAACCTTGCTTTTTTTATTTTTTACTTTAGTTCGGAAATAGGAATATCAAAGGACTGAAATCCCGCCGCATAGGGCGCTATATCATAATCCTGAAAGAAAATTTTAATATTATTGTCTACTATAGCAAAATTTTCTTCGTGAAAACCGTCTTTCACAGCCTCTAAATCAATTTCGGGATAATACTCCGACGGGTCGGCAGTGATTTTGTTATACACATAGCTTACTATTTTATCTGTTTTGTCACCGCCTAAGATATCGTTTAGCGTAAGAATTTTTCCTGTTTCCATAGAAAAATTAATTGAAGAATAAAAATTGCTTTCATGTGCTCCGCCGAAGAAGGATTCGGTATTAAATAAAACCGAAACAATGTTGTCGGTATTTTTACACAGCGTGTAATTTACGGTATAATTTAATATTTCCGAGTCGGAATTTTCGTTAATTTTTGTATCATATTCAAAAATAACAGAGTCAATTTTATCAACTACCGCTTCGTTAAATACGTCTGCCTTCTCCTTATATTCGGATGACGGTATATTCGGATATGTTATATCAAGGACGGCGGAGTTACCGCTTAATAACGTATCTTTTCTTTCTATTGTTTTACTGACAACCTCAATTTCGTCGGATTTATCCTTAACGTCATCGGTCGGGCTTTCACCCGTTTCCGCTTTTGTCGTCTCCCCTTCGGCTTTTGTAGCTTCATCTGTATTATCAATACTTACCGAGGCGTTTGTATATTTTTCCGTTGTCTCGTAATTAACGGTATCTGTATTGTCCTCACCGTCGCTTTTATTGTTTATGATAAGAAATACGCACAATACAATAATCAGTATGGCCGCAACGCCTAACACAAGTATAGGCGTTAAATTTTTGCTTCCGCTTCTTCTCTTCGTTTTTTTCATAAGTTTAATTCCTTACTTTATAAAATCAAATTCAAAATCGTAAATATTTACCGTATCACCGTCGCCGCATCCGGCATTTTCAAGGGCGTCTATTACCCCTGACTTCCTAAGAATTCTCTGAAAATAGTTAAGACTTTCCCTATCCTCAAAATTTACCGATCCCATAACCTTGTAAAGCCAATCACCCTCTACATAATATACTCCGTTGTCACATGTGATTTCAACATCGTGATTTGAAGTATCGGAAATATCGTTCTTTACATATTCTGCTTCAAATACCGGTATGGGAGGCAACACCCGAAGCAAATCTGCTATGGCATTAAGCATGATATTGATATTTTTGTTTGTCGCCGCCGAAATAGAAATTAGCTTTATTTTGTTTTTTTCGGCATAATTCTTCAGCTCATCGTATGCGCTTGTATCCTCGCTCAAGGCGTCAATTTTATTAGCAACAAGTATCTGCGGTCTGTCGGCTAAAGAAGGAGCATAGCTTACAAGCTCATTATTGATAAGCTCAATATCCGAAACGGGATTTCTTTCGTTCCTCTTTGAAACATCGACTACATGAACCAAAAGCCGACAACGCTCGATATGTCTTAAAAATTCATGGCCGAGACCTGCGCCTTCGCTCGCGCCCTCAATAAGTCCCGGAATGTCGGCGCAGATAAAGCCATTATCCTCTCCGAGTGAAACAACTCCGAGATTAGGCGATAGAGTTGTAAAATTATAATCCGCTATTTTCGGCTTTGATGCGCTGATTCTTGAAAGAATTGACGATTTACCGACATTCGGCAGACCGATCAGCCCTACATCGGCAATCATTTTCAGCTCAAGAAGAACTTCAATTTCCTCACCCCTTATTCCGCTTTTGGCAAATCTCGGAATCTGTCTTGTGGGCGTGGCAAAGTGTTTATTACCCCAGCCGCCCTTTCCGCCTTTACATAAGACAAATTCATCGCACCCCGACATATCCTTAATAACAAGTCCGCTTTCGGCGTCCTTAATAACCGTACCGTCAGGAACAAATAAATAAATGTTCTGTCCGTTTGCGCCATGCATTTTTGACGCCTTGCCGTCACCCCCGTTTTGCGCTACGAATTTACGCTTATATTTATAAAACATGAGCGTAGTTGCGCCTTTATCTACCCGAAATATTATACTGCCGCCGTTACCTCCGTCGCCCCCGTCCGGACCGCCGTGAGATACGTATTTCTCTCTGCGAAAGGAAACGCTTCCGTTACCTCCGTCGCCGGCTTTGCAGTATATTTTTACTCTGTCAAAAATCATTTTTCTCCTCCGGTCATTCTAAGAAGCTCGTTTTCATTAATTATTTTTATGCCCAACTCCTTTGCCTTGTTCAGCTTGCTTCCTGCGGCTTCACCTGCTAAAACATATGTTGTCTTTTTAGATACGGAGCCGGAAACCCTTCCGCCGTTTTTGACAATTATTTCACTTGCTTCATCTCTTGTAAGTGTAGGCAATGTGCCTGTCAAAACAAAGGTTGCGCCGTCAAAAATATTACTTTCCATATCCTCCTTATAAGACATATTAACACCGTATTTTTTAAATTTATCTACAAGCTCTCTTGTCTGGGGGTGTGAAAAATAATTAATTATATTCTTGGCGGTTATTTCCCCTATATCTTCTATTGATGTAAGCGCACCCATATCCGCCGAAAAAAGGTTCTCTATATCGCCGAATTTTTTTGCTACGGCCTTTGCGGCTCCGGTTCCTACCTGCCTTATTCCGAGCGAAGCAAGTAAAATTGCAAGTCCTCTTTCCTTTGACTCGTTTATTGCGTTTACGGTATTTTTTGCCGAAATCTCACCCATTCTGTCAAGCGAAGCCACCGTATCCTCGGTTAATGCATATATATCCGCATAATCGCCTATATATTTATTTTCGTAAAGCTGAGTAATTATTGCAACCCCGAGACCGTCGATATCCATGGCGTCCTTTGACGCAAAATGAATAATATTTAACAGCGCCTGAGCAGGGCATTTTGAATTTGTACAGCGAACAAAGGCCTGTCCTTCTTCCCTATACACCCTTTCCCCGCAGGAAGGGCAAAGCTCGGGAAAAGAAAATTTTACCTCGGTTCCGTTGCGCTTTTCTTTAAGACTTGATACTATTTCAGGTATAATATCTCCTGCTTTTTGCAGAATAACCTTATCGCCGATACGGATATCTTTTTCCGAAATAAAATCGCCGTTATGAAGAGTTGCCTTTGAGACAGTACTGCCGGCAATAAAAACCGGTGTTAAACGGGCAAGAGGAGTCAATACTCCCGTTCTTCCCACGTTAACCGTAATATCTTCAACAACAGTTTCTTTTTGCTCGGGTGGATATTTATAAGCTACAGCCCATTTCGGCGTTGATGTATTTTCACCGATTTCAATCCGTCTTGAAAGGTTGTTTATCTTGATAACCGCACCGTCAATATCAAACGGAAGAGAAGCTCTTTCTTTTCCGAAGCCCTCAATCGCTTCAATTACGGCGTTAAAGCCCTTTACCGTCTTGCGGTTGGGCACAACGGAAAATCCGAGAGATTCAAGAAAATCAAGAGCGTCAGAATGCTTTTCAAAATACTTATCGGATTCCTGAATATTAAATATAAAAATGTCAAGACCTCTTTTTTGCGTAATTTTTGCATCCTTTTGACGAAGCGAGCCGGCAGCAGCATTACGGGGATTTGCAAACATACTCTCTCCGTTTTCTTCTCTTTGATAATTTAACTTTGCAAATTGGTCTCTTGACATGTAGACCTCTCCCCTGACTACAAGGCGCCCCTTATAGTCAATGCTGTGAGGAATACCTGCGACTGTCATTAAATTTTCGGTAACGTTCTCGCCGATATTTCCGTCGCCTCTCGTTGCGCCCAAAACGAAGCTTCCGTTTTCGTAGGTCAGTGCAACAGAAAGACCGTCAATTTTATATTCTACAGAAAACTCGTCGTCCTCATCAATATTACTTATGAAGCTTTTTAACTCCTCAAAAGAAAAAACATCCTGCAAGGAGCCTAAACGTACCGTATGCTCAACCGGGGAGAATTTAACATTAGCTCTTCCGCCGACTATATTGGTAGGAGAATCTGTATTATTCAGTTCCGGATGCTTTGCTTCAAGCTCCCGCAAACGGCGAAACATCATATCATATTCATAATCAGATATTTCAGGCGCGTCATTTTCGTAATATAACTTTGAATGATATGCCAGCTCCTTGCGAAGCTTTTCTATCTCAGGCAATTCGTTATTTTTCAATTTTTTCCCCATAATAGTGTATTTTTTATTAGTGTATCATATTTTTTTGTATTTTTCAATCATTACCTGAATATTCAAACCGAATTTAATAATTTTAAGATTATTATCGGTACCGTAACTATGATCTATGCATAAAGCCTAATTAAGAAAACCGTATTACAGTCTGCTTACTGAATCTGATTTATTTAAAATTTGGAATAAAATAATCCCGATGTAGGCGCTTCGGGATTATTATTATAAATATTTTCTTAATTCTTCTTCGCAGTTCTCTATTATTTCATACTGCGACAGCAGGTCTTCTTCAAGCTTTGACTGTTCGTCGTAAAGCTCGGAAAGCTTAACATGATCGCTTGACGATTCTTGTACTTCGATATCAATTTCGGATAATCTGTTTTCGATTTCCTCTGATTTTTTCTTTGCTCTTATTACGGCATTTTCCAGCTTTCTCTTTTCGGACAGCGCTTTTTTTGAATCTATATAGTCTTTTTTTGACTGAGTGACGGTATGCGGTATATTTGTCTTTTCGGTTTTTGTTTTAGACGCCGCAAACGTCCTGTATTCGTAATATGCTCCGTCAAACGACAGTATTTCTTTATTATTAAAATACAGTATTCTTGTAGCTAATTTGTTCGTAAAATATCTGTCGTGGGATACTGCGATAACCGTACCCTCAAAATTTTGGATTGCCGTTTCCAAAACCTCTCTTGAACTTATGTCAAGGTGGTTAGTGGGCTCGTCAAGCAAAAGCACATTGACCTTTTTCTGCATAAGCTTAGCTAAGGTAAGCCTTGCCTTTTCTCCGCCTGACAATACGGATACCTTTTTTATTACGTCGTCGCCCTTAAATAACAGAAGAGCAAGAGCGTTTCTGACCTCTGTATTTGTTAAATCCGGTGCCGACTCCCAAAGCTCGTCAACTACAGTATTTTCGGAATTAAGGTTCTGATTTTCCTGATCGTAATAGCCGACTTTTACATTTGCGCCCCATTCAACGAAACCTGAATCACTGCGCAAATTGCCGGCTAATATTTTCATAAGTGTAGATTTACCGCATCCGTTTTCGCCTGTTATAAAAATTCTTTCCTTCTTTTTTATAAGAGCATTTACATTAGAAAAAAGAATATTATTCCCGAACGCTTTTGTGACATTGCGTAAATTCAACACCTCGTTACCGCTTTCGCCGAAATATGCAAACGACAGTCTTATATTATCCGTCGGGGCTTTCGGCTTATCAATTTTTACAAGCTTATCTAGCTGTTTTTGCCTTGATTCCGCCGCTATAATGTTGCGCTCTCTGTTCCAGCGGCGTTGCTGTGCTATGTATTCCTCAATACGCTTTATTTCCCGCTGCTGAATATCGTAATGATGCTGTAATACTTCACGGTCCTTCTTTTTAGCTTGTGCAAACGCAGTATAATTTCCATTCCATATTCTGCCCTTTTTGTATTCGAGCTCAAGAATTTTCGTTGCAACGCCGTCAAGGAAAAACCTGTCGTGAGATACTGCTATCACCGTCTTTTTATAGTTTTTAAGATAATCCTCAAGCCAATTAAGAGCTGAAATATCAAGATGATTTGTAGGCTCGTCCAATATCAGTATATCCGGATTAGACAAAAGCAACGAAGCTAAACATATTCTTGTTTTTTGTCCTCCGCTGAAATCACAGACTCTCCTTTTTTGATCTTCTTCGTCAAATCCGAGATTTATTAAAATCCCTTTTGTTCTGCTTTTATATTCATATCCGCCGAGTCTTTCGTATTCATCCATTGCTTTAGAATAACGGGAAGAAGACTCTATGTCTCCGGTTTCTGCTTTTTTTCTTAATTCTTCTATTTCGCTTTCGAGCTTTATTAAATCCCCGAATACGGAAAGCGCCTCATCATACAATGAGTTTTCACTGTTAATAACAGGATTTTGGCTAAGCATTCCCACAGTTAAATCCTTCGGTATGCTAACCTTTCCGCTTGTCGCTTCAAGCTCTCCGGCAATAATTTTCAATAACGTTGATTTACCCGCACCGTTATCTCCGACAATGCCGAGTCTGTCTCCATAATTCAGCGAAAAGCTCACCTTGTCAAGCAGTGTAACAATTCCGTAGGATTTAGTTATTTCGCTTGCCGAAATACAAATCATTTTTACCTCGCTGTTTTAACTAAAAGAGATGCAAAAAAGCCATCTCTGTCCTCGCTCGGAAAAAATGTTTCCGAGCATATAAGTTTAAAATTATTGTTTTTCATCAAAAATTCGTTAAGCACATCTTCATTTTCCCGCTTATTAAGCGTACAGGTAGAAAACAGAAGCCTGCCGTTAACCTTGCAATAATCCTTTGCCGCACATAAAATTTCAAGCGATAAGGCGGAAAATCTTTCAAGTGAATTGACATCACGGTATCTGATTTCGGGCTTTTTTGAGATGATACCGAAGCCGGAGCACGGAACATCGCAAAAAACTGCGTCAGCCCGTCCTATCAGTTTTTCATCCGTATCCCTTGCGTCCCTCTTTTCGGTGGTAATAATATCTATTCCCAATTTTTCAGCAGTTTTGTTTAATAGTGAAAATTTATTCTCATGTATATCAAACGAGAAAATCTTCCCGGAATTACTCATCTCAACAGCCATGGCAAAGCTCTTTCCGCCGGGACATGAACATGTATCTATAACGGTTTCGCCCTTTTTTAATGAAAGCATTTTTACAGCAAGCTGTGATGATATATCCTGAACAAAAAACAGTCCCTTTTCCGCATATTTTTCAATACTTTCGTAGCTTGTTCCCGGTGATAATCTGACAGCAGAATCACAGTTCTTCGATTCCTTTGCGTCAATTCCTGCAGATTTGAGCATACAAACAAGCTCATGTCTTGATATTTTTAAGGTATTCGTATGCAGCGTCATCCCATGAGGATAAGAAAGTGAAGATAATATCTCAACCGCCTTTTGTTCACCGTACTGACTTTGCCACATTTCAATCAGCGGACAAGGCATTGAATATTCAATACTTAATTTTAAGCTTTTATCTTCGGGAACTGTAAGCTTATTTCCCTCTTTTTTTCGGATAAGCTCTCTAAGCACGGCGTTTACAAAGGAATGCGCCCCTTTTCCGATATATTTTTTCGTCAGAATTACAGACTCGTTTACAGCCGCAAAAGACGGAATTCTATCGAAATAAAGAATTTGATAAGCTCCGATTCGTAAAACGGTCAGTAGCTTTAAATCAATTTCCGAAAGCGCTCTCTCACTAATTTCGGATAGATGATAGTCAAGGGTAATTTTCCGTTCTATTATTCCTCTTAACAGTGCTGTGAAAAGCGCTTTTTCGCTTCCCTCCAGTGAGTATCTTTTTATTACGGAATTACCTTCGATATTTGAATAGCTGTTATCCTTTTCACATCTTAAAAGAGTTTGAAATACAGCTTCTCTCGCCGAAATTTTTGTCATTTTATCTTCGTTTATTGTCTTTTGCAATCAAAACAAGTCTTAATAGGTTAGCAAGAGCCGACGCTAAAGCCGCAACATAGGTAAGCGCCGCCGCAGTTAAGACTTTTCTTGCGCCGTAAATTTCTTCTTCGGTGAAATTTCCCGATTCCCTTAAGGCTTTTATTGCCCGATGGGACGCATTAAATTCAACAGGCAACGTTACAAGCTCAAAAAGAACAAACGCAAAAAACAAGCCTATACCGATATATACCAACGGGTCAAATGTTAAAAAAATTCCGAGAATTGCAAGGTAGAAGCCCATTGACGAACCTATATTTGCTAACGGAAGAATCTTAGTCCTTATTTTTATGGGCATATAATCGTTTGCATACTGTAATGCATGACCTGCTTCATGAGCAGCAACCCCTACCGCAGAAATGCTATTTGAGGAATATACCCCCTGACTTAAATTGATGATTTCTTCTTTTGGGTTATAGTGATCGGTC
>JAQXHN010000029.1 GCA_029007295.1 Clostridia bacterium | reverse complement strand
TATGTGGTCTGAGTACCCCTTGAAATGAAGAAGTCTCTTACACCGTACAGGTTCTTTACGGTTACTGTCGGGCCGTATGTTACAACCTCCTGAGTCATAACATAGTTATTCATGTCAGATACTATCTTTTCTGTTCCGTCCGTGTATCTTATCCATGCAGAGTATACTCCTGCCGAAGGTACTTCGTAGGTATACTTGCCCGTTTCGTCTCTGCCGTTTGTGAGCGCTGTACCCGATATGCTTATCATACCGGCGGCGTTCTTTATTTCACTTGCCGTTGTGTAGCTTCCGGGTGCGAGACGGATGTAGTTTACATTTGCTGCTTCCGGTACTATGAAGTTGTAGTTTTCAAGATATGCGATAGGTGTTTCTTCGGGAAGCTTTGCTATTGCTCTGTCTTCCGTAGCACCGCATACAGAGCATGTGCGTCTTTCAAGTCCTTCAGATGTCGTTGTTGCGGGTGTTACTACACTCCATTTGCCAAAGGTGTGTCCGAGGGCTTCTGTTTCACTGTCTATATAGGAATATGTGCATCTTGTACACTTATATTCCGTATAGCCTTTTTCCGTACAAGTCGGATTAACCCTACTGTTTTCAAAAGAGTGTCCTAATGAAGAAATTTCGTTTTTCTCAGAATATCCGCATATATTGCAAATTTTTGCAGTACTTCCATTTTCCGTGCATGTCGGTTCTACGGTTGCAGTAACAAAGCTATGCTCGGTATGCCAAACATCGTAAAGGAAAGCATATTCGTCCGCCTTATATTCACTGCCGGCTTTATATGTTGCGACGCTCGCCGAAGCATCCGGCGACCATCCGAGGAATACGGCGTTTCCGTTTGTCGGTATAACATCCGACAAAATTAATGTATCCCCCTTTAGCTTTATTTGAGCGTCAACAGTTATATTTCCATTTATTACGTTATAGAATACCCCGTAAACCTCTTTAGAGTAGGAAGACGACAGAGAGATCCATCCTGTAATTCCGTTGTATGTAACATATCCCCAAGCGCCGGATGTATCGGAAACACTGTTTACAATTTCCCCGTTCTTGTAATAGCTAACGGCTGTTACAATAGCTCCGTTTGGAATTGAACCGAGAACAGTTGAATTAGTTGTTGTTGCAAGATTTCTGATATTCAGCGACGTTGCAGTGATGATAAACGAGCGGTTGCCGCCTAACGGATTTTCGTCCCATACTGCGTAGAGCGTTGTATTACTGTCTTTGGTAAATTTATCGCCTACGCCGTAAGCAACCTTTCCCGTGCTCGTTTCGCTCCAACCTAAAAATACATATCCGTTCCTTGTGGGAACGCTTGTTGTAAGCGTCAGCGTCTCCCCTTGAATTTTAGTATCTGCGTTGGGCGCATTACTGCCTGAGTTTGCATTATAAACAACTTTATATGTGTCGCTGCGCTCCTCTGTATCGCTCTCCTCTTCTTCTTTCGTCAGGAAAAGAGCGGCTTCCTTATTTCTTCTGTTAACCAATCCCTGATTAACATTTCCGGAAACATATACTTTTTCACCGAATGCCGATATTATCTGACTATCGGTATAATTATTTATTCCGTTTATCAGATATGTTTTGAGAGTGAACGAACTGCTCCAAATATTTCCGAGATTATATGTAAAGCTTACTAAAGAATCATACTGATTTTGATTTAAATCTATATTGTTATCATATAGGAATGTATTAAGCCATACTTCATATCGTATAACGGCACTGCGCAGTAATGCCTCCGCTTCAGGTTCCGTTATTCCGTTTGGATAATCGTTTTCCCCACAGCCGGTTCCGTAACCAATCGACCACTGGGAGTTATCCCAATATGCATATTTACTGTAGCCCTCGACGCTTTTAAGAAAAGCTATTCCGTTATCGCTGACGGTATATCGCATTGCATTAATGCTTGAAGCATATGCAAGACTTATCCAACCGGATTTTGTTCCGAAGGAGGTATATCCCCATTTTCCCGATACGGATGTTATTTCCACACAGTCGCCTGCCTTCAGAACTGCAACGATTGAGCCGGAGGTATTGGGCTGTGAACGCATATTAAGATTGCTTGCCGTAATTACATACGTTCCGGTTTTATACTCTGATTCCGTCGTTGCGGCGTAGTTAGGTAAACCGTAACCGAATATGTAATCGTCGCCTAAGGAATATGAGCAGTTTCTGCATTGACTTGCGCTGTTGCCCTCTATAGTATAAACCTTTGCTGAATCTGCGCCCGTTACAATACCTACGTGTGTGGAATCATTCAGGTTGTTGGGATTGGAGCCGAAATAAATAATATCTCCTCTTTTCGGAGTATAATTGCCTCCGAAATATTTTGAGTACTGCCATCTGCCCTTATTTTTAAACCAATTCATTCCCACGTCACAGCTTGCATGCTTCGGTATTACGCCTGTAGAAATGCCGGCCTGATTTGCACACCATGAGACGAACATAGCGCACCAAGCGCCCGGATTAATACCGTACCATTTGCCGTATTTGGTATAATTTCCCGTACCTGTTCCGCTGCCGTCAATTTGAGAGGAGCTGTTTCCCTCATGATAGCCGAGCTGAGTGGTGGCCACGGCAATAATGTCCTCCGCCCCGTTTCCGGTATTTGCATGAGTATTCTCATATAGAGCATAAACGCTCGTAATGCTCGCCGAAAGCACCGACAAAACCGTTATTACGCAAAGAAATAACGACAGAGTTTTTTTAAACTTATTGTTCATTTGACATTCCTCAATACAGTATTATGTATTATTTTATCATATTTGTATTATTTTTTCAATAGTTTATTCAAAATATGTTATAATTCCGTTATACAAGCCCTGTGCAAACAAATCCGGCCTTGTATACATTAATTCAGCTTCATTTTTATTTGTAATAAATCCGAGCTCAATCAGCGTTGCGGGCATATTTGTTTTTCTCAGAACATAAAGGGTCGGTCTTGCAAATACTCCTCTGCCGGGAATCCCGGTGCTTTCCGACAGACCCGTCAGAAGTGAAGAGGAAAAATCCTCGGCAACGCTGTTTAATGAATACACATATCCCTCACAGCCTGTTGCGCTTTCGATAACGGAAGCGTTCGCATGAAGGCTGATAAAATAATCTGCGCCCCAGCTGTTTGCATTGTCAACACGGATTTTCAGACTTTCGGCATTTGTTGTGCCGAGTATTTCTTCCTTAGAATTTCTTGACGTTCTTGCCTCGAATTCCGGATTACCGTTAAGCATATCTCTTAGCATAATTCCTATTTCATAGACTAAATCCTGCTCGGTATATCCGTTTCCCTCGGCTCCTGCATTCGGATTCCCGTAATTATGTCCCTGATCAATAAAGATTTTTATAGCCATATTACACCTCAAAATTTTAAAAAATATAGTTTACTTTAAGCAAATTATATGCTACAATTACCCGGATATATTATCGAAATGAGGTATAAGTTTGGAATTTATCGGAATGAGGCGTCTGCTCAGCCATGTAAGACGCTGTGTTGACGACTATAAAATGATAGAAGACGGCGATAAAATAGCGATAGGTCTTTCCGGAGGGAAGGATTCCCTTTCCCTGCTTTGTGCACTGCACGCACTATCCGTATTTTATCCTAAAAAATTCTCGTTAGTTGCAATTACCGTCGATATGGGATATGAGGGCTCGGATTTCACCGGAATTCAAAAGCTGTGCAATGAGCTTGAAATTGAATATAAAATAATTCCTTCAAATCTCGGAGAGCTGCTTTTTGACATCCGCAAGGAAAAAAATCCATGCTCCTTATGTGCTAAAATGCGCAGGGGCATGCTTAACGAGGCGGCAAAGAATACGGGCTGTAACAAGGTTGCGCTCGGTCATCACTTTGACGATTTAGTTGAAACCTTTATGCTTAATTTGATTCACGAGGGACGACTCGGCGCCTTTTTGCCGGTTACGTATCTCGACAGGACAGACATTACGGTAATCCGTCCTATGTCGCTTGTTCCCGAAAAATATCTGAAATATTTTTCATCGAAAAACGCTTTACCCGTCTTCTTCAATCCCTGCCCCGCCGACAAGCATACCGAAAGAGAAACGGTAAAACAGCTTATTGCGTCAATTGAAAAGGAGCATAAGGGATTTAAACACCGTGTGTTCGGAGCAATGCAAAAATCCGACATAGACGGCTGGCAGGTAAAATAAACTAACGGTAATAACATAAACCCGGATTGAATAATCAGTTTAATTCAATCCGGGTTTTATTTATTTTGGAATTACAGCATGGAGGCGGAATCCGGCTCCAGATACATTGTAGCATTATCATGTAAACGCATTACGGTTGCGGGACATTGCTCGTTGCATACAGGATTATTAACCGTATCGTATACCGCCTTTGCCTTTGTCGGTGCCGGAACTGTGCAGAAAAGAGCTTTTGCACAGGTAAGCGCCGGAACAGTAAGTGTAAGCGCATGCGTCGGAACCAAATCAAGAGACGCAAAGCATCCGTCGTTTACCTGCTGTTTACGGCAGACGGGATCAAGCTCGACAATCTTTACAAGCTTGGCGTCGTTGAAGTCGGCAACCGGCGGATCATTGAAGGCAATGTGTCCGTTTTCACCGATTCCCATCATAACAATATCTGTCGGGAATTTGCGAAGAAGACGTGAATACCTCTCACAGCTGCCCTCGGGGTCATTGATATCGGGAGCAAGATAGTTGACGCTTTTAAACGGAAGGTGCTTAAAAATATGCTCGTTGAGAAAATTGCCAAAGCCCTGGGGCGCATCCTTTGGGAGTCCTATATACTCATCCATGTGGAAGGCATTTACTCTGGTCCAGTCAATGTCCTTTTCATCAATTAAATGAGAAAGAGTCTCGTTCTGAGAAGGCGCCGCTGCAAATATAACATTTATTTCCTCCTTTTCGGAAAGGAGCTCTCTTATCAGCTTCGCCGCATCATGTGCGCATACTGCGCCCATTGTATCGCGGTTGTCCATGATTTTTACGGTTAATTTGTCTTTTTTAAATTCTTTTAATATTGCCATTTTGGAATTTGCCTTTCTGTTTGTTATACGGTATACAGTATATTAAACACTGTACCTTCAAAAATCAAGGGCGTAATGCTACGCCCTGTTTTTCAGTCTTCGTAATTGTGTCCCTGTACAGTGTAAAACGCCATATTCGCCTGACGTGTATCAAGGCGTCCGAATACGGCAAATACCGGAACATCGCTGTTAAGCACCAATGCATACTGACCGAACGGTACCTTGTAGCCTTCTTCGCCGACAGGTCTGTCGAGCCTGTTGCACTTTACTCTTTTACCCTCAACCTTAACCGTTATATTCTCAACGGGAGCTCTGTCCTCAAAGTAGAAGCTCATCTTAACCGTTGCGGTTTCTTCGTTTAGATTCAGTATCATTAAAGACTCGTGCGCTTCTATTTCGGTGCCGTCCTTTGGCGGTAATTCGCCGTCGGCAAACACCCAGTTTTTCTTGCCCTTTTCCATATTGTCTCCTTATTACCAACGGGGAGTGCGTTCCTTTGCGGCAACGGCAGCCGCCTTTAAAGCTTCTGAAATTTTCTCATTCGGCTCATTATCCGCCGCATGAAAAATCGTATCGAACTCAGCCTTTGTCGCTACATGGCTGAGCGCGTCGCACACAGCAAGCTTAACCTTTTCGGTTTCGTCCGTACGCAGACATGCAAGAAGCGCCTCAACGGACTCCTTCGCACGCAAACGTCCCATGGCGCTGTACGCCTTACAACGGACATCCTCGTTATCGTCGGTCTGTGCTACCTTAATTATTTTACCGAGATTGCCCTTTTCTTCCCACGAATCAATTTTTGCATTAATATCTTTTGAGAAAAACATCGTTTTTCCTCCTAAATAATTTATTTTCATAATTATTCTACATCATAATTATTAAGATTATATGAATGTTCAACAATTAATGATTTTTACCTTATAAAATTTGTTCTTTTAGGCTCCTCGAGCTTAGGCATATCCAATCCCGCCTTTTTTCCCGCTTCGATAGATTTCAGCAGCCATGCCATGTTGCGTGCAAGAGTTCTTACGGTTTGCATTCCCTCTTCATCTCGTCTTGCTTCATTTGCATTTGAACCGTAAACCATATTCCAATACTGCGAAGATACCATAGGCATATTCGATATTGTAAAGTACTTGTTCAAAACGTCAAATGTGCTCGACGCGCCTCCACGTCTGCATGAGACTACGGAGCAACCCGGCTTGTATTTAAAATTCCTTCCCCCTGCATAAAATGCTCTGTCGAGAAACGAGCATATCGCACCTGAGGGCGCCGCATAATGAACAGGCGAGCCGAATACGAATCCGTCGGCTGTTTTTGCTTTTTCAATAAATTCATTTACCCTGTCGTCAAATACACATTTACCGGCGCCGTTACATCCGTGACAGGCAATACATCCTCTGACTGGCTCTGTTCCGACCCAAAATATTTCTGCGTCAATTCTTTCAAAGGCAAGTACGCTCTTCATTTCACACAGCGCCGTATCGATTACACCGTGTGCATGAGGACTTCCGTTTAACATTAAAACCTTCATTGACTGTCTCCCTTCTTTTTTTATATTGTATTATTTAATTACTAAATTATTCTATTTACGATTTATTCGATAAAGCCTTCGTTTTTCAGCCGATTGATAGCTTGCTCCACATCGTTCTTTGCATTGTCCGAATCAATTTTATATTTATCGGTTAACTGATTTGCTATTTCGCATACAGACAGGCCGTTTTCTATTCCATGCCATATATCGGTACAGGTTTTATTCAGCTTACAAATTCCGTTAAAGCTGACATTTGTGTTCCCGACAGGAATAACAATACCGACCCCGTCAATTTCACGCATAATGAAGCCGTCCTTTATTTTCATTTTTTCTTCCCCCTTATTATCATGATAAGAGCTCCGATAGCAAAGCCGCAGCATATTACAATTCCGATATAAGCAAATATTCTGCCATTTGAATCCGTGCTGTTTTTTGCAGCTTCATCGATTGAATCGGACTTTGTTGACTGCTCTTCGGTTAATACGTCTTTATCATTTGCTTTTTCGGTTTTCGGAATTATGTAATTATCGAGAATTACTGCGCCGCATACGCTGCAATACATTTTTTTACTCTTACCGTCTTTTGAATCGGTGGGCAAAACAGCGTCGAGCGTCACAATTTTATGTCCCAAAGCGGGAATAAGGACGCTTTCTTTATCTAATTTATTCAGACCCTCGGCGTCCGAAAAGATCTCATTGCAGCCGCTGCACCGATAATATTCCGTATTTCCGGGCTCTGTGCAATTAGGTACGATTTTTTCGATTTTTGTTAGGTGATGTTTATGGTTCTCCGCCGTTTTTCCGACATATCCGCAAACGGAGCATACACTGTTACCCTCTGAATCCGTTTCATAGGTATGCGCTTCATTATTTGATTTTTCTTTGCAAATTCGGCAATATCCATAATGACCGTCGGCGTCGAAAAATATTCTTGAGCCTATGCTGTGCTCGGCTTCTCTCTTGCTTTTGCAAATATTACATTCCTTATCGCACACACTGTCATATTCGTGATTTCCGTCAGGCTCAAGCATCTCAAGCTCTTTTTCACCGCAAACGGTACATTTATATTCTATTATCCCGTTATCTGTACAGTTAGGCGCAAAGGTTAATATTCCCTTATCCCACTTATGAGGAGCAAACGGCAGTTTTTCTTCCTTAGTTTCACCGCAAATCAAGCATCTAAACCTCTTTGTTCCCTCGCTTTGGCAGGTTGAATTAACAACAACTGCTCCGTCGTCCCAGCAGTGAGAGGTTTCGAAGGTTGTTCCCCCCTGAGAAAAAACCACACTTACCCCTTTTCCGAAAACGCCTTCTTCGATTTCCGTAATTGTATCGGGAAGATAAACTATCTTAATGCCGGACATAAATACGCCCTTTGCTATGGAATTTACCGGTATACCGTGAAAAAAGTTCGGAACCTTAACGGTTTCGTCTTTTCCCGTATATTCAATAACAGTAGCCGACTGATCCTCAACGGTATATTTGAAATCGCCCTCCTGTTTTATCTCTTTGGCAAGGACAATATTTATTGACGCTGATATCAGCAGTGCAGTAACCGAAATAAAGAAAAATATTCTGTACAGCTTCATTTTGAGTCCTTTAGATGTATTATTTATACTACTATATTATCAAAATAATATTATTTTGTCAATATATGTAAAGTATACATTACAATAAGGGTACGACAGAATTAATAATCCATCGTACCCTTGTTTTTTAGCGTAAGTGCCGCTTAAGCGGATTCAAAATTGAAGCCTTAGCTTGCTACGGCGTTTCCCGTCCGATTATTCGGTTTCGAAAATTACTTTTTGTCAATAATATTTTCGTAGAGATTCTTAATAATAAGCGCTGCCTGACCTCTTGTTGCTATTCCATTGGGAGAAAGGGTCTTTGCGGTAGTGCTTGTTGAGTTAATAAGTCCTGCTCCTACAGCCCATGCAAGAGGAGTTCTTGCCCAAGTTGCTACAGAACTGTAGTCGGTATAACCGGTAATATCGGCTAATTTTGAAACATTTGCGCCGATTGACTTAACATAAGTATAGATAAACGTAGCGAGCTGCTGACGACTTACATAATTGTTAGGACCGAACTTTCCGCCGCCGATACCGCTGGTAATCTGGTTGTCAACCGCCCAAAGAACAGCCTTTGTGAACCACTTTCCGTCAGGCACGTCGGTGAACTTATCCGTGTATACTATACTATTGAGGTCTGCTCCTGCAACCTTTGCAAGGATCTGAACAAACTGTGCTCTTGTAAGCTTATTGTTAGGTGCAAATGTTGTTTTGCTTGTTCCTGTTATAAAGCCCTTGTTATTGCACCAAATTGCAGCATCGTAGTACCATTTTCCTTCTTCAACATCCTCGAAAGGATTATTGGAAGCGTTAATAAGCGTTAAGCCGAGTGTTTTAAGGCAGTCGCCGGAGGATATGAAACCGGGAGTACCGTCAAATGAACGCTCGCAAACGGTAATCCAGCGGCCCCAGGTGTCAACTGCGCCGGCCTCAACATCATTAAAACGGTCCATATACATAATTGCCGCTTTGCACATATAGCCCTGTGCCGAAATCTCGTCAACGGAAATATCTACATCTCCGAAGGAAAGAGCGTAAATATCCTCAACTATTACAGACCAAGGAATGAACGCCTCCATAGTCCAGCCGGAAAGGTCTTCCTTTGCGGTTGCCGCAACCTTAACGCCGTCCTCTTCAGTAAGATAGCCTTCATTTACCTGTGAACGGTACATCTTTGCCGTACCGTCTTTAAAAAGACCTACATTATACCAAGGAGTATAATCGTTGTTTCCGGTATAGCCTGCGTTAAGGAGCGCAGTATTCGGGTCAATCATAAATGTTACGACATCGCCGTTAAATCCGTAAACATACTTATATTCGGTTTCGATGTCTCCCGTTTCGGTATTTTCGGTTTCAATTATCTTGGGATTGACATCGTCAAGACCGGTGGAATAAACAAATGAATTTCCGTCGTAGTCTGTCGGATCACCGTTCTGATTAGGCGCATTTAAGTGATTCAGCTCGGTAATAACCGTTGCATAGTAGATACCCTCTGCGGAGTATGCAAAATACATATCGCCTGTAGAGGTCATTGCATTGTGCGCCCAGAAAGGACATGTTGAATACTGGTCAAACAGATAGTTTGAGGACCAGCCTTCGTCAGAATTAACTACACCGTCAACTGTGGGAGTTGCAATAGGCATATTAATGTCTCCGAGTTCTACAACATATCCGATACCTGCATTGACAGATACGGCAGTAAAAGCCGTAAGAAGCATTACAAGCGTGAGAAATAATGAGATTTTCTTCATTAAAAAAATCCTCCTATTGAATTTGTTATATGTATTGTATCATATTAAACGTTGAAAATGGAATGTTATTAATTAATCATTTTCATATGCTTTTTTTAATAACATTAAGCATAACTTACAAATTATGTACCTTTTATGTATAATTATTATATAATTGTATGTGCAAAATTAACAAAGAATAACAAATGTTATCTTTATAATGTTACCTTCTGAATAGCTCGGGATATTTTGCCATTGCAGCCTCTATATCACCCTTACTTGCTTCGTTTTCGTAATCGATAAGAGTGAAAGCGGCCTTGACAAGGTGCTCATAGCGCGGATCCTCATAAGCCTTGCAGATAAAGCCCTGTCGGGGAGAATTGATATCCTCGCCGCTTATCTGTGCAAAGCCCTTTTCACGGCACATATTCATCAAGCGCTCAAGCTGTGCGGGAGTATTTCTCGTAGGCATAAAGGTTACTGCGTCAAAGCCCTTTTCATCAAGAACCTCAAACAGCAAATCAAGATAATCGTCCTCGAACTTCTGCGCTTTTTTGTCGCCGGTTACGCTGTCACCAACATCACCGAGGTATGCGTATGCCGCAACACCGCCGTTTTCACGGACCATTTTTATAAATTCGCAAACGTCGGGGCATTCGTCTGTCGCATCAATATAGAATTTTTCAACCATATTGCCCTTTAATGCGCCGAGAATGTCGTATTCGTAGAAATTCGGAGTTTCTCTGCCTCCCAAAATCTGTCCCTTAACCTTTTCGGACAAGGAAATACCCATATCGCCCGTTATGAATTCAACGACCTTTTCAGGCGTATCAAAACGGGCGGTGATTTTCTTCGCCAACGCAAAAAGAATATGTCTTTCGGTCACTGTAGCGGTTGACAGAGGAAGTACGTCTTTGTCAAAATCAAGCGTAATGCCATAGGCTTCGGTTAATTTATTTATGTTATCGCACATTTTGCGGTTTCGGATATTTCTCTTTTCGCGGTAAGGCGCAAAAAATGCGTCCACCTTCTCAATGTTCTGATGAGGTATACCGTGCATTGCCACATATGCGACCGACTTCTGGTCGGGATTGTTTATGCGAAGTCCGTTTAAGCGAGTTTTGGACATATCTACTCTACATTCAACTCCGCAGGTAATCGGCATACCGTATTTCTTCCCCGCTTCAATAAACTCTCTTGCGCCGCCGACGCTGTCATGGTCCATAATTCCGGCGGTTTTAAGTCCGTTTTTTGCTGCCGCCTCCACTGCGGTTTCGGGAGTATAGGGAGAGAAAGAATATATTGTATGTATATGGTTATTTACATAGGTTGCCATATTGTTTTCCTTTCGAATACATGTTATATACACATCGAGTTTAGAGCCACTGTGAAAAGCAGCTCTAAACTCTTTTTGTAAAATTATTTTTCAGTTTCGGCAATACCCTCGGCAAAGTCGTTTTTCCCTGCAGGCATTAGCTTGACAGTGAATAACGCTTATGGGAAGCCAAACCGTAAACGGGATTTTCCCTATTACGGTTATTTTATCATTTCCTGACCGCCGGTTACAGGCACCGCCTGGCCGGTTTCGTAGGTCTGCTCAACGATATACATAATCGCACGTGCGACATCTATAGTTTCGCAGCCGCGTCCGAGCGGAACCTTGCTTTCGTAAAATTTACGTACGTCCTCTACGGTCTTTGCGCCGGGAACCTTGCCTGCGTTCAGATACTGAACGAAGAGTCCCTTTTCCGGGTCGCTCCACAGAGGTCCGTTTAAGAAGTTGCCCGGGCAAACCGCATTAACCTTTACATTGTAAGGAGCAAGCTCCATTGCAAATGACTGAGTCAAGCCGATTCCTCCGAATTTACTGCCTGCATATGCAAAATTTTTATTTGAGCCTGCAAGACCGGATTTAGAGTTTATTTCGATAATATCCATCATGTAATTCGGACAGATTTCATGCTGTGTGCGCATAACTTCGCTCGCATATTTAACGCAGAGGAAGTATCCCGTATAGTTTACCGCAGTGACAAACTCAAAGGTTTTCTTTGTCATTTCGGGCAGACCGCCGGCCTTGGCGATACCCGCATTGTTTACGAATACATCAAGTCCTCCGAAAGCCAGTACAGTCTGCTCTATCATAGAACGGACGCTGTCCTCATCGGTTACGTTAACCGCAACTCCTACCGCATTGGGAAGAGAGTCGGCAACAGCCCTTGCGCCCTCAAAATTCATATCGGCAATTACAACATACGCTCCCTGATTTGCAAGCTCCTCGGCTATACCCTTACCAAAGCCCTGCGCCGCACCGGTTACAACACAAATTTTCCTGTCAAGGCGTTTTCCTGCGTCTGCCGAAAGGCTTACCTTCGCACGGTAGCTTTCAACCTCCCAGTTAACTATAAATTCAACGAGGTCCTCGGGCATGCACGAGCATCCGCCGAAGGATTTTGCATATACGCTGATTTTAACAGCGTCAAGGAACACGGTAGCCGCCGTATCAGCTTCCTTAATTGTCGAGCCTACGCCGAAAATACCGAGACCCTTGTAGTATACAACCTTGGGCTTGAAGCCGTTTATTGCCGTATAATCCGCAAATTTTGCCTTTATATCGTCGCCGTCTTCAACAATAAGCGGAAACGCTTTGCAGTAAACAATGTGATCGGGAGTAAAGCTCTTTGTCTCGGGGTCATATTCCAAAACCGATTTGTTTGTGCGGAATTTAACCGACGCAAGCTCGCCATCGCCGTAAAGCATACGTATAACGGGAGCAACCGAAGCCGCCTTAGTACTGTCAAATTCTACCTCGGAGTCATCGTACGCCTCGGAAATTTTCGACTCGATGCCGTTCATTATCTTTGAAACGATCTTATCAAGCTCTTCGGTTGTATCGGCGGAGAAGAATATACCGTGATTCTGAAGGAAAAGAACTTTCGGGAATTCGCCGTTCTTCTTTTCGTAATCGCCGAGCTTGCCGCGACAAAGCGCCGCTAAAAGATAACCGGGCTTGGAATTTTCAACCCATACAGCCTTGGGAAAAAGCTCGTTAACGGTCTTTTCGCCGTTTTTGGAACAGGTTACGCCGTTTACGAGCGCCGGGTGCAAATGAAGCACATATGCATAGGGAAAGAGATTGTGAAGAAGAGTTTCTACGCTGGGGCGTCTTGCTTCACCCGGCATACGGGCATTCATCATGTCCTCAAGCACTTCGGATTCTCGCTTTGCTTCTTCGTCGGAGTAGGTCTTTGCCCAGACATCGTTAAGCTTTTGTCTGTCAAGGCGTACAAATTCCTCGGGCTTTATTGTTGCAAGCGATGTGCCGGAGCCTTTAATATACAAAGTGGTATCGTTCTTGTAAGATGTGTTTCCGCCGCCGGCGAGCACATATCTTGAATCTTTGCCGTATTTGTTTGACATTTCGGCAAGAGCCAAAAGCTTTTCACATGACATTTTTCATACTTCCTTTTTTAATTATATATCTTTTGCGTTTTCGAGAACATACTTCTCTGCTTCAAGACACCAGAGTCCGTTGCTCTTTTTAACGATTTGCGCAAGATCGTAATAGAATTTATCGGTCTTTCCCAGCTCCTCAAAATCCGCAATTGCGACCAAAGGCATTTCCTTATTTGTGTAAATAAGCTTCTTACCGCCCTTGATATTGGGAAGGTCGATTGTTGTTTTTGGAACCACATTCAGTCCGCCGATATGAGTAATCATGGCGGCGGGATTAATTGTTCCCGTTTCCATCATACGCAGAGATTCAATCATATCGTCCGTGTTGCCTCCGCTGGTTCCGCAAATGTGAGTTGAGCTGTAGTGTACGTTATAGAAATTGAACTCTGCGGAAAAGTCTGTTCTGATGGGACCTGCAAAGAAATTAAGGCAGCCGTCACGGGCAAGAAGCTTGTCTCCCATCTCAACTACGGGCTTGACGGGCGCATAAACAAATACATCGTTGTAGCCCTTACCGTCCGTCAGCGAGTAGAGATACTCAACAGGGTTCTCATATTCGCTTGTATTTACATATACGAGCTTAACGCCGTTCTTTGCCGCTTCTTCGGGTGAAAGAATTTCCGCCGCACGTGTAAGGCGCGCAGTGTCGAGGTCGGTAACCACAACCAAGGAAGGCTTTCTGTCACAGTGAATTGCATAGTCGATTGCACCGAGTCCCATAGGACCGGCTCCGGCAAGAATCGCCATGTTACCCCCTTCAACTATGCCCATATCGTGAACATAGCATCCCGGCTTAGTATGGTAATTTGCATGATATCCGCCTACAATGCACGACATAGGCTCTGCAACCGAGCCGTAGAAAAATGCGTCGCCGTTATAGTTGAGAAGGCATCCTGTTTCCATCACCTCGTGAGGAATGATAATGTATGTAGCGTCGCCTCCTATATACTGATAGGAATATCCGGGCGCCGCAAGCGAGCCCTTATAGTTCATAGCGGGCTGAATCGCAAATTTCTCGCCTTCCTTATACTGACCCTGCCATTTTGCGCCAACCTTTACAATTTCACCGCAGAATTCGTGACCGATAATAACCGGATTTTCCGCAACGTCGTCAGGTACGCGTTTGTGGCTTGCGCCCTGCTCTGCCGCCTTGTGAGAGGACATACAGATGCTGTCGGAAATTACATGGGCGAGAATCTCGTCCTCCTTTATTTCCGGTAATTCAAATTCTTCAAGACGAAGATCGTTTACACCGTACAGTCTAACTGCCTTTGTTTTCATTTTATATCCCATCCTTTTTTATAATTTTCTCAAATTTAGAGCGTATGCTTTCCCTGCGTTTTTCCGTTGCTCCTTTCAAAAAAGCAAACGAAATCAAATCGTCGGATTCCAACAAATCTCCCTCCCGAACACACTCGGGCAAGCGAGCTTTTTCAACGCAAACTGTCTTATCCTCGTCGGAAACAAGAATTGAAAAATCGCCCTCAAAACGATCGACGCAGTATTTCATACAATTCCTCTGTAAAAAATAAACATATATAGATATTGTATCATTATATATATAAATTGTCAATCGTTTTAAGAAAAAGATTGGCTTTTTCAAAGATTATAATGAAAACAAAAAAGATAATCCAAACCGTAACCTGTATAAAAGCCTTCTCTTTCTTGACTTTGACACATATAATGCGCTGTTTTTAAAAACCATTTGGATATCATCGACCCAAAATGACAAAGTTTACCATTTGAATATGGTAAAATATGGTAAATCTTATGGAGGTTTAGTATGATAAAGCCATTGTCTTACAGCAAAAAAATCAAAAAATACGGCGTTTTTTCCAATCCCTTTCTTTCGGGACTTTGTTTTTGTTTTACAACAACGTTGATTTTTTTAACATTTTCCATTTTATTATTATCTCCACGTTCAAACGCATTTGAGAGTCAGGAAAGCGTAAATATAATATCGGACAGCCTTATAAAAAACGATTTTTTGCATTCGGCACACGATGTTTACAAAAAACTGAAAAACAAATTCGACGAGCAAAAAATCAAGTTACCGACCGTAAGCGCTTCAAAATATGCTTCAAGCAACGACTGTTATTACGATATTCCCCTTTCAGAGGAACAGCAAGATATCGTTTTTTCATATTGCTCGTATTATGATGTACCGTGCGAGCTGGTATTTGCCGTAATGAAGGTTGAAAGCAATTTTAATGCGTCGGAAATATCGCAAACCGACGACTTCGGAATAATGCAAATCAATTCAGTAAATCATGAATGGCTGAAAAGAGAGCTCGGCGTTAACGACCTTCTCGATTTCAGTCAAAACGTTAAGGCGGGAACATTTCTTTTATCTGAGTATTATCACAAATATCCGGATGTTAATAAAATCGTAATGTGCTACAGATACGGCGAACACCGGGCGATTGAATATTGGGAAAACGGAACGACCGAAACTCAGTATACCGAAGCAATAATACGCGCTATCGCTTCGATAAAGAAGAAATAATTTCATATATAACATAACGGACAACCGTTTCCGGCTGTCCGTTTTTTGTTTTGGCCTGTCTTTCAGAGACAGGTCTTTTTCTGTTTTATATTTAACTACTGATCGGAAGCCTTAACAATTTCGGCAAAATCGGGAGCCTTGAGAGACGCGCCTCCGATAAGACCGCCGTCAACATTTGTCTTGGAGAGAAGCTCCTTAGCATTTTTTGCATTCATAGAGCCGCCGTACTGCACGGTAATAGCCTCGGCAGCCTTTTCACCGTACAGCGCTTTAACAACATCACGGATGATTCCGCAAACCTCGTTTGCCTGCTCTGCTGTTGCGGTTCTTCCTGTTCCGATTGCCCAAACAGGTTCATATGCTATGATAACATTCTTTAACATTTCCTCGGAAACGCCCATAAGCGCAATCTTTGTCTGACGGGCAACCGTTTCTGCCGTAACTCCCTGTTCACGCTCCGTCAGCGTCTCGCCTACACAGATAATAGCGGTAAGCCCTGCTTCAAGAGCCGCCTTTGCTCTCAAATTAACCGTTTCATCCGTTTCGGCAAAATACTGTCTGCGCTCACTGTGACCTACGATTACGTACTTTACGCCGCATTCAACAAGCATTGAAGCGGAAATTTCACCTGTATATGCGCCCTTGCTCTCAAAGTGTACATTCTCTGCGCCTATTTCGATAACGCTTCCCTTTACAGCCTCAACCGCCGCCGCTATATCTACAAACGGAACGCAAAGGACAACCTTGCACGCCGGATTTTCGGGCAGAGCGGTTTTCATTTCGTTGATGAGAAGCGTTGTCTGACTCGGTGTCATATTCATTTTCCAGTTACCGGCAACAACCGTCGTTCTCGTATCTCTTCTCATGGTTTACTCCTTGTCCATAAGGCATGCAATACCGGGCAATTCAAGTCCTTCGAGGAATTCGAGAGACGCGCCGCCGCCCGTGGAAACATGAGTCATCTTATCCGCATAACCGAGCTTTTCAACCGCCGCCGCCGAATCACCGCCGCCGATAATTGTAATTGCGCCGGATTCCGCAACAGCTTTTGCTACCGTTTCCGTACCGGAAGCAAAGTTTTCCCATTCGGAAACGCCCATGGGTCCGTTCCATACTATTGTTCCGGCTCCGATAAGGCTCTTTGCGAACATTTCCTGAGTCTTAGGTCCGATATCAAGTCCCATCCAGCCGTCCGGGATAGCATCGGAGTATATGCTCATGAATACCGTGTCCTCCTTGTATTCTCTGCCGATTGTATTGTCAACGGGAAGGAGGAAGTTTACTCCCTTTTCTTTTGCCTTTGCCATAAGCTCGTTTGCAAGGTCAAGCTTATCCTCCTCACAAATGGATGTTCCGATAGGATTGCCGAGCGCACGAAGGAACGTATACGCCATGCCTCCTCCGATTACAAGAGTGTCAACCTTTTCAATGAGGTTGTTGATAACACCGATTTTGTCCGAAACCTTAGCGCCGCCGAGAATTGCCACGAAGGGCTTTGCGGGAGCGTTAAGAGCGTCACCCATAATCTTTACCTCTTTCTGAATGAGGTAACCGCATACTGCGGGTAAAAATTCAGCGACAACGGCAGTAGATGCCTGAGCCCTGTGCGCCGTGCCGAATGCGTCGTTGACAAAAACCTCAGCCATGGAGGCAAGCTCTTTAGCGAAGGAACGAAGCTCTTCCTTGTCCTTTGATGTCTCTTCCTTATGGAAGCGAACGTTCTCGATAAGCATTATATCGCCGTCGCAAAGCGTCGCAGCCTTTGCCTTAGCGTCCTCGCCAATAACGTCCTTTGCAAGCACAACCTCCTTGCCGAGCAGCTCGGAAAGACGTACTGCAACGGGAGCAAGGGAAAAAGCGGGATTAAATTCACCCTTCGGTCTGCCTAAATGAGAGCAAAGAATAATCTTTGCACCCTTTTCCATTAAATACTTAATGGTGGGAAGCGCACCGACAATTCTCTTATCGTCGGTAATAACGCCGTCCTTCAACGGAACATTAAAGTCACAGCGAACAAGTACCTTTTTGCCTGCAACCTCAATGTCTTCGACTGTTTTTTTATTGTAATTCATAACATTGCTCCTTATCTCTTTGTAAAATCAAGTCATTTTAACATATATATCACCTCTTTGCAAGAGGAATTTGTAAAATTTTCTATTGTTTACGTATTATTACCGTTTAGTTTATTGACAATCAGAAAAAAATGAATTATCATATTTCTGTTATTTCGAATAGGAGAAGAAAATGTCAAACAATAACATTTATGCCGATTTCGGCATATCCGATAAGGTTTTTGCCTTTGGAGAAAAAATAGTTGAAGCTCTCCGATGCAGATTTGACAGTATAGATAAGGTTTCCGAGATTACGTTTGCAAAGGTCATTCGCGCAATGCAGAAAAACCGTCTGAACACCGCCTGTCTTATGACAAGCACGGGTTACGGCTACAACGACATAGGAAGAGATACGCTCGAAAAGGTTTACGCCGACATTTTTCACACCGAAAGCGCTCTGGTTAGACCGCAAATCACATGCGGTACTCACGCCTTAGCATTAGCTCTGTCGGCAAATTTACTGCCCGGAGACGAATTAATCTCGGCTGTCGGCGCACCCTATGACACTTTGGAAGAGGTTATAGGGATTCGCCCGAGCGTCGGCTCTCTTGCCGAATACGGCGTCACCTACAAAATGGTTGATTTAACCGACGACGGCAGGGCTGACTTAAACGCACTGAAAAAAGCCGTCGGTAAAAAAACAAAGCTTGTTACCATTCAGCGTTCAAAGGGCTATGCAACGCGACCGACGCTTTCTGTCGCTGAAATCGGGGAAATCATAAGGACAGTAAAGGAAATACGCTCCGACATTATATGCATGGTAGACAATTGCTACGGAGAGCTTGTTGAAGAGCTTGAACCTTCTGACGTCGGCGCCGATATGGTTGTCGGTTCGCTGATAAAAAATCTCGGCGGCGGTCTTGCGCCCGTAGGTGGCTACATATGCGGTAGGAATGACTTAATCGAGCGCTGCGCCTTCCGGTTGTCCGCCCCGGGTCTTGGCAAGGAGGTCGGTCCTAACCTCGGCACAATGCCTTCATTTTTTGAGGGACTGTTTTTGGCACCGACGGTTGTAGCTTCCGCTCTTAAGGGCGCTGTTTTCGCAGCAAACTGCTATGAGAAGATGGGCTTTAAAGCCGTTCCCGGCGCAGCGCAGGAAAGACACGACATCATTCAGGCCATTGAGCTCGGCTCAAAGGAAGCAATGGAGGCCTTCTGCGAGGGGATTCAGTCGGCGGCTCCCGTTGACAGCTATGTTACGCCCGTTCCGTGGGCAATGCCCGGCTATGACAGCGAGGTAATAATGGCTGCGGGCGCATTTGTTCAGGGCTCGTCTATCGAGCTTTCCGCAGACGGTCCGATAAGGGAACCGTATGCAGTATACTTTCAAGGAGGATTAACCTGGAATCATGCAAAGCTCGGCATTTTAATGTCAATTCAAAAAATGCTCGACCGAGGTCTTTGCAATCCGGAAATTTAAAATTATGTGGTTCTTATTTGCACTTATCGCTACATTCGGCTGGGGCTTTGCCGATTTATTTTACAAAAAAGGCTCTGATGAAAATGACAGATACTCTCACCTTCGCACCGCAATTTGGGTCGGCTTGATCATGGGAGTAACGGCGTTAATTCTTCTGCCGTTTTCGGAAACAGCGTTTTCCGTTTCGTCTCTTGTCACTAACGCTGTCAAATACTCCCCGGCGTCCTTGTCATATATTATTTCAATGGTAATAGGATATGCGGGTCTAAGATATCTTGAGCTTTCCATTATATCTCCGATACAGAATGCGTCCGGCGCTTTTTCTATGATTGCAATGCTGGTTTATTTTGTGGTTACAGGCAGAATAACCTCTGTTTCGGATGAGTATTCTATCCTTGACGGCGCCGGTACTTTCGTTATTATCGTAGGCGTTGTTTTACTCGCCGTCGTCGAACAGCGGCTTTCAAAAAGCGAAAATCCGATTGAAAGCAAGAAATACCGTTTCGGCGCATTGGCACTTATTTTCCCGTTGCTCTATTGTATTTTTGATACCGTAGGAACTGCCGCCGACGGAATTATCCTCGACGGTGAAAAAGGGCTCGGTTTAGGTGAAATAGATGTGCTGATTCTTTACGGCTTAACGTTTTTTGCATGCGGAATTATTATTTGGCTGTTCCTCTTATTCAAGGAAAAAAAGCCGTTTAATCCCTTTACCAAAAAGCAAAAATCAAATATTGCAGCGTCCCTGTGCGAACAGTTCGGTCAGATATTCTATGTTTTTGCAATGGCAAGAAACCCTGTTGTTGCCGCCCCCATGATTGCTTCATACTGTGTAATTTCCGTTCTGCTCTCCGCCGTGGTATTACATGAAAAAATGAAAAAATCCCAGTATATTTCGGTAATTCTTGTTATTATAGGAATTATCGCTTTGGGAATTTCAGAGGGTCTTGCCGAGCTTTAAGGGCTGACTTTATTTTAAAAAGTTTTATCGAATAAAAAATGCACACCTCCCTTCGCATACCATATGTATCATGCAAAGGGAGGTGTGTTTTCCGTCTTAAGGACGGATAAAGGGATAAAAATATGCAATTACCTATTGTACAAAATAAATGTTAGCTCAATGTTCCAAAATTTATAATTAACGCAAAAAAAATCAATCAGGAATACTTTTTAGACAGCCTTAAATTATCCGCAATCATAGCTATAAACTCACTGTTTGTAGGCTTGCCTCTTGTATTATGGATTGTATATCCGAAATAAAAATTCAGCGTTTCGATATCCCCTCTGTCCCAGGCGACCTCAATAGCATGACGAATAGCTCTCTCTACGCGGCTTGAGGTTGTCTGATACTTTTTCGCAACGCCGGGGTAAAGAATTTTCGTAACGGAATTTATTATATCGGAATCTTCAATTGCCATAAGAATAGCGGTTCTCAAATACTGGTATCCCTTGATATGAGCCGGAACTCCGATTTGATGAATAATTTTCGTCACTCTTGTTTCCATATCGTTTTCTTTTTTAAGACTGCCTTCACCCTCTAATACGGTTTGCTTTCTGCCAAGACATATTCTTGATATCCTCTCGGAGAGATTGGAATAGTCAAGAGGCTTAAGGATGCAGTATTTTGCGCCGCACGACAGCATTTCCGAAAAAAGATTCTGATTGTTAAGAATAGAGCAAACAATAAAGTCGGGAGCGATATCGTCGCCGTAGTCAAATCTTTGCGAATTTCGGATAACATTTACCGTCTCTACCTTTGAAACCCAGGCGTCGATGATTACAACGTCCGGATGTGTTTTTTCAATTCGAAAAAGCGCCTCGTCCCCGTCTGCGGCTTCGTCAATCATGCGATATCCGAAGCCGGATAAATTATCTCTGCAGCTTTTGCGAAATTCCGCATTTTCGTCTACAATCAGAATTCTTATGTTTTGTTCCATATTTTTACACACTCCGTTTTAAATTTTTGTTTGTAACGATATTATACCAAATATTGGTAATTATTGCAAGAGCATATTAATCGTAATCTTTCACGAAATAAAGTTAGGGACTTTATGCAAATTGCATAAAGTCCCTAAAAAAAGGGTCGATTTCCATTTTTTTCCTGTGATTGTTTATCACTTATTCCCGCCATGCTGACAGGGAGCCTCAAAAAATCCCAAAAGATTTACAGTCCAAGCTCCGCTGTCATTCTTACGGTATCCTATTTGCTTTAAAAGTGACTCGTTACAAATTTTTCCGACATATTCTGCTAAATGAACGCCGCACAAGTCAATAAAATTAAGCGTCGCTCTGCCCATGACGAACAGTGCGTTTTCGTCTTCTATTCCAACGGTATTGGAAATATCAAATACCTTTCCACATTCCTTATCCAGCTTAAATTGTGACGCTCCCACTAAAATTTCATCAACATATGCTGCATAACACAACAAATCCGCATTGTATTCAATGCCGCACATTGCACATATATTCTTCTGTTCTTCTTTACTTTCAACCGGATGTACTTCAAGCATATTTTGTTTCTTCTTTCATTTATTTTTATAAGTTTTAAGATAATCTGTTTGAGATTTAGTAAGCCTTCGCCACTTTCCCCTCGGCAAATTTCCGAGCTTTATATCTCCTATTGATATTCGTCGAAGCGAACGAATACCTATATCCATGGATTCAAGCATCTTTCTGATTTGTCTGTTTCTGCCCTCATACAGAGTCATCTGTAAAACCGACGAATATCTGTTTTGCGTAATTAAAGTGCATTTACAGGGCTTAATTTTATAGCCGTCTATCTCCATCGGTTCTTTAAGCGCATTTATTTCCTCGGTACTGACCGCTCTGTCGGTCGTTACACGGTATATCTTCGGAATATGATATTTCGGATGTGTCAGCTTATTTGCCAGCTCGCCGTCATCCGTCATTAACAGAAGCCCCTCGCTCATAATATCAAGCCTGCCGATGGGATATACCCTTTTGCCCAAGTCCGATACAAGGTCGAAAACACATTTTCTGCCCTGCTCATCCCTCATTGTCGTTACATATCCGACAGGCTTATTCAGCATTATATAGGTATAACGGTCAGTTCTCAGCTTCACTTCCTTATCGTGATAAATAACCTGATCCTCACCCGGCACAATCTTTGTGCCAAGCTCGGCTACCTCACCGTTAACCTTAAACGCTCCATTTGCAATTTCGGCTTCGGCTCTTCTTCTCGACATCAGCCCGCAATCCGATATGTATTTTTGCAGTCTTTGCTGTTCCTTCATTTCATTATCCTATCTGAAAAAATAAGCAATCGTTTCCAAAAAGCTTCTTTTATATTTTATTTCGTCGGAATTCTCTTCCGCTCTTATAGGCACGAAAGCAATTACATCACCGTTGTAAAAATAGACAATTGAGCCGATAATATCGCCCTTTTTTATCGGCGCAAAATAAAACTGTTTGAGAAATACCGTGCTTGTATTTGTATCTACAGCCCGGTCAAATACAAAGCTCTGACTTTCCGCACTCGCTTTTACCGTCGATTTTGAACCGGAAACAACGTTTATCTCAAAGGTCGTCAAAGCATCAGGCAACAAAACGCTTTTCACTGCGGAAAATCCGTAATCAAGCATTATCTGGTGGTCGTTCCAGTCATTCGGCGCATTAAGCGTTACGGCAATCAGCGTAACTCCGTTTCTCTTTGCGGCGCTTACAAGACATCTTCCGCTCGATTTTGTATAGCCCGTTTTTATTCCTACGGTTCCGTCGTAGATTGACAGCATTCGGTTATGGTTAATAAAATAGTGAGAATTTTTACCGTCGCAATCGTCAATGTGAATCGACTTCGTTTGCGTTATTTTTAAGAACTCCTCATTTTTAAGCGCATACGCCGACAAAATAGCCAAATCTCTTGCGCTTGAGCCGTGACCGTCGGAGTCCAGACCGTGAGGATTTTCGTAGTGAGTTTCGGACATACCGAGCTCCTCGGCCTTTTTGTTCATTAGCTTAACGAATTCGGGAACGCTCCCCGATGTATGAATTGCCAACGCAACCGCGGCGTCATTTGCGCTCTCAAGCAAGAGAGCGTACAGTAAATTCTCAACGGTCAAAAGTTCATTTGCGCAAAGATATGCGCTGGAGCCTTCAACTCCCACCGCAGCTTTATCTACCGACACCGTTTCCTGCGGACTTGTGTTCTCAATAACGACGACAGCCGTCATAATTTTTGTAAGGCTGGCAATCAATGAAAATTCGTCGGCGTTTTTTTCATACAGGAATTCGCCGTTTTCGGGACAGTAAAGAACTGCGCTGTGAGCCGTAACCCATGATTCATCCTTGGCAAGGCACGGTAAACAAACAATGCAGGCAATAAAAACTGACATTAACAGACAAAAAATTTTTTTAAATAACATACTCCGCCTCTTTTCTCTATCGGTAATTGAATTATATCGAAACAGGCGGCAAAATATGCCATAATTTCTGTCTGTTTATATGTTTTTTTCCGCTGTTATTTCCTCGGAGATATCCCCAGGCTCTGCCTCTTCTTCGTCAAATGCGCATTCCCCGTCCTCTTTTCCCTTAAATGATTTTTTTAACTTGCATAGAAGCTCCGGCGCCTTTTTTACCAAAGAGCATACTATGTCCGACAATTCCCGAGAAACGGGGTCCACAGGGCCGTCCATATTGAGAATTTCAACGCTTCCGTCGGACTTGACAATAAGAAATCCGACAGGCGTTACTACAATTCCCGTACCGCCTCCGCCTCCGAAATTTTTGCCCTCGTCCTTCTTACTGTCATAATCAACACCGCCGCTGGCAATACCTACGCTGACCTTTGACAGAGGAATGACCGTTGTGCCGGATGAGGTTTCGATAGGCTCCCCGATAACCGTATCGGAGGAAATCATCCCCTTTGCATTTTCAAGCGACGAGCGAATAATATCGCTTATATTATTATCATTCATATTTATATCCTCTTATTCAATATTCATTGTAATTTGCTCACCGTCGACCGTCTTAAAGGACGCCTCGGGGAACATCAGCTCAAGCTTAGGCAAATCCTCAAGAGAGCTAAGACCGAACACACGAAGAAAATTCTTTGTCGTTGCATATAAATTCGGTCTTCCCGGAACATCAAGCTTGCCCCGAACCTCAATCAGCTCTCTCGTCAAAAGAACGTTAAAGGCATATGAGGAATCGACTCCCCGAACCTGCTCGACATATGCTCTTGTAACCGGCTGATTATATGCGATAATTGCAAGCGCTTCAAGCGAGGAATTAGATAAGGCTCCGTTTTTGCGAATTCCGAGAGCATCCTTGATTTCCTCCTCGTAAGCTTCCTTGGTACAGAGCTGACAGGAGGTGTCGTAGCATAGAAGCATTATTCCCCGATTTTCGTACTCCTTTGAAAATTCACGGCAAAGTTTTTTTACCTCTCCCGCCGTAATCCCCAAAACCTCTGAAAGCTTTTCATAGCTTATCGGGTCTCCCGACGCAAAAAGCACCGCCTCTATAACCTTTTTCATTTCATCGTCGCTTTGTCCAATTATTTCATTTTCTTCCTGCATCTCTTCTTCTTCCTTCCGTTACCATAGTGAATACGGGATTGTCCTGAGGTGAAGCTACGTCTATCAACAATCTTCGAACCTTTAACAGCTCCAGCAGCGCTCCGAATGAAGCAATGACATCCGAACGTGTTTCTCCCTGCAGGAGTATCTCCTCAAATGAAGCGTTACCGTTTTTGTAAAGATACCGCATTATGCCTATTATTCTCTCCGGTATCGGCGTTACCCTGTGATTTAAAAGATTTTGGAGTGAATTCGGAGTATTGAGCATCGACTTTAATTTTCTGCTTCGCTCAAAAATTCTGATAAACGCTTTCTCCAACAGCAAAGGGTCCTGGTCGGTTAATACAGGAATGCTTTCATACGGCTTTTCATCTGTTTTTTTGGCATATCTGCCGGCAAAGGCACCGTAGTTCTCCGACAGAAGCTTCGCCGCTTCCTTTGCCCTCTTATACTCAATAAGCGCAGACGCCAGCCTTGCTCTCGGGTCCTCCTCTTCATCGTCTAACACGCTTTTCGGTAACATCATTCTGCTTTTAATAAGCATCAGCTCCGACGCCGTGACAATAAATTCACCCGCAATATCCATGTCCATTTTACGCATTTTCTCAAGATATTCGAGATACTGCTCGAGAATAAGCGAAATGGGAATATCATAGATATTTACCTTATTTTTTGAAATCAGCGACAACAGCAGGTCAAGCGGACCTTCAAACGTTTCTAACTTAAAGCTAAGCTCTTCCATTTCAGATAATAAACCTTGCAAGTGAAATACCCTTGCCGTATACTGCCGACGCAAACATATCGTAAAGCTTTATCAATCCGCCGGAAACTGCGGAAAGAGGTCTTGAAAGCCCTCCCGACACCAAAAGCACCATAACGATAATCGAAATGTATCTTTCATATTTCATTATCTCAAAATAATATCTTGCAGGCAAAAACGTAAAGAGTATTCTCGAACCGTCAAGAGGCGGTATGGGAAGCAGATTAAATATTGCAAGATAGGTATTCAATGTTGCAAATACCAAAAACAGCATGTAAACAATAAGCCAAAAATCCGAATTAGTTTCAAAATATTGCAAACATGACAAATAGAAAATCTGATAGGAAATAAATCCGAGCAACAAGTTTGAAAAGGGTCCCGCCAATGCGGAAACAGCCATTCCCCATTTCGGAGATAATTTACCGTATCGGAAATTTCTTGCGTTTATCGGAACCGGCTTTGCCCAACCGAAGCCGCAAATCAACATCAGCAGAGTTCCGACGGGGTCAAGATGTTTTAACGGATTTAAGGTCATTCTGCCCATATTTCTTGCAGTTCGGTCGCCGAGCGCATTTGCCGCAACAGCATGAGCGCACTCGTGAATTGAAAGTGAGAAAATAATGACCGGGATGCTTAATAATACCTGAATCAAAATATCCTTATCGAATCCGTACCGAAATAATTGTGTTAACATATCATATACCTGCGTATTCCGTAATAAAATTCAAAAGCTGCTGCTTTCCCGTGCCCTTTAAAGCCGAAAACGGAAAAATATCGGTATCCGGCTCTATATGCACGTTATCAAACAATGCCTGAAGACTCTTATTATAGTCTGTTTTATTGAGCTTATCGCATTTCGTCGCACAAATTATGTAATCAGTGCCGGTTTCATTCAGCCAGTCGAGCATTACAGCGTCATCTTTTGTGACGCCGACCTTCATATCAATCAGCTGAACTACCAGTCTCTTTTCATCGCTGAGCGCAACAAAGGAGAAGAATTCCTCGACAAGGGCGGACCATTTTTTCTTATCCTGAGGCGTCCTTTTTGCAAAGCCGTATCCCGGAAGGTCTACAAAATACAGCTTCGAGTCTATATCGTAAAAATTCACCGTTATTGTTTTACCCGGACAGGAGCTGACCCTCGCAAGCGAATTTCTTCCCAGCAGGGTGTTTATCAGCGAGCTTTTTCCGACGTTCGACCTGCCCGAGAAAATAATCTGCGGATGAGGAGTATTCGGAAATTGCTTTGCGTCTCCCGCACAAATGCCGAGTCTCGCATTATTTAAATTTAACTGCATTACTGTTCCTTTACAAGTGAAATATCCAGCGCCTCGTCAAGCGTACGGCACGGGAAAAATTCAAGATTTTCACGTACAATCGGGTCAAGCTCATCAATATCACGCTTGTTATCATACGGTATTATTACCCTTTTTACACCCGCCTTAAACGCCGCCATTGTTTTTTCCTTCAGACCGCCGATGGCAAGAATTTTACCCCTTAAGGTGATTTCACCCGTCATCGCAACATCTCGGTGTACCTTAATTTTGGAAAGCTCGCTTACCATCGCCGTTGTAATTGTCACACCTGCGCTTGGACCGTCCTTAGGTACCGCACCCTCCGGTACGTGAATATGAATATCGCTGTTTTTGTAAAAATCGGGATTTATCCCGAATTTTTCGGCATTCGCCCTGGTATAGGTAAGCGCGGCCTGAGCCGACTCCTTCATTACATCGCCGAGAGAGCCGGTTAATTCAAGCTTACCCGTTCCCTTCATGGAGGTTGCCTCAATTTTCAGCATCTCTCCGCCGACAGATGTGTATGCAAGTCCGTTTACCTCGCCTATCTCGTCGCACTCGGATATCCTATCCGGTATGTTTTTTCTGTTGCCGAGGTATTCGGCGACATCCTTTGATGTAATTTTTATCCCCGTAAGACCTTCCTCGGCTATTTTTCTTGCCGCCTTTCTCATAAGAGACGCAATTTCTCTGGAAAGGTTGCGGACGCCCGCTTCCGAGGTATAGTAATCAATCAGCTCGAGTACGGCGTCATCGGTTATTTTTATCTGCTTTGCCGTAAGTCCGTGAGCCTCTCTCTGCTTGCGAATGAGGTGATGTTTTGCAATGTTAAGCTTTGCATACCTGTTATACGAGTCAAGCTCGATTATTTCCATTCTGTCACGCAACGGACCCGGCACATTGGAAATATCGTTTGCCGTTGCTATGAAAATACACTCCGACAAATCAAGGGGTATTTCTGTAAAATGGTCACGGAAATTGCGGTTTTGTTCGCTGTCGAGCACCTCAAGCAGGGCGGAGGAAGGATCGCCTCTGCCGTCGACGCCCATTTTGTCAACCTCGTCAAGTAAAATAAGAGGGTTTCTGACCTTTGAATTAATTATTGCTGTAACTATTCTGCCCGGCATTGCGCCGACATAAGTTTTTCTGTGACCCCGAATATCGGCCTCGTCACGTATGCCTCCGAGACAAACGCGTACATATTTTCTTCCCATAGCTTTCGCAATTGAGGCGGCAATACTTGTTTTGCCTGTTCCGGGAGGGCCTGCAAGACAGATAATCTGATTATTAATTTTCGGATTAAGCTGCTTTACCGCAAGAAATTCAAGAATTCTTTCCTTCACCTTGGTCAGACCGTCGTGGTCGTTGTCCAACACCTTTTTTGCCGCCTTAACATTAATTTTATCCTTCGTTTGCCTGTTCCACGGAATGTCAAGGCAGGTATCGAGATAATTGCGAAGAACTGTGGCGTCAGCGGAGCTGTACGGAGTTTTTTCCAGTCGGTGAAGCTCCTTTATCAGCTTGTCTTCAACCTCCCGGGGCAGCTTAGCCCCTATTATCCTATCGTAGTACTCGTCGATTTCGCTGTCCTCGCCGACATCGCCAAGCTCGGACTGAATGACCTTAATTTGCTCCCGAAGATAATACTCTCTTTGATTATTGTCTAATTTTTCTCTTACCTTCTTATGAATATCAAGCTCGGTTTCGAGAATTTTCAATTCTTTAGCCATCATGAAGGCAAGCTTTTTAAGTCTTGCCACCGGATCGAATTCGTTTAATATCTCCTGCTTATCGGCATTGTTTACAAGAACGTTGCTTGCCACAAAGTCGCAGAACAGACTCGGCTCCTTAATGGTTTTTACTGCGGCAATCAAATCGGGCGAAGCCTTGGGAATGAATTTTACAAATTCGTCAAACTGTGCAATAACCTCGTAAATAAGCGCTTCGCTCTTGATTGTGCCCTCTGCTACGCTGACTGTTTTCGTCATGACGTCGCAATGAACAAAGCCGTCCTTGCTTTCAAAGCGCAGAAGCTCTGCTCTCGACACGCCCTCGACAATAAGCCTTGCGTTTTGATCCGGAAGCATTAAAAATTGCTTTATATTGCAAACGGTGCCGACTCTGTAAAGCTGTTTTTCCGTCAGAGTAGGCTCGGGCATTCCCTTTAACGAAATCAAAAACAGCTTTTCCTGAGACTCGCTTGCTTTTTTTGCAGTATCTATATCGGACTGCTCGGTCAGCTCCAAGCTGAGCGGAAGCATGGGAAAAGCTACTATTCCGTTCAGCGCTATTGTAGGCAACGTTGCCATTTCAAGTTTTTCTATGTATCTGGACATTTTATATTTTAGGTTTTTCGCCATTCCTTTTCATTATAGTATAGATATTCATTATATTATATCATATAAACAGATTAAAATCAATCACTAAAAGCAAAAAAAGCCCCATAAATAGAACACAACAGGTACGCCGTATACGAGAGACTACCATAAGCTTGGTATATCATATCCGAACAATATCTGTCGTGCTGCTGTTATGTGACTGGGACCATTATAACGCATCGCTTACGGTTTGTAAAGAGGTTTTTGTCATTTTTTTCTCCAATTTTTTTAAACTGTCATTTTCGACAAATTTTTTTACATTTAATTGTGACAAATGCCGTTGTTTTATGGCAAAGAATATGGTATAATTATGTTTAAATGTGAACAAAATTTCAAATCGGAGGTTTATTTTGGATTCGACATTAAAGCAACAAAAGTTGAAAATAAAGCTTAAGCCGATAGTTTTCCCAATAGTTACAATCATTTTTCTTGAGCTTATTTTACATATTGCCACGATTTTCTCCATAAACTTTAACATTTTTATTCCTATACTTTTTTCTATTCCCTTAGGATTGTTTATTTCCGTTATCTGTTCGATTTTTTCCGAAAAAACCAACGGCATAATCTATTGCTCCGTAATCGGGGTCATCTCCCTGTTTTTTATAATTCAGCTGGTTTATCACGAGATTTTTCAACAATATCTTCAGATATATCTTTTCAAAATCGGCGGTAATGCAATTATTAATTTCTGGAGAAATATGATTTTTACCGTTCTCCAGCTGATTTTCGTTATAATTCTGTTGGCTCTGCCGTTTATATTTACCGTAAAGGCAGTCAAAAAGAAAAAGCTGGTTTTTGAAAAAATCGGCAGAAAACGCATTGTTATAAGGCTTGCATTAATCGCCGTTTTGCATTTAATTTGCCTGTCCTCCCTGATAATAGGCGGTACAGGTCCTTATTCCAACTATTCCGCTTACTTTTCAAACAGTGCGAACACGGATATTTCCGTTAATCGTCTCGGAGTAATGACTACGGCAAGGCTTGAAATTGCTAATATTGTTTTTCCCGATTTATACAACACATCAAAAATTAAGCTTCTCACACTTGAAGAAAAAGACCCGGAAAATGAAAATGAGGTTACCGAAACCGAAGAACCCATTATTATCGACAATGAAAAGCCTAAGGATGAAGTCGATACCCCCATTGAGTATTCAAGCGACAAATACAATGTTATAGATATTGATTTTGATAAGCTGATTTCGCAGGACACCGACGAAAATCTTAAAACTCTTGACACTTATTTTAAAAATGTCGCTCCTACTCCTAAAAACGAGTACACAGGCATTTTCAAGAACTGTAATCTTATAATGCTGTGCTGCGAGTCATTTTCAAAATATTTCATATCCCCAACGCTGACGCCTACCCTTTACAAGCTCTCAACCGAAGGCTTTGTATTTAATAATTTTTATTCCCCCTTTGATTCAAATACGACAAACGGCGAATACGCATTTAATATGGGCTGCTTCCCTGATTTACTGAGAAGTAAAACAGACAACTCCTTTATTGGTTCCTCCGACAATTATTTACCTTATGTGTTAGGCAATATGTTTAAAAGCGCCGGGGTGCAGGGTTATGCATACCATAACTATTACGGCACGTACTACTCAAGATACCTGTCCCACCCGAATATGGGATATATCTTCAAGGCGCCCGACAGCGGACTTGCCATTCCCGTATCTTGGCCGTCGTCCGACTACGACATGATGGTTGCGTCGGCAGACGATTACATTTCATCCGACAAGCAATTTCTCGCATATTATATGACGTTTTCCGGTCATTATCAATATAACTGGAACAATGTTATGTCGGCGAAAAACCGTTCGTTGGTAGAGGGACTCGACTATACCAGCGAGACCGTGCTTTCCTATATCGCATGTAATCTTGAGCTTGAAAAGGCGCTTACATACATTATGGACCGCCTTGTTCAATTAAATATTGATAAGAACACCGTTATTGTACTTACAAACGACCACTATCCTTACGGTCTGTCCGAAACAGAGTATAACGAGCTTGCCGGAAAGGAAATCGATACCGATTTCGGCAGATATCAAAATTCGTTTATCTGCTGGTACGGAGGATTTGATAAGCCTATCGAGATAGATACTCCATGCTCCTCGATTGATATTTTACCTACTCTGCTTAATCTTTTCGGATTTACTTATGATTCAAGACTGATTTTAGGCAAGGACATTTTAGCCGACTGTGATCACATCGCCATTCTTTCAAACAAGAGCTTCATTAACGACAGGGTGATGCTTAACGGAAATACCGGAAAATGCACATATCTTTCGGAAAATGAAGAAGATTATCCGGATGAAAAGCAGCTGACGCAGTGGCAGAATTACGTAGAAGATATATTTACCCTTTCAAAGGCGATTCTCGACTATGACTATTACGGACATTTACGTGAATTTATTGACCCCGAATACGAACAGACGTCCGAGGAAGAGACGCTTGTCAACGAAGAGCAATATTTGACCGGCGAACAAAACAGTTAAAGGTGCGGTTTTTCCGCACCTTTTCTTATTTGATATTTCGTATGCTCCGATTCCGGTAATTTGCATTTGCTCATACTGCCTTCTATGCAGTATACACAGTCTGCGTCGCCTATGATGTTGACCTGTCCGTTTTGGAGACGGCAATATTATTACCTGTAAGAATGCCGATTCTCTCACAGCAGTATACACCTTGTATGACGGTTACGGTTACGGTTTCGCCCGCTGCTATAACCTCGACGTTTCAGGCTTATCCGGAGCTTTTACAGGCTCTGCGCCTTGATGAAAAACTCAGCGTTATCCTTGAGCTCTGCGCCGCACTTAAAACAAAACTTTGATCTGATAGAATTGATACGCAGCTTGCTGTTGACACCTTAAATTTAGCTATTGCTAATAGAAGAAAATCTGCAGGAATTATATTCCATTCCGATCGTGGAGCGCAGTTTACATCCAAAGGCTTTCGAAAGCATTTGGATGAGCTAATATGATTCAATCCTTTTCAGCAAGATGGAAGATATGAAGAAAAAATCGAAGACGCTGAAATACGTGTCATAAGCGCAAAAAAGAAAAGCGGTGTAACCCCGTTCAATTGAGATTACACCGGTTCTTCTTAAAAAACACCCTTATCACGCCCGGGACAAATCCGGCGTTGCTTTTATTTATTATAAAACACCTATTTCGTTTTTCAGCTTGGATATTATTTTCTTTTCAAGGCGCGATATATAAGACTGAGAAATACCCATTTTTTCCGCAACCTCTTTTTGAGTGTATTCTCTGCCGCCTCCGAGCGCAAAGCGCAATATAATTATTTCGCGGTCACGCTTATTCAGCGTTTTAATCGCATCCAGTAATATTTTTTTCTCCTCGCCGGATTCAATATTCCTATACACGCTGTCATCGTCCGTACCGAGAACATCGCAAAGCAACAGCTCGTTCCCGTCCCAATCAATATTAAGCGGCTCCTCTATCGACATATCGTTTCTCTGATTGGAGCTTTTGCGTATGTACATCAGAATTTCATTTTCAATACATCTTGACGCATATGTCGCAAGCTTGATATTCTTCGTCGGTTCAAATGTATTGACGCCCTTGATAAGACCGATTGTGCCTATGGAAATTAAATCCTCAATTCCGACTCCCGTATTTTCAAAGCGCTTGGCTATATATACAACAAGTCTTAAATTATGCTCTATCAGTATCATTCTCGCCTCATTATCAAAGGCGATTTTACCTATCAGCTCGTTTTCCTTTTCCGGCGGCAACGGAGCGGGCAGACTCTGCGGACCGTGAATGTAGAGAACGCTGGTGTCTTTTTTTATAAGCTTTCTTTTTAAATTTTTAATAACGGAAATGATACTCATTTTATCCTCCTTTAATCACATATTTCTGCCGGTACGATTGCGTCGTAGTCTAAAACGGTGCTGTCGCTGCAAACGGCGCAAACAGCGCATTTCAGATTGCCGTCTATTATAATCTTGTCGCTTTGGAAGCCGATAAGCATCTGCTCTCCGCCGACGCCGTGCGCAGGTATAAGCCTAAAGGAATAAGCCAGCAAATCCTCGTTTTCTATCTCGGCAAGCCCTGAATAGTCTCCGTTTTTCAATTCGGAGAATATTTCTTCGGGAAGCAGTTTTTTTGAGCATTCCTCTCGGATTAATATTACCGGCAGTCCGCTTATCGGATCCGATAGCATATTTCCGCTGTCGCAAAGAGCGTTCAGCGTTTCCTCTTTATCGTTAACCGTTATCTCTAACGTTACGCTTCTTGCCTTACGGCGCCTTAATATCATCCCCCAAGCAAACGATATTATCCCCGCAATCAGCGCAAGCAATGCAAAATACCGAATGGGAACAGAGCTGAACATCACCGCTGAATCACCGTTTATGACCGCCGTTCTCGGAGAGTATCTGTTATTGAGAAAGGTATAAAATACCGTCATTATGCCGCCCAGAGCAAATCCAACGCCGTACAGAACGACGCTGGCCGATATGTATGTAAAAAAGCCCCTTAGTGAAAATGAAATATAACACATAAGCACCGAAACGGCAAAATTCAATATTTGAGTTACGTAACCGTTTCCCGAAAACACCGTAGACGCTACCGCAAATACAGCTCCGATGGCGGAGGATATTACCAGTGCCGCCGTTTTAGCCTTTAAGCGCATCAGCTTTGAGGTTAACAATAGAGACAGAAAGTCCATACTGAAATTTATTATAAATAAAATATCCGCATAAATTACTTCATTCATTGCGCACCGCCGTTTTCTTAGTAATACCATCATATACCCTTTGCATCAAAAAATATGTCAAATTAGAACGCATAAATTAAATATGCGGCCGTTTTTTTATCGACCCCGTATTTAATTGCCGTTATGCTTTGAACGCTTAATTAGAAAATTACCAATAACGGTATTTTAAGTTGACTTTTTTTATGTAAATATGTTATAATTTTGAAAACTAATGTCAAAGGAGATCATTATGAGAAGATTACTTTGTATTGCTCTTTTCATAATTACGGTACTGACGGTGCTTCCCTTTTCCGTCGGAGCGAAAATGAGTTATATTGATGTCGATTCATCCGCATGGTATTATGATTCGGTAAAATGGTGTGCCGATAACGGATATATGGTCGGCGTCGCCGAAAACACCTTTGCTCCCGAAAAAGCGGTAACAAGAGAAATGTTTATCACCGTTTTGTGGGCTTATGACGGTTCAAAAATTGTCAAAGCCGAACATAACGGAGCTGTCTTCTGCGACGTCGAGGACGGAAAATGGTATACAAATGCAATAAACTGGGGCGTCAAGAATAAAATTTGCAGCGGATTATCTCAGGACCGCTTTGGCGTCGGTAAAAAATTAACCAGAGCCCAAATGGCAATGTTTTTTATGAAATATGCCGTGTATTTGGGCCTTGATACATCCTATTATGCCGATTTAAGCAATTATACCGACGCTCCGAAATCAAATCACTGGAGCCATAAGGCAGTATCATTTGCCGTATGCGAAAAGCTACTTTGCGGTTTAAATAAAACAACGCTGGCTCCCGACAGTAACGCTGCGAGAGCTCAGATTGCAGCTGTCCTTCACTCGTTTGACGGTTATGCTTCGGAAAACACAGTTCCTGAAAAAATTGATACTTATCCGTCTTTTAAGCCCGTTCTACGCTTTGCCGTTGCGTCGGATATTCATATCAGCTCTGCGGATTCACTGCCGTCGGAAAATTTCGCAAAAATGTTTAAGCAAGCATACGCCTACGCAGACAGCAGCGAATATAAGGGTCTCGACGCAATTATCGTTGCGGGCGACTTATCCGAGCACGCACAGCAAGCAGAATTCGAGGAATATATCAGAATAGCAAAATCCAATATTCGCAGCGGAACGAAATTTATATCTGTATTGGGCAACCACGAATTTCAAAAGACAACGCTGACAGCCGATGAAATATGTGAGATAATTGACGCCGAAGAAGACGTACACAAGGTAATAGGCGGTATTCATTTTATCGGCGTATCACCTATTAACGAAGGCGAACAGGCGTACTACACAAAGTATGAGTGGTTAGACAAGGAGTTGTCTTCGGCATACAGCGATACAAAGGGCGAAGCTCCGATTATAGTTTTTCAGCATCATCCTCAATACGCTTCGTCAAATTCCCTGACAAAGGAATTTAACGGTCTGCTTTCAAAGTATCCCGGTGTCGTCGATTTCTCCGGTCATTGGCATTCGCCTTTGTCCCTGAACACAGTTTATCAGAATAAATATACTGCGGTTAATATGGGAACCCTCGGCTCATATACTTCAGGTGTTTCGTATGAAAGCTCTGCCAATGCGAAATACAACGAAGCGCAATCGTTCATGATAGTTGAAATTGATAAAAACGGTTCTGTTCTTATCCGTCCATACAACATTTATCACGACAGATTCTTCAGGACAACAGACAATACCGACCATCCCGACAATGAGCTTAACTTTTACATTGAAAAGCCGTATGACTTATCGACCTTCACATACACCGGTACAAAAATGTATTCGGTTCCCCCGTTCTTTTTAAGACACTCGTTGGTCGAAATCGCAAGTCTCACATCTAATTCCGTAACGCTCAGACTTCCCAAGGCGATGAGTAAAAACGGCATAACACACTATGTTTTGACAATAACCGATGAAAACGGAAATACGGTTTCCCAAAGAAACTATAACGGGTATAATCATCTTGAAAACGCGCCCGATACAATGCAAAAATTTATCGGCGGTCTTTCGCCGTCGACAGAATATACCGTTACGTTTTCGGCAACAGACGCCGCAGGCTATAAAACGGAAAACCCGCTTACGTTAACCTTCGTGACAAAATAAAAAATTCCCCGAAACGGCATTTATCCGTTTCGGGGAATTTTTTTTACGCATTTTAATTATCATAATTAACGGGACTGTTTATTCTGTAGCCCTCGCCCCGCACGTTTTCTATGATATCAAGCGAAAACTCCTTTTTTATTTTACGTCTAACGGTATTGACCAGAACTCTCAGACTGTTTGTGTCGTTTCCCCTACAGGATTTAAACAGTAAAAACAGGTCGGTTTTAGACACGGCTTCACCGTTGGCTTTGATTAATTCATTATAAAGCTTAGCTTCCAAGGGTGACAGGCTAAGCTCCTTTGAACGATAATACAATTTCCGCTTTTTCATATCCAAAACGGGAATAGCCTTGTTTGGATCTCTTTTCCTTGAACGCTCGTCAATAAGCGCCGTAAGTGATGAAACAGAAAACGGCCTGATTAAGTCCGCTCCCTCTTTTCGAGAAAAGGTAATTAAATTTGTCCCCGAAAGCACCGTGTCCTGAATATCCACGCTGTCAATATCGCATATTACGGTGTCGGCAACGGTTGAATAATCAAAGCCAAAAACGTTATAGCCCCTTTCGGACAGTTCATATTCAAGCATTTTACCGTAATCGAAATCCTTGGAAAAGACTGCAATTTTTATGTTATATTTTATCAAGCGTTATTTCTACCTCGGCGTTAATACTGCCATCCTCACGAACCGTTCTCATTCTGTAACAGTCGCTTGTATCCTGCTGCTTGTATACTTTAAGCGTTTCACCCATCGGGGCTTCGTTAATATACGAAATCTGAAATTTCACAACCATCTGTTTGTCCATATCAAGAAAATCGCAAAACATATCGGCATAGCAGGTATTGTTCATGTGCCTGTTAATATCCGTCTGTGAGTAAGTTACCGTTCTCTCGCCTACAAGAGATACCGGCGCATCCTTTGGGATTGCGGGTCTTAAATTTTCAAGCTCTATAGGCTCATGCGTCTCCAGCGGCAGAACAAATTCACTGTGTCTTACAAGCCTTCGGGTATTTATATCTACAAGCGCCCATCGTGTAATCATTTCCGCAACCAGCTTTGAGTTTCTGCGAACCGTTGCGCAACGGGTAAACACCGCCCCTTTACCCTCGCAAGGCCATGTTTCTATTTCCAGCTCGTCATAAGTGTGTATCGGGGCATAAATACTCATATTTGCTCTGCTTAAAATAAACGCATAGCCAAGCTCCGTACGCATTTCGCTCGCATTGGGATGAATGCTGTCAAGCTGCTTTGCCCCCGCCTCCTGCATATAACGCATTATTATTGACGGTTTAATATTGCCGGAATAGTCAACGTCATGATTTGTTACCTGTACACGGTACTTATATTTCATTTTCTCTCCTCTATATCAATATTAATGGTCTTTTGTCTAAAGAAGGTAGGTGAGAAATTCTCACCTACCGATTAGTATTTTATAGAATTAAAGAGTATTATCGGAGCCCAAAACATCCTTAATTTTATGGGCAACCATCTTCTTGACCTCATCACGGGCAACGCTCAGATAACCGCGGGGATCAAATACATCGGGCGTGTTTGAAAGAACACGACGGATGCCCGCCGTCATAGCAAGACGGATATCGGAGTCAATGTTAATCTTGCATACCGCCATGGTTGCTGCCTTGCGGAGCTGCTCCTCGGGAATTCCTACGGCGTCGGGAAGTGCGCCGCCTGTGGAATTGATTTCCTTTACGCAGTCCTGCGCAACACTGGAGGCGCCGTGGAGTACAATCGGGAAGCCGGGCAAGCGCTTTGCAACCTCCTCAAGAATGTCAAAACGAAGCGGAGGGGGAATGAGAATACCGTCTGCGTTTCTTGTGCACTGCTCGGGCTTGAACTTATAAGCTCCGTGCGATGTTCCTATAGCGATGGCAAGCGAGTCAACGCCTGTCTTTGTAACGAACTCCTCAACCTCTTCGGGCTTTGTATAGGTGGAGTCCTCGGCGCTAACGTTTACATCGTCCTCAATACCCGCAAGCCTTCCAAGCTCGCCTTCAACAACAACGCCCTTTGAATGAGCGTATTCAACAACCTTCTTCGTAAGCTCGATATTCTCTTCGAAGGAATATTTTGAACCGTCGATCATAACGGAGGTAAATCCGCCGTCAATGCACGCCTTGCAAATTTCAAAATCTGCGCCGTGGTCAAGATGCAGAGCAAGGTCGATACCGGAATCCGCAACCGCAGCTTTTGCCAGAGCCATAAGATACTCCTGCTTTGCGTACTTGCGCGCACCGGCGCTTACCTGAAGAATAACGGGTGAACGAAGCTCTCCCGCAGCCTCTGTAATCGCCTGAATGATCTCCATATTGTTGATGTTGAACGCACCGATGGCATAACCGCCCTCGTATGCTTTTTTAAACATTTCCTTTGTTGTTACTAATGCCATTTTTAACAGCTTTCTCCGGCTAATGAATTTTTGAGACGGTTTTGCGTCTTGCAACCTCGCCGGCACGGTCGCAATATTATAGGTATATTTTACTATGTTCCGACATTAAAATCAAGTGTTTTTGCGATTTTTCTTAATTTATTCATTTAGTCAAAACTATTGACTCGAAAAATGTAATGTGTTATCATAATATCAGAGATTATTTCATAGGGGAAATTCAATGAAATTTTTTAAAAAAATTATTTCTGCGGTATTGACTCTGTTAATTATTATTTCTCCGGTATTACCGTGCTATGCAGCATATGAAAATACATATAAAAACACGGGTGACAATGCCAGGGACATTATCGGCGTTGCCCTGACACAGATAGGGTATACGGAGGGAAAAAACGACAACACCAAATACGGCGAATGGTACGGACTCAATTACAATCCGTGGTGTGCAATGTTCGTTTCCTGGTGTGCAAATCAGGCGGGAATCCCGAAAACCGTTGTTCCGTCTCACGCAAGCTGCGATATCGGTTTGTCCTGGTTTAAATCCCATAACAAATTCGAAAATGCTTCTTATTACGGCGGAGATTATGTTCCCGTCGCCGGAGATATAGTTTACTTCGGTGTACCCGGCGATTCTACGCATGTCGGGATTGTATATAAGGTCAACGATTCGGTATTAACCGACATTGAGGGCAACAGTGCGGGAAAGGTGCAAACCGTAAATTACAAATTAAATTCGCCTTATATTTTAGGCTACGGCACGCCCGATTATGAAGAAATATCTTACGGCTATACCGCGGGAGATTATACCACGACCGCAGAGCTTTTAAACGTCCGAGCTCAGCCGACGACAGACAGCAGAATCATCTCTCAGGTTGAGTACGGAACCCTCCTGACAATAACCGATTTTTACGGAAATTGGGGAAAAACCACCGTTAACGGACAAAACGGCTGGGTTTTTATGACTTACTGTAAAAAGTGTAATAATGAAATCCGGTTTGACGCCGCGGGAGGCGAAGACGCCCCCGAATCCGTTTTTAAAACAGAGCAAGTGGGAATTATCCTCCCCCTTGAAGTCCCCGTAAGGCAGGGATATTCCTTCCTCGGCTGGAGCGGAACAAACGACGCCCTGTATCCCGAATACCATGCGGGCGATAAATTTATATCGGATACCGTAACCACACTGTATGCGATATGGCAGCCCGACTCCGTTCGGACAAGGGTTTATACAGACGAAAACGCATATTTCACTGTAACCGAGAAAAACGGTGTTACGCGGATTTACATATATACCGAAAAGGATTATTCCGTTTCCTATATTTCTCTTGACGGAATACAACAGATACTGCTGGGCGACTCAACGGATTATTTAATTGAAATTTCGGATAAATCCAACCATACTGTAGAGGTAAAAACCTCGGAAAATCCTGTGGTATGGCTTAATCCGTTTAACGATATCTCGGAATCAAACTGGTTCTATGCGCCGATAGGGTACTGTTATTCCTGCGGATTTTTCAAGGGTAAGTCCGACCTTCTTTTTGCACCAAACGACTTTACGGTCCGTAAAAATACGGTTGTTGTGCTCGGTAAGGTTTACGAGGCCGTAAGCGGTAATATTATCGCTGACAGCAACACTTGCGATTTTTCCGACGTTGAAAAAAATTCCTATTATGAAAAATATGTTCAGTGGGCATCTGAAAACGGTATCGCCGGAGGCATAGGAAACGGTCTGTTCGGAATTGATTCCAATGTTACCAGGGCGCAAATCGTACTAATGCTTAAAAATCTTTGTCAGCTACTCGGTATGGATGTTTCCGTGGATAAAACAGCTGTTAACGGCGTTTTCGATATCGAAGACGCCGGAGATTGGGCTACGGAGGGTCTTTGCTGGGCTGTCACAAGAGGCTTAATGTCCGTCAGCACTGATAAAATAAATCCGTGCGGTTATGCTACAAGAGCTCAAATCGCACAGATGCTGTATAATCTTTTCAGATAAATAAGAAAGGAACCGAAAATGAAAACGACAAAAGGATGCTATATTTTTTATTCGCCGAACGGCGGAGTATGGGGCGACGGTACAACGGAGCCAAAACCGTCTCCCACAGAAAACGGAGTTATGCTTGACGGGGACAGATTCCGCTTCCCCGAGGAAACAAAATCGCTGCGCCGCGACGGTTACCGTCTTCACACCTCAATCAATTATTTCAACGTTCCCCGTTACTATACGGCAAACGGCGCGGGAGAGGGCATTGACCCCGAAAGGATTTGCAACGGCTTCGGTTACGACTGTTGGCCGTATAATTCCATGGAAATTACAAACGGCGGTCACGATGAAAACTACTTTGCAAAAGAGGCGCTTAAGCTTGCGGACGGTGAAACCGTTACCCTGTATGCATGCTGGGACCCGCTTGTTATTTATCACTGTGAAAATGAGGATTACCGTGATTTTGTATACGTTACCGACTCTAACGATTACACGGTTTTAGGCGCAGGCGATGAAACAAGATACGCACGAAACAAGAACGATAAATCGTTTGACGGTTATGAAGGACCGACAAAAATCCCCGACGAGCTTAACAGGATTGCTTTTTGGCGAGACAGTGACGGAAACGAATATTATCCCGGCAAAACCTACACCGTAAAAGAACCGCTTCACCTGTTCCCGGTATACAGATAATAATTCAAAACAGCCTATGAAATATTTCATAGGCTGTAATTTTATAGGCTGTTACTGTCTCAATCTTACAATTCCAAAGTCATCATATCTTCATAGCTTTGACGCTTTACCGCTGTATAGCTTTCACCGTCCTTTAGCATTACTATAGGCGGTTTCGGAATCCTGTTGTAATTCGAGCTCATCGAATAATTGTATGCGCCGGTTGTGGCGACGGCTAAAATGTCGCCCCTTTTTGTTTCCTCCGGTAGCAAAACGCCCTCTCCGAGCAAATCTCCGCTTTCACAGCACCTTCCGGCAACGGTACATTTCATCGAGCGATCCGTGCTGACCCTTGATGCGTTATAAAACGTGTATTTTGACTGATACATTGCGTATCTTACATTATCCGTCATGCCTCCGTCTATCGATACGTAGGTACGATATTCGGGAATATCTTTAACACTGCCTACCGTATACAGCGTCATTCCTGCGTCGGCAACAATGCTTCTTCCGGGCTCTGTGAATATTCTCGGCATTTCAATACCGTGCTTTTTGACAAGCGAATGGATTTTATCCCCGATTTCATCAACCATTTCGGGAATATCTATTTCCGCATCCTCCACGGTATAGCGAACTCCGAAACCTCCGCCTATGTCGAGAATCTCGGTTTTATAGCCGTACTTTCTTTGCATATCGGAAATAAAACCTACCATTATATCCATTCCCTGCAAATAAACGTCGCTTTCGAATATTTGAGAACCTAAATGACAGTGGAATCCGAGAAGCCTTATGCCTTTTAACTCAAGAGCAAGCTTTACAGCCTCTTCTCCGGCGCCTGTTTGGATACCGAAGCCGAATTTGGAATCTATTTTTCCGGTTGCAACCGCCTCAAAGGTATGGGGGTCGATACCGGGGGTCAGACGAATTAAAACATTCTGCGCCTTTCCCTTTTCAAGTGCGATTTCCGAAGCTCTTTCAAGCTCCTCTTTACAGTCGCAAACAAGGGCGTATACTCCGTTGTCGACGGCAAAGCAAATGTCTTCATCTGTTTTGTTATTTGAGTGGAAAAGAATATGCTCCGCTTTAAAGCCCGCAGAAAGCGCAGTATAGATTTCACCGCAGGATACACAGTCGCAAAACATATTTTCATCCGCCATGATACCGTAAATCTTTTTAAAGCAGCATGCCTTTGACGCAAACAGAACCTCGCTTTTATCGCCGAAGTTTTTGTTCATTGCATTTTTTATTCTGCGGCAGTTTGCTCTTATTTTATCTTCGTCCATCAAATACAGAGGAGTGCCATATTTTTCGGCAAGCTCTGTTACATTCTGATTTGCGAAATAAAGAGTATTATCCTTAACGCAAATATTATCACAGATCGGTTTTATGTTTTTTTCAATTAAAGCAGGCATTTTCTCAGCTCCTCCCCCGATAATGCAGATAAATCGGAAGGTGCGATATCAAGCATTGTAATACATCCTCTTCTGCCTCTTTTGTACATTCTGTCAACGGCTCTGGCAGACGCCAAAAGCACGCTTCCGGTAAACTCGGGATTGGAATCAAGCTTTAAATTAAACTCAACGGTGTGCTTGTTTTCGCCGTTTAATCCTGTCTTTCCGCTGCGAATTACCGTGCCGCCGTGAGGTAACGCCGAGTGCTTTTCCTTCATTTCCTCTGCAGAAATGAAATGAACGGTTGTGTTGTAATCGGAGTAGTAATTCGGCATTTCTGTAATTTCCTTTTCAATTCTCGCCTTATCTGCGTCTTCCTGCGCTACGACGAAAACCTCTCTTGTATGCTTATCCCTTGCGGTAAATTCGGGCTCTTCGCCGTTTTTAACCTTATCTATAGCGCTCTGTACGGGGACAGTGTACTGTCTTGCGTCCAAAACTCCTTCAATTCTCCTTGCGGCGTCGGAGTGTCCCTGAGATACCCCCTTGCCCCAGAATGTGTAATCTCTGCCATTGGGCAAAATCGAAGAAGCGTATGTACGCATAAGTGAGAACATTCCGGGATCCCAGCCGGCACATATCAACGCTAATTTACCTGCAAGCTTTGCCTTTTTGTCAACATTTGCAAAATGAATCGGAATATTGGAGTGAGTGTCGAACGAATCGACAACAGAAAAATTCTCGGCAAGCGTCGGCGTCATTTCGGGCAAATCCGTTGCCGAGCCGCCGCAGATAACAAGGACGTCGATTTCGTTTTTAAAATTCAGGATATCGTTTGCGGAATATACATTAACCCCGGTCAAGGATTTAACCGTATCCGGATCTCTCCTTGTAAATATGCCGACAACGGAACAGTCGTCGGCGTACTCGGCTGCAGCTTCAACTCCTTTTGCAAGATTGCCGTAACCGTAAATTCCGATTTTCATTTATTAATCCTCCTTAAGAATTGATTTCACATCGTAAAGACCGGCGCCCTTATTTTTGATAAATTCTACGGCGCTGATTGCTCCCTCCGCAAACAACGCTCTCGAATGCGCCTCGTGCTTCAGCGTAAGCGTCTGATTTTCCGTTCCTATTATTATTTCGTGGTCGCCTACGATATTTCCCATACGTACAGAGCTGATTCCTATATCGTCCGCTTCCCTTTTACGGCACCCGCTTCTTCCCAAAACAAGATTGGCATTAGGACGGGCTTCGTTAATTATCTCATTAGCAATCATCAAAGCAGTGCCGCTGGGTGCGTCCAGCTTTCTGTTGTGATGCTTTTCAATTATTTCGATTTCGGCGTTAGGAAAAGCCTTCGCCGTTTGAACGGCTAATTTGCAAAGCATCGCAACACCGATACAAAAATTTGAGGAAAAGAATACAGGCACTTTTTCCGACGCTTTTATTATCATTTCTCTTTCCGCGTCTGTTTGTCCCGTCGTGGCTATTACCGCCGGGATGTTGTTCTTAACGGCAAATGCAAGAATGGCTCCGGTCTGAGAATGATGCGAAAAGTCAACGATACAGTCAACCTTATCTGCAACATCCGAGAAGGTGGCGTAAACCGGTACGTCAATACCTTCACAGGACGCAATATCTACACCGCAAACTGCGTCTACGCTGTCGCTTTTGGCGGATAATTTAAGCAGATGTCTGCCCATATATCCGCAAATTCCGCTTATAAGTATTCTAGTCATTATTTTATTACACCTAACTTTTTCATCTCAGAAACGAGCTTTTCTTCATGCTCCTTTTCCATTGCCGTCAAAGGAAGTCTCAAATAATTTTCACCGAAGCCCATGGCGGATACCGCCGCTTTAACCGGAATGGGATTTACCTCGCAGAACAGAAGGTTAATCAGCGGAAGCAGCTCAAGCTGGAGCTTTAGCGCCCCCTTTATATCTCCGTTAAAGAACAATTTACACATTTGCGCCGTTTTCTTCGGGCAGACGTTAGACAAAACAGAAATTACTCCCTTGCCTCCGAGCGACATAATCGGAATTATCTGATCGTCGTTTCCGGAGTAAATATCAATTTCGTCTTTGCACAGCGCGGCAACTTCCGCAATCTGAGAAATATTTCCCGACGCTTCCTTAACGGCAACGATGTTAGGATGCTTTGCAAGCTGTGCAACCGAGCTCGGCAGTAAATTACATCCCGTTCTTGAAGGAACGTTATAAAGAATGCAAGGCTTGGACGATGCATCGGCTATTGCGAGGAACGATTCGATAAGTCCCCTTTGCGTCGCCTTGTTGTAATAAGGCGTAACCAAAAGCATTGCATCTGCTCCTGCCTTGCAGGCATATTCAGTTAATTCAACGGCATAGGCAGTATCGTTTGAACCGGTTCCCGCAATAAGCGGTACGCGGTGATTAACTTGCTTTACACAAAAATCAATTACTTCCTTGTGCTCTTTATCGGACAGCGTAGACCCCTCGCCGGTAGTTCCTGCGGCAACTATGGCGTCTACTCCGCTTTCAATCTGCCATTCTATAAGACGAGCAAAAGCTTCGTAATCTACGCCGCTCTCCGTAAGAGGAGTGACAATGGCGGTTGCTACGCCGGTAAAAATGCTATGTCCCATTTGTGTTTTCCTCCGCTTTTCGCATTATTTCATTAACATTGTAGCATACAAAAATAGATATGTCAATGTTAATAATCGAGATAAATCGGCCGATAAAAAAGCGGTTTTTATTGATATTGCTTATACCTTTTCATTAAAAGAAATTGACAGCGCTCGGAGTCAGTTTTATATTTCATAAAGAGCCTTTTTTCCGAGATTTCCGACCTTCATCATATCCGAAAGGGTATAATTTGCCATCTGAGCTACGGTTTTTATACGATTGTAATATACGTATCAATTTCCCTATTGAACGAATTGATATTCGAATTAATATTATAATTTCCTTTTCGGTTAAATTGTGCCGAAAAAACGGGGATTTACAAAATCTTTATTTTGTGCTATTGTATAACTGTGTAATAACCAAAAATTCTATAAAAACAGGCTGTAAAATATGGAATCAACGGAAAATATAGAAATACTGAAATTTTTAAAAATTGAATATGCGCACCGTCACAGCGCCGAAAACTATTCCTACTCCCTATCGACTGCGGCAACAAAACAACCGGACAAAGATATAATAACGGGGATTATGGAAATCGGATACGTAGAGGAAAACCCCCTTGTATTTGTTTGCGATGACCAAAGCGAATTCTGCGCTTATGAGGGCGATATTTTTATTCTCTTGCCTAATTGTCATTTCTCGGTTCACACCAAAAACGACGGTTTGCACCGCCATATTACAACGGAGGCGCTTATCGAATGCAGAATCGGCGAAAACACCGACGGCGTAAGCTCGCTTAATCTGCCGAGAATTATTAAATCCAATAATCAAAGCGAGAAAATTAAATCGCAAATCCGCAGAATTACAAGACATCATACCACCGTTTCTCAGGACGATTATTTTCGTCACTGCGCCGATTATATGACTCTGTTGTCGAATATTTCATCATATCTGACAAAGTCCATGCTGCCTCCTTCAATAATTGTATACTGCGACAAAGCAAAAAAATATATCTCCGAAAATATTTCCTCCGATATTTCCGTTAAAGATATTGCAAATGAAATAGGTATCAGCAAAAATTACCTGACCAATATTTTTTCCGAATGCGAAAAAATGCCTATAACCGAATACATAAACCGAATCAAGCTTCGTCATGTTACGGAATTGATGTTTCGATTCGGATACGGAATCCGTGAAGCAGGAGAGTATGCGGGATACACAAATCCAAACTATGTCAGCAGAATATTTCGAAAATATTTCGGAGTTACAATAACCGAATATCTGAAAAATATGCGACGCATTTGATTTTTTTCGAAACACAAAAGCCCCCTTACGCCGGATGTCTTCCGTTAACCGTAAGGGGGTAACTGTATATTGCGGTTTTTCGGGCATTTTAATTTTCCTAAATCGGCGGTTTTGCCGGTTTATTTTCCCTTTACCGAAACGCACTTTGCCGCTTATCTTTTCAGTTCCTTTATATATTTAATAACAGAACGGTTAAGCTGTCGGGTTACGGTGAACGCACCTGTCATTTGCTTGACAGCTCCACTCTTCTTATTTTCGCTTCCGAGTATTAATAAAGCTTTGCCGTATTCCGTTTTGCACGGCAAAAAATCCGTTTGGTAAAAATTAAATACCGCGTCGCAGTTTTTTGTATTTATTTAGGGTATGGTTTGCGGCTACGGCTTTAATCGAATACCGTTTCTATTACTTTACTGCAAACTGCGGGAGAGTATCTCCAGCAGGAAATATGATCGCCCTTGGGCATATAATATTCCATTTCCCTGTCGGGCTCGGCGTCCGTGTAGGTATTAATAATTACGAGCTTGATTTTCATCTTTTCGGGAATGATGCTCTTGATGAAAACACTGACGCACTCGCCCACCTTAACCGAGTCGGTATATTCGGCAAGTCCCGCAAGATTGGGTGCAAGCTCGACAAAAACTCCGTAATCCTCAATACTGCGAACTACTCCCTTAACAGTCTGTCCCTGAGTGAATTTATCGGCATTTTCCTGCCATGTACCGAGTAATTCTCTGTGCGTGAGATATACTCTGCCGGTGTCGTAATCTATGCTTTTCACAACACACTTAATATTCTGACCGAGTGAAAATCTGTCTGAGGGATGCGAAATTCTCGAAACCGAGATAGCGTCAATCGGCATAAGCGATACTATTCCGCAGCCTATATCGCAAAATGCTCCGAAATGCTCCATATGTGTTATTCGACAGGGAATTATGTCTCCGGGCAGCAGCTCCGATATGTAATTTCTGTAGCAATCAAGCTGAGCCTGTCTTCTTGACAAAAGAGCGCTTTTGTTTCCGTTTTCATCCTCGTCTACTCCCATAACCTTAAAGCAAACCGCCTTGCCTACTCTTGTAATAACCGCAATATCTTTTACATATGCTTCGGTAGATGAATAAGCAACCTCGTTTTTGGGAATAATTCCCGTAACGTCTCCCAGACTTACGTATAAGGACATATCCTCACTGCATACCGTTGCAATACCTTCAAGAACCGCGCCGTCCTCTACGGCTTTTTCAAGGGACGCCATATTTCGGGTGTATTCTCTGTTTTCACACAGACAAAGGCGCTTTCCTTCAATTAAAGAAATATCGTTTTTCATTTCTGTTATACTCTCCTTTTCCGATTTCATCGTCTTGCTTAATTACTATTACATAAGGGGGAATTTTATTACAAAACAATTGTTAATATTGTAAAAACAACCAAACGAAAACAAGAGTATTATTGAGTATAAAAGAGTATAAGGGAGTATCATACGGTTTTTTTATAATTCACTTATTTTTTTCCCCGAAAAATATTGACTAAGTTAAAATGCTGTGGTATACTTTTCATGTTCGAAATTGAAAATTATATTGGAGGAACGATAAATGTCTACTTATATGGCTAAAAAAGAGACTGTTGAGCGTAAGTGGTATCTGCTTGACGCTGCAGGCAAGCCTCTCGGAAAGACAGCGGCTGCGGCTGCAAACATCCTGAACGGTAAACACCGTCCCGAATTCACACCCAATGTTGACTGCGGTGAATTCGTTATCATCGTAAACTGCGATAAGGCCGTTCTCACAGGCAAGAAGTTAGAGCAGAAATATTATCATCATCACTCCGGTTACATCGGCGGATTAAAGTCCGTTCAGTACCGCACATTGATGGCAAACCGTCCCGACTTTGCAATGAAGCTCGCAGTTAAGGGTATGCTCAGAAAGAACAGCATCGGCGCAAAGAGTCTTACAAGACTTAAGCTGTACAACGGTGCGGAACATCAAAATGCTGCTCAGCAGCCTATCAAAATCGAGTTTTAATCGGGAAAGGAAGTATAGAAAATGAGTGTAAATTACCAGAGTGCTAAGCCTTACTTTTACGGTACAGGCAGAAGAAAAAAATCCATTGCTCGTGTTCGTCTCGTTCCCGGCAGCGGTGAAATCACCATCAACGACCGTCCTATCGACGATTACTTCGGTCTTGAAACGTTAAAGCTCGTTGTTAATCAACCCTTCGGCGTAACAGGTACGAACGGCAAGTTCGATATCATTTGCCGGGTTGTAGGCGGCGGTATTTCAGGTCAGGCAGGAGCTATTCGCCACGGCGTTTCAAAGGCTCTTTTGCAGGCAGATGAAAACTACCGTGCCGCATTAAAGAAGGCGGGCTTCCTTACGAGAGACCCTCGTATGAAGGAAAGAAAGAAGTACGGACTCAAGGCTGCGCGTCGTGCGCCTCAGTTCTCAAAGAGATAATTTGTTGTTTTACGGAAATGCGGGTAATCTTCCCAAACCTGCGCTTCCTATACAAATTAAATATTCCATTGACTTGGAAAATAGGAGATTATGCTTATGTACTCACAGCAGAATCGTCACTTTCCGGTCGGTATCCAACAGCATAAATACTATAATAATTGCGGCGATTTGCCGCAAAATCCCATCCGCTACCCTATTAACCGCAAGCATTGCGGTATAGCTACCGTAATCACGGCGATTGTCTTATCGGTAATTTTAATTGCCGGCTCGTATTTGACTTATGCCGTTCTCGATTACTATACGGATACCGGATTTGAAACTGACATTCAAACATCGGCAAGAGTTGTTTCTTCATTCAAAAGCATCGAAAACAATTTTGAGCCGAAGTTTCAAAATCAAAAAATCGTATATTCGTCGGATAACTCACTCCTCGGAGGATATGAAAATACTCCCTGCGTTAAGATTGTTATTCACGATAAATCGGTTATCACCGTCTATTCAACCGATAAAACCGTTTCCGACCTTTTAACCGGAATGAATATTTCTCTCGGTGAAAACGACGTTCTTTCATGTTCTGTGAACGATGAAATAACGGATAACATGACGGTTGCCATCGACTCTGTGGAAACGGTAACCAGAACTGTTGAAACGGTTGCAAAGGCAGACCTTAAGGTTATAGAATCTCAGACGATTCCGAAAGGAACCGAAAGGGTCGTAACCCAGGCAAAGGACGGAGTGAAAACTCAGACAATCTCGGATAAATACGTAAACGGAGTGCTTGAAAGCTCCCTTGTTGTTTCCGAGGCAATTACGACAGAGCCGACTGACGGCGTTGTTGAAAAAGGCGTCGGCGGAGTTTATACCGACTCCAAAGGCAAAAGTTATTCCTACTCATATTACATCGATGTGGAAGCCACCGCTTACGGTATTTGCGAAGGCGGTAACGGCATAACGGCAACCGGAACGAAATGCCATTACGGCACGGTAGCCGTTGACCCGAAGGTTATCCCTTACGGAACAAAGATGTACCTGACCGGTTCCTACGGCGATATGGGTGTTATGACTGCAGAGGATTGCGGAGGCTTCAAGGGAAATCGAATTGACGTATACCTTGACGGCACCTTGCAGGATTTACTCAATTTCGGCAGACGCAAGATGAGAGTTTATATTTTTGATTAATAAAATTTAAGTTAAAAAATCCGTAAACGGCTATGAGCGAAAGCTCATAGCCGTTTTTGTTTTGCCGGAATTATTTTTGTCTAAAACAATTTTTCCGATAATTATTAATATGAATATTCCGCTTTTATCGGGAAATGGTCGGACGGATACATTCCGTCATATTTATCTTTAATAACCGAAAAACTTCCGACTTTAATATTTCTTGTGAATATATAATCTATTGTTTCCGAAAGATCGCTGTATCCGTGAAAGGTATGGAAAAAATCGCTTTCCTTTGCAATAAGGCGAGCGTCGTCAAATCCGTTTTCGGTAACTAAGCTATATGCTTCGCTTGAAGGATCGGTAATATCTCCGGGCGTTTCTTGCGTTGATTCAATATAGGCAGGATATGAATTAAAATCTCCGGTTATAATTACCTTATCGCTCCTTTTGCATATTTTATACACCTCATTTATTATCTGCCTTGCGCCCTCGCGTCTTGCAACACTGCCCTTATGGTCAAGGTGCGTATTAAAATGGAAAAGCTCCTGCCCGGATTCTCTATCCTTTAATTTTACCCACGAGCAGGTTCTCGGGCACAAGCCGTCCCAACCCACACAGGGTTCATAGGGACGCTCGGAGAGCCAAAAAGAGCCGCCGCCGAGCTTTTCATATTTATCTCTTTTATAGAAAACAGAGGAAAATTCACCCTTATCTTTGCCGTCGTCTCTTCCCATTCCTTCGTAACAGTATTCGGGTAAATTCTCTTTCAAATAGCTCATCCACTCGGTGTGAGCCTCTTGAAAGCCTATCGTATCGGGCAAATATTTTCTAACCGCCGCAATAACCTTTTCCTTACGCGACGTCCATGAATATTCCTTTACTCCGCAGCAAAGCACGTTAAAGCTCATTACTGTCATCTTTATTATTCTCCTTATAAAGCGTCAAAACGCCGTTATCCATTTTATATATTTTGTCCGCTCTTTCGGCAATTTGCATATCGTGTGTTACCATTACTATTGTCTGATTGATCATTTCACGTGTTTTCAGAAGTAAATTCAGCACCTCGTTCGCATTATCTCTGTCCAGATTTCCGGTCGGCTCATCCGCAAATAAAACCTGCGGACGGTTAATTAAAGCTCTTGCTATCGCAACCCTTTGCTGCTGACCGCCGGATAACTCACTCGGCAGGTGATTTAATCGCTCCTTCAATCCGAGAGCTTTAACCAGCTTTTTATAATGCTCCTCAAAATGATATTCCTCCCTGTTCAGCATAACGGTAGGCAGCATTATATTTTCAAGAGCGGTAAATTGAGGTATAAGATTGTGCTTTTGAAAAATAAAGCCGACATAAGTACCCCTGAATTTTGCAAGCTCGTCCGGCTTCATTTTTGTTATTACCTGATCGCGGATTCTGACAGTACCGCTGTTTGCGCTGTCAAGTCCCGCCATAATATTGAGCAGCGTGCTCTTGCCGGAGCCTGACGCCCCTATTATCGCAATAAATTCGCCGTCTTCGACTTTTAAATTTACACGGTTGACAGCGGTAATTACAGCGTCGTATTGCTTATACTGTTTAATTAAATTCTCAACTTCCAAAATAGGCATATTGCTCTCCTGCTATGCGTTTAGATTGATTTTGTATTCTTTCTTTGAGTCGCTTACAAAGGCTATGTACGAAATCAGCGCCGACAGTAGACATGTAAATTCTATTACAGCGATACCGATTCCTGCAAAGACGAAGGGATAAGAGTATGCTACGTTTACCCCGAGGTCAAAGCCTGCGTTCATAATCTTATTCACAATAAGAGTTCCGACAAGCGTCGCAGGAAGAAATAAAGCCAGCGACAGAGTCCCTAAATACATTGCGTCCGAAAACAGTATTTTTTTAATTTTTTCTCTCGGAATACCCAAAGCCATACAAACCGAAAACTCATCCTCCCGTTTAATATTAAACATCCGCATGGCAAAAAGCACAATAAGCGGGGCTATAAGCAGCGTCAGCAATGCGACGGAGTAAAGCACAACATCGGTGTTTCTCGCCTTTGCCATTCGAAACTCGGTACCGGAGTGATTGGCGGTAACTATGCAGTTTCCGTATTGCTTAAACATATCGGTCAGCTTATCCTGAAGCACGTTGATTTCCGACGGGGTCATATTTTTTTCCACATAAATATATGCTTCTCTGCAAAGCTCGCTCTGCATTTTATATTCCGCACTTTCCTCGCCTATTGATTTGTCGTACAGCTCCTTCGGGATGTAAATAACAATTTTATCGTTTTCTTCGGCGTCCGAGAGAACTGCACAAACGGTTAATTCCGTATATTCAAAATTGTAATTTTTCAACTGCTCCGATAAAAGCGCACCGTCGCCCATTCCCTTTGCGTCCTCCACGGTACCTAAAAAAGTTGCAACGGAAATTTTATCTCCGACCTTGAATTTGAACTCGTCTTTCCCGGATACGGAATTTGATACTATAACGGAATTATCCTGAAAATCGTAAAGGTCTCCCTCGTATTTGCAGTGGAATATTGTCTTTACCTCATCCCACGTGTACGGATGATACTCGACATTTGTAAAAATTCCGTACCTTGCGTCAAAAGGATAGTAGGTGTATTCAAATTGATTGACTATATTGCTTTTGTCAACGAGTATATGGCTTATAAGAGAGGAATTAATCGTTTGTCTGTCTTTTACGATTTTTGTAACGCCGTCAAGCCCGAGAACGGAATTTTCCATTTCCTGCGTAAAATAATAATTGTCCTTAACCGTTACGGGAGGAGAATAGTCCTCCAATTTTTCATCCTTTTCAATAAGGTACGGATTTTCCTCGGCTTCGGTTTCGTTATCCGTTTTCGTCGTTGCTGTTTCCTCGCTTACGTTTGAGTCCTCGGCGCCGGATGTTATTTTGTTTATTTCGGTTCGTTTGTTATTCTGCTCCTCGGCTCTGTTGTTTTGATGGGTATTATCGGTGAAGGAAACGGTAAATTCTGGTCTGTCGATTTTCAAGGAATCCGTATAGACTCCCGTTCCGTACGAAATAAGTACAAATACCGCCGTGAAAAACGCACAGCAAACGGCGATTACTACATGGTGACGACGGAATCTCCATGCTGAAATTAAGGAATATTTTTTCGGAACGGAAACCTTATAAAATTCGCTTGAATATTTCGGCGAGCTTACCTTATCCGAATTATCGCTCGCTATTAAATTCGATATAGGCGTTTTTACCGAAATCCGCCTGCACGGAATTATCAGCGAGATTGCAGTTATTAAAAGAGAGAGTGTGAAGCTGAGAAAATATGCGCTTGAATGAACATAGAGTGAAACGCCTCTTGAATTGTAAAACACCTTTAAAAACAGAGTTGACAGAACGCTTGACGGTACAAAGGCAAGCAATGTTACAAACATCATTTCCCAAAATGACGTTGAGTAAATTTTCCCGAAGCCTCCGCCGAAGGTCATGAACACGCCGTATGTAAATTTAAAATATTCGGTTCTGATATGGTAAAGAGCATATGTGAACGCAACGCCCAACAGCGTAATCAGCGCAAGGGAACGAAATGTATACATCGCATTATCCCTCGTATGCTCGGAAAAGTCCAAAAGGGGAGTTTTCTCAACCGAATACGCCGTATCGGCAGCCTCCTCTAAAGCCTCGCCGTAAAAATCGCAAAACCGTTTATATGATTGCGCCGCATCAAATTTAAAATAAATGTACAAATCATACATCGGATGCATAGTATTGTCTCTGCCCTTTTTTACGGTCTTGACAATTTCATAAAATCTGCTGCTTTCATAGCGCACCGAGGTGTCGTTTATAAGCATGTAATACTGCTTTTCCGTTGCGTTTCTGATTATATAGTGATAGCTGTATTCTTCCTTTGTAACGTCATATTGAACGGCGTTGTTGTTGAACGAGGATAAAGAAACCGTGCAGAAAAAGCACTGAATAATCATAAGCGCAAATATAAACCAAGAATAGTGTCCGATAGAATAAAAAACACTTTTCCCGGCAAGTAATATATTTCTTCTGATATAAGCAAGCAAAGATTTCATTTTTCCCACTTTTACGAAACAATTATGTCATCAATATCGGTATTATCAATAATTATACTATAAAAAGCACAATTATCCGTGAATTATTATTAAAAATATATTTAATTTGAATATTGACAATATACCGAAATGGTGATATAATGTGACAAACTACTAAAGTAAATGCAGTGACGGAATTATTTTATTTTCATTTTCATTTAAGAGAGCCGTTGTTCGGTGCAAAACGGTATGAAAGGAAAATACAAAGTCTCATTCCCGAGCAGAGTCGTTGAAATAACAGTAAACGGCTACGGTTTGCCCCGTTATAGGTAAAGGGCTTGTCAGAGCTTAAAGAGGCTTACCATGTAAGCAAAATGGGTGGTACCGCGATTTATTTCGTCCCATAGTCAATTATAGTTGACTATGGGATTTTTAATTTAAGGAGAAAAACGATGAACAGAATTTTGCTCAATGACACAACATTATGCGACAGAGACCGCAATTTCACCTTCAAGGAAAAGCTGGAAATTGCACGCTCTCTTGAAAGACTGTATATCAACACAATAGAGCTGCCGGAAATTAATAATCCAAGAAGCGATATTTTGCTTGTCAAAACAATGTCAAATTTTGTAACTCATGCCGAAATTTCCGTTTGCTGCGGGTCTTGTGAAGAAAGCGTACGCTATGCCAAAACCGCCTGCGAGGATATTGCAAATTCTTTCATTAAGGTTGAGGTGCCTACGTCCACCGTTTGCATGGAATACAATATGCACAAAAAACCTCAAAAAATGCTCGAGTGGATTGAATTTTGTGTAAAAAGCGCAAAAGAAACCGGCAAAAAGGTCGAGCTTTCCTGTTTGGACGCGAGCCGTTCGGAGCCTGATTTTCTCAAAAAGGCTATTTCCGCAGCTATCGAAAGCGGCGCTTCGCAAATTACACTTTGCGAAGATACGGGCACAATGCTTCCCGACGATTTCGACGCATTTGTTAAAAGCATAAAAGCCGACTTCAGCGTACCCTTTTTTGTCCGCTGCAACGATACAAATCATCTCTCCACCGCCGTTTCCGTCCTTTGCGGTAAATCCGGAATTGCCGGAATTAAGGTCGGCGTAGATGTTAAGGAGGTTGCGTCTCTTGAAGATACCGCTACGGTTATTGAAAAAATCGGTTCTACCTACGGCATTCGCACAGACATAAAGCATACCGAATTTCATCGTATTATAAAGCAAATCAGGAGAATAACAGATTCTCAAAAGGACATAACGGGCAAGACAAGCGCTCCCGCCGAAGAAAATTCGATTTCCCTTAATTTCAATGACGATATTTCAGCCGTAGCTTCTGCAGCGTCAAAATTAGGCTATGATTTAAGCGATGAGGATATTAAGGCTGTATACGATGAATTTTTAAGAGTAGCCGAGAAAAAAACCGTTACATCAAACGACTTAGAAGCAATTATAGCAAGCTCGGCGTCCAACGTTCCCGAAACTTATCATATTGAAAATTACAATATTAATACGGGAAATATTATCTCGGCAAGTGCTCAAATTACCATGAAAAAGGACGGCAAACTGCTTCAGGGTATTTCTATCGGCGACGGACCTATCGACGCTGCGTTTATTGCCATAGAGCAGATTATAGGTCACAGATACGAGCTGGACGATTTTCAAATACAATCGGTTACCAAGGGAAAAGAGGCTGTCGGAAGTGCTGTTGTTAAGCTCCGTTCAAACGGAAAGCTCTATTCCGGAAACGGCGTGTCAACAGATATTATCGGCGCAAGCATCCGCGCATATATGTCGGCGGTTAACAAGATTACCTATGACGAAATGCAAAACATTAATGAAAGGAACTAACTATGAAGTTATCTTTTTCAACTAAGGGATGGTATGGTTATTCATTTGACGATTTCTGCAAATTTGCAAAAGATTTCGGTTATGACGGAATTGAGCTTCACAACATTCACGGCGAGATGTTCACCGAGGTTAACGGCGCCTTTCACGACTATGCTTCATCCAAAACCTTACACAAATTGCACACGATGTCTCTCTCAATTCCCTGCATAGACGCCGTTTGCGACATTGCGCTCGGCACTACCGAGGATAATAAATCGGAGCTGTTGCATTGCATTGAAATCGCCTCAAATTTGCATATCCCGTTTATCAGGATGAGAACCGACGCTGTCGACAATGCCGAAGCCGTATATGAGAACATTAAAGCTCTGTTAAGCGAAATTTTGGAAATTGCCGAGCAAAACAATGTTGTTCTTTTACTGGAAACACTCGGCGTGCTTGCCGATACCAAGGAATTAAGACAGCTGTTAAAGCATTTCGCATCCGATAATATCGCCGCCCTTTGGAACACCTCCTCGACCTTGATTTACAAGGAAGACCCCTCTCAGGTTATAAAAAATCTCGGAAAATATGTTCGCCATGTTCACTTGGTCGACGCCAAGCTTACAGACGAAAAGCTCTCTCCCTGTATTTTAGGCGAAGGTGATATTTGCGTCGACGAGGTAATGATGTCGCTGAAGTCTGTAAACTATGACGGATATATCTCGCTGACATGGGACACCTCCTATTGTCCCGAGCTTGACGATATTGAAATAATTCTCGCTCAATTTGTAGATTATGTAAAAAAATACGGTGATACGTCAAAAAGAAAACCGACATATTATCACAACAGGGCAAATTCCGGGGAATTTATCTGGAAAAAGGACCTGATTATCGACGAAACCTTCCCGCAAATTTTACAAAGGACGGTCAAGGAATTCCCCGACCAATACGCATTTAAGTACACAACTCTCGACTATACAAGAACTTATGCCGAATTTCAGGACGACGTAAACGAATTTGCACGTTCTCTTATAGCACTCGGCGTAAAGAAAGGCACTCATGTTTCCGTATGGGCTTCGAATGTCCCTCAGTGGTTTATAGCATTTTGGGCGTGCGTATCAATCGGTGCAGTTTTGGTAACGGTTAATACCGCCTATAAAATCAGCGAGGTCGAATATCTGTTAAAGCAATCGGATACTCATACGTTGATTATGACAGAGGGCTCAAAGGACATTAAGTACGGAGAAATCATTGCCGAGCTTTGTCCCGAGCTTGAAAAGCTCCCAAAGGGCTCTCCGCTTCATTGCAAGGCTCTTCCCTTCCTTCGCAATGTCATTACGGTCGGCTTTAATTTGAAGGGTGCCTTAACATGGAATGAAGCCGTTACCCTTTCCGGAAAGGTTCCGGTAGAGGAGGTCTACCGTATGTCTTTGAAAATCGACAAGGATGACGTTGCAAATATGCAGTACACGTCGGGCACTACCGGTTTTCCCAAGGGAGTTATGCTCACTCACCATAACATTGTCAACAACGGTAAATGTATCGGTGACAGAATGGATTTATCGACGGCAGACAGAATGATGATTCAGGTTCCTATGTTTCATTGCTTCGGAATGGTTCTTGCAATGACTGCGGCAATGACGCATGCGTCTACAATGCTACCTCTGCCGTATTTTTCGCCAAAATCCGCATTAAGCTGTATAAACAACGAGCATATCACGGCGTTTCACGGCGTACCGACAATGTTTATCGCACTTTTAGAGCATCCCGATTTTTCAAAGACCGATTTTTCATTCCTTCGTACGGGAATCATGGCGGGAAGTCCGTGCCCCATTTCCACAATGCAGGATGTGGTTAATAAGATGAACATGAGTGAAATTACCATTGTATACGGTCAGACCGAGGCGTCCCCCGGCTGCACCATGAGCTCGACCGACGACCCGATAGAAGTGCGCGTAGGCACCGTCGGCAGACCCTTGCCCGAAATAGAATGTAAAATAGTTGACCCGGAAACCGGTAAGGACTGCCCCGATAATGTTACGGGAGAATTTGTTGCAAGGGGCTACAATGTAATGAAGGGGTATTATAAGATGCCGAAAGCAACAAAGGAGACCATTGACAAGGACGGATGGCTCCACACCGGGGACCTTGCCGAACGGACTCCCGACGGTAATTACCGTATTACCGGAAGACTGAAGGATATGATAATACGAGGCGGTGAAAACATATACCCCAAGGAAATAGAGGAATACATTTATACATATCCCAAGGTGAGAGACGTTCAGGTAATCGGCGTCCCCGACGAACAGTACGGAGAGGAGGTTATGGCTTGTATTATTCCTAAGGAGAACGAGGAAATAACCGAGCAGGAAATGAGAGAGTATCTTACAAAAGGAATAGCAAGACATAAGGTTCCGAGATATATAAAGTTTACAGATTCATTCCCTATGAATGCGGCGGGTAAAATTCTGAAATATAAAATGCGCGAAGACGCAATCAAAGAATTGGGTCTTCAAAAGGCGGACAGTGTGGTGACGGCATAATGATATTAAACAAGTATACCGTAATAGACGCACACTGCCATATATATCCCGAAAAAATCGCAAAGCTTGCCGTAAACGGAACGGATACCTTTTACGGTCTTAATTCCGTTTATTCCGGCACGGTTTCGGACCTTACAGATAAGATTTCTCTCGGAATTGACAAATTCGTTGTTCATTCTGTTGCCACTTCCCCACGTCAGGTTTCTTCAATCAATCACTTTATAGCAAAATCCGTACAGGACAGTGGCGGAAGATTTTTCGGCTTGGGCACTCTTCACCCGGAAAGCGAAAGCATCGAAAAAGATATCGATGAGCTGGTTTGCCTCAATTTGGGCGGAGTAAAATTACATCCCGACATTCAAAAGTTTGAGCTTGATTGCGATAAAATGATGAAGATATACTCCGAATGCCGAAAGCGCAGCCTTCCTTTGCTTATTCACACCGGTGATTACAGATACGATTTCTCGAATCCCGACAGAATGAAAAGAGTTCTCGACAAATTTCCCGAATTAACCGTTGTAGGAGCGCACTTCGGGGGATGGTCCGTTTGGGACGAGGCGGCGAACGAGCTTTCGTCATACGGTAATTTTTATGTAGATACTAGCTCGTCCTTTTATGCGCTGTCAAAGGAAAAAGCAGAGGATATAATACATAAATACGGTTGCGGCAAAGTTCTGTTCGGAACGGATTATCCTATGTGGAATACAAAGAATGAGCTTGATTTTCTTTTATCGCTTGATTTGGAGGAATCCGAGCTTACCGCCGTTTTGTCCGAGAATGCAAAAAAGGTTTACGGTTTCTGAAAATTTAAAAATATAATTGTTAAACAGGTTTGCAATTATCTGTGATTAATGGTATAATAGAGACAAATAATTCCGGGAGATAATGATTATGAATATAATTCCTTCACCTAAAAAATACGTCGAAACAGGTAAAACCATTGATTTGTCAGGTGCTGTTATTGCGGTATCGCATGAATTTGATATCCGAGTTATGCATGCGGCGTCAAGACTATGCCTTAAATTAAATGAGTTTGCAGAGAAAAAGTGTTATGCAAAGCTCGGCACAGGCGGCACTGTCAATGTTATCAAAGCCGACATAGGCGACGCTTATACCGTTTCGGTCAGCGAAAATCAAATTACAATTACCGGAGGTGATTCCGGAGCGTTCTACGGATTGCAGACCGTCATGCAAATGATTACGCTTTCCTCGTCTTCCGTCATCACAACATGTGAAATAGACGATAAGCCGGATTACAGTATCCGCGGCTTTTATCATGACGTCACCAGAGGAAGAATTCCCACATTGGATACTTTAAAGGAAATAGTCGACACGATTTCCATGTACAAGGTAAATCATTTTCAGCTGTATATAGAGGACTCTTTTGCTTTTGCAGAGCTTGAAGGAGTTATGGGCAAGGACGAGGTTTTATATCCTGAAGAAATTATAGAGCTTGATAACTACTGCCATGATAGATTTGTCGAATTTGTTCCCTCCGTCGCTTCCTTCGGTCATCTATACAATCAGCTGCAGTGTGAAAGATTCAAGCATTGCTGTGAATACGAGAATTATGAGCCGCACCAGCACTACTGGCTTGAAAAAATGTCTCATCACACGGTTGATGTCTCAAGCGACGAAGCGTTTAACATGATCTGCTCCAGAATAGATCAGTATGCTATGCTTTTTCGCTCCGATAAATTCAACATCTGCTGTGACGAAACCTACGACCTATGTAAGGGAAAGAACAAGGGCAAAAATACGGGTGAAGAATATTTTAAATTCGTTTTAAAGCTTGTAAATCACTTAAAGGCTATGGGAAAAAGCGTTATGATGTGGGGAGATATTGTTGTCGAGCATCCGGAAAAGCTCTCTCTTCTTCCCGATGATACGATAATGCTTAACTGGTGCTATTCCAAGGAGCCTATTGAAGAAAATGTTAAGCTATTCTCACAAAGCGGAAAGAATCAGTATGTTTGTCCGTGTACAAATTCATGGAACAGATTTGTTGAGGAAATAGGAATTTCACACGATAATATCTCAAAAATGGCTTATTACGGTCACAAATACGGAGCGGTCGGTTTCCTTAATACTAACTGGGGCGATTACGGAAACGTTCCTTCGCTCGGATGTGAAAGGTACGGTATCGTTCTCGGCTGTGAGCGTGCGTGGAACGCCAGCGTAAATGAGTTAAGCCGCGGCTGGTACTCCTCGTTTGCAAAGCTTGAATTCTTCCCCGACAGGGCTCTTTGCGATTGTCCCGATATTTTTGCTCTTATCCGGGACGCAAGCAGCTGTGAGGAAAATAACCGCTGGATGGAATTCGTTCCGTGGTTTTCCGCGAATTATATTGAAAACCGAAATATTCAGATATATGAAATTGATGAAAATAATTGCCGAAACAATATAATAAAGCTGCTCAAGATTCTTGAAACAATACGTTCGTTCGGAGACACAAATGCAAACATGCGCGATTTGAGGCTCGGCGTCGAGGCCGTTATTATGATGAACAGGTTCAACCTTCACTTTGGCGGCTTTGAAAAAGAATGCGTAAGATGCGACGGTTGGCTCAGCGAATATTCCGACGCTTGGCTTGCGCGTTGCAAACCGTCTCAGCTTTATGTCTTGCAGAATTTCTTAAAACTGGTATTCAGCAAATAATAATTACTTACCGGCTTCATAATAAGCCGGTAAGTTTTTTAATATTTTTATGTATATTTTACAAATTTTCTTAGTCTACCGATTTTGTTTTATTGACTTTTCTACAAAATTCGACTATAATAATTATACAAACAATAACGAGGATAGCTAAATGTTACTAAGATTGAAAAGTATTGTTAAGATAATCTCATCTATTTTGTGTATAATTCAAGTTTTTTTGATCTTTCCGTACTCGTTATTCTCATACAACGAAGAAGTAACCGGAAATATTAAATCAACCGCATTTACAATCTCAAAGGAAGTTGCTTCAACACTTAATATCGAACAGCTCTCATTTCAGAAATCCAAATACGAGGGACTGCTGTCGCTTTTTACGCACGGTGATTTTTCCGGTATTCCCGGGGTTATTGACTTCTTCGACTACAAAGGATATTACAATATTGTTTACTCGGCCGATAATGTAATTACCGTTGAACGCTATACAGCCGAACCTAAATTTGTTGATAGAATTCAAATTAGATTTCTCTATCCGAAGTTAGGGGACGTTACAACCGACAGCAAGGGAAATTATTATGTTGTATGGGGACAGGACGATGAGTCGGAAAAAGGCGGAATTGCTACTGTCGCTGTTTCGAAATATAATTATCAGGGCAATTTAATAAAGACCGTTGAATACGTTTCAAAAGGCGGTAAAACATCAACCGACGCAATGCAACCCTTTGTCGCAGGTTCCTGCTATACATGTATTACATCGGAGGGAGAGCTTATTTGCTCCTTTGCAAAACAGATGTATGTCGGTCACCAGGCAAACGGTATTTTGAGAATAGATACCGATACTATGGAGAAGCTGTCGGCGGACGACGGAAAATCGGAGCTTTCGGATACAAAAATTGATTCCAACTTTGTAAGCCACTCCTTTGACCAATTTATCATGGAGCTCGACGACGGTGGCGTTTGCATTGTAAATAAGGGCGACGCATATCCCAGAGGCTACGAAACGGATTTCTACAATACACAAAGACAAAATTCAACGTCATTCCACTTTTACGGCTCCTCCGGCGATAATAATGTCTATTCTTGGTTTGGCGGAATGGTAGAGGTTAAAAACAGGATTTACCTTGTGGCTTCAAGCGCAAAGAGTCTTTCTTCGACAGCACCTAACGAAGCTCAAAATATTTTTATTCAGTTAATTTCTGATGATACCAATACTATAAAGGGCGCAACGTCAAGATCCGGTGAATGCAGCTCACAGTGGGTAAAAGATAATAATATCCTATGGCTTACCGATTATGAAGCTCCGTACACCGTTGCGAATCCTCAGGTTGTTGAAATCGACAGGGATAGATTTGCCGTTATGTGGGAAAAGGTAAAAAAAGCGTCCCCTCTTGTCGACTCAACATTTGTACAAAGCTACTACATGGTATTTAATTCAAACGGAACCGTGGCACAGGACGTTCAGACGCTAGGAGGCTTGAGATTAAATTCCCATGAAACTCCGGAATACCGAGACGGTTATATTTATTGGACTACCGCCGGCACGTACACCCATAAAACATTGGAATATGATACCTATTATGTTAACGGATACGGAATTAAAGACGGTTATACATTAAAAATAAACAAGCTTTGCGTTAATGATATTTCGGAACCGACCCTTGAAGCGCCGGAAATAGTTAATTTAAAAAGCGACGCTTCCGGAATTACGGTGACATGGAGCAAGGTTAACGGGGCTGAAAAATATAAGCTTATAAGAATTCCGGTCACAGGCGGTATCCGTACAACCGTCTGTACAACGGCTAAGAACACCTTTACAGACTCAAATGCGCCCGCATGCAAATATTATAAATATGCCGTCGTATGCGTAGATTCAACGGGAAAGCAGTTACAGAGTCCGGAAAGCGAATACAGTGAAGAAATAAAATGTGTTTGCTTTGACGACATTCCCGAAAAATCATGGTATTCCGACGCAGTCGTGTTTTGTGTTGAAAATTCATATTTCAGCGGAACCTCCGACAGAACATTTTCTCCAAAAACACAAATGACAAGAGCCATGTTCGTTCAGATTTTATATGCTCTCGAAGGCTCTCCCGATGTTACATTTAAGGGTAAATTTACCGATGTACCTCAGAACGCATGGTACGCCAAAGCAGTTGAATGGGCTTCCGATTTCAAAGTTACGGGTGGCGTCGGTAACGGCAAATTTGCGCCGAGTAATAAGGTTAGTCGCGAACAGCTTGCGACATTCCTGTATGCATATGCCAAAAATAAAAATTATGATATTACCGCAAAAGCCTCGGTAGAAAAATTTTCCGACGCCGGAAGCGTCAGCAAATGGGCGACGGCGGGAATACAGTGGGCTATTGCAGAGGGCTTTATTTCAGGCTTGAGTCCTACAACGCTTGCTCCGAAAAATATAGCTACGAGAGCACAGACTGCAGTAATTTTCAAAGCATTTGTCACAAGATATGTACAGTAATTTCGTGCTAACCACGGACTATTTATGTTTCATTTTTATATTTAAACAACACTGTAAATTTTTTAATTCGCAGTGTTGTTTGCTTTGGTTTATATTTTAAAGTTAGCTCAGAATAATAATAATAAATTAAGCTCCTTCAAAATATATATTTTTATCGGCTCCCCTTAAAGGAGAGCCGATAAATTTTTTTATTGGTTTCAAAATACCAAATTGATTATGTTCTGCGACATATCGTCGTATTC
>JAQXHN010000028.1 GCA_029007295.1 Clostridia bacterium | reverse complement strand
ACTCGCACAAAAGAGCTTTGATTTACCCTTGAAATCAGGTCAAAATTACTTCCTACTTTCGTTAATTGCTGCCTGTGCTGCGGCAAGGCGAGCGATCGGCACACGGAAAGGAGAACATGATACGTAATCAAGTCCGATTTCGTGGCAGAATTCAACCGAAGAGGGATCTCCGCCGTGCTCACCGCAAATTCCGATATGGAGATTCGGATTTTCAGGCTTACCGAGAGAAATTGCCATCTTCATAAGCTTTCCTACTCCGACCTGGTCAAGCTTAGCAAAAGGATCGTTTTCAAAAATCTTGGAGTCGTAGTATGAGCCGAGGAACTTACCGGCGTCATCACGGCTAAAGCCATATGTCATCTGCGTAAGGTCGTTGGTACCGAAGCAGAAGAAGTCGGCTTCCTTGGCAATCTCATCTGCTGTAAGCGCCGCACGGGGGATCTCAATCATTGTACCAACCTGATACTTGAGATCAACTCCTGCGTCTGCTATTTCTTTATCTGCGGTTTCAACAACAAATTTCTTAACGAACTTAAGTTCCTTGATTTCACCTACCAACGGAATCATTATTTCGGGAACAATATTCCAATCGGGGTGCTTCTTCTGAACATTGATTGCCGCACGGATTACTGCGCTTGTCTGCATCTTGGCAATTTCGGGATATGTTACCGCAAGACGGCAGCCTCTGTGACCCATCATCGGGTTGAACTCATGGAGAGATGCGATGAGCTCCTTAATAGACTCTACGCTCTTACCCTGAGCGGCGGCGAGCATTTCAATGTCTTCCTCTTCTGTAGGAACGAATTCATGAAGCGGAGGATCAAGGAATCTGATACATACGGGTGTGCCTTCAAGCGCCTCATAGAGCGCTTCAAAGTCTGCCTGCTGCATAGGAAGAATTTTTGCAAGAGCCGCTTCTCTTTCTTCAACTGCATCTGCGCAAATCATTTCTCTGAAGGCGGCAATTCTGTCTGCTTCAAAGAACATATGCTCCGTACGGCAAAGTCCTATACCCTCTGCGCCGAGCTCGCGTGCCTTCTTTGCGTCGCGAGGAGTGTCTGCATTTGTTCTGACCTTAAGCTTTCTGTACTTGTCTGCCCAGCCCATTATTCTACCAAATTCACCTGCGATGGTAGCGTCAACGGTCGGGATAGCGCCGTCGTAGATGTTGCCAGTAGAACCGTCGATAGAAATAAAGTCGCCTTCGCCGAATGTCTTTCCACCGAGCTCAAACTTCTTATTTTCTTCATCCATCTTGATATCGCCGCAACCGGAAACACAGCATGTACCCATACCGCGCGCAACAACCGCCGCATGGCTTGTCATACCGCCGCGAACCGTAAGGATTCCCTGAGAAGCCTTCATACCAGTGATATCCTCGGGAGATGTCTCAAGACGAACAAGGACAACTTTCTCGCCTCTTGCCTTCCATGCTTCCGCATCCTCTGCGGTGAATACAACCTTACCGCAAGCCGCACCGGGAGAAGCGCCCAGACCCTTACCGATAGGTGTTGCGGCTTTAAGCGCCTTAGCGTCAAACTGAGGATGTAAAAGCGTATCGAGATTTCGAGGATCAATCATCGCTACTGCTTCCTTTTCGGTTCTCATGCCTTCATCAACGAGGTCGCAGGCGATCTTGAGAGCCGCCTGAGCAGTTCTCTTACCGTTACGGGTCTGAAGCATAAAGAGCTCGCCGTGCTCAACGGTGAATTCCATATCCTGCATATCACGGTAGTGATCTTCGAGAGTTTTGCATACTTCTGTAAACTTAGCAAATGCCTTGGGGAATTTCTGTTCCATCTCGGAAATGTGCATAGGCGTACGAACACCTGCAACAACGTCCTCTCCCTGTGCGTTTGTAAGAAATTCGCCGAAGAGTCCCTTAGCGCCGGTTGCAGGGTCACGGGTAAATGCAACGCCTGTACCGCAATCGTCACCCATGTTACCGAACGCCATCATCTGTACGTTAACTGCCGTACCCCATGAATAAGGACTATCGTTATCGCGACGGTAAACGTTCGCTCTGGGGTTGTCCCATGAACGGAATACTGCCTTAACCGCTCCCATTAACTGCTCAACGGGATCGTCCGGGAAATCGGAACCGAGCTGATTCTTGTACTCGGCCTTGAACTGGTTAGCGAGACTCTTGAGATCGTCTGCCGTAAGCTCAACGTCAAATTTAACGCCCTTTTCTTCCTTCATCTTGTCAATGAGCTGCTCAAAATACTTCTTGCCGACTTCCATTACGACATCGGAGTACATTTGGATAAATCTTCTGTAGCAGTCCCAAGCCCAACGGGGATTGTTGGATTTCTCCGCAATAACGTTAACAACCTCTTCGTTAAGACCGAGGTTAAGAATGGTATCCATCATACCGGGCATGGACGCACGCGCACCCGAACGAACGGAAACGAGAAGGGGATTTTCCTTATCGCCGAACTTCTTGCCGGTAATATCCTCCATCTTCTTAATATATTCCATGATTTCAGCCTGAATATCATCGTTGATTCTGCGGCCGTCCTCATAATACTGTGTACAAGCCTCTGTCGTAATTGTAAAGCCCTGCGGAACGGGAAGACCGATATTGGTCATCTCTGCAAGGTTTGCTCCCTTACCGCCGAGAAGCTCGCGCATATCCGCATTTCCCTCGGTAAAGAGATATACATACTTTTTGCTCATTTAATTATACCTCCGAATATTTTATCTTTCATAAATAATTTGTGATACTAAACGATTATACCACTATTCATTTTTTCTTTCCATAGAAAAAGGGTAAAATTTACAATTTTTTAACCATATTTGTTTTAATAGAAGCCCTATTTTGAGCAAATAGTCTTGAATAGTTAATAAATATAGTATATAATATCATCTGTATTATGCGATGGAATATTCTATCGCACCGTTTTTGCGTTAAAATTCGGAAAAGGTGAATTTATGGCGGATATTTTTGACATTTTCAAGAAAATAGCAAAGAACGGGGATAGGACCGAACCGATAACACATTTGGTAGTCGGGCTCGGAAACCCGGGCGAAAAATTCGCAATGACTCGGCATAACGCCGGGTTTATGGCGCTTTCGTATATTTCTCAAGAAGAAAAATTTACAATTAACAAGCTTCGCTTTAAGGCGTTGACACGGGATGCTTTTATTGACGGGGTTCATACGCTGTTTATGTTACCGCAAACGTATATGAATTTATCGGGAGAGTCGGTATCGGAAGCGGCTCGCTATTATAAAATTCCTACGGAAAACATCATTGTGATAAGCGACGACGTAAACCTCGACGTCGGTAAAATGAGAATAAGAACAAAGGGCTCGTCGGGGGGTCAAAAGGGACTCGGGAACATAATCGAAATGCTCAAAAGCGAGAATTTTCCGAGAATCCGTCTCGGCGTGGGCGCAAAGCCCGACGGAACTGATATGGTTGATTGGGTGCTCGGCAAGATACCCAAAAACGACCGGGAGAGCTTCTACAGCGTGATAGAAAACACATACGAAGCGGTAATATTACTTCTTAAAGGCGAAACACAGAAAGCAATGAGTAAGTTTAACTAACATGAATATTTCCGAACTTATAAAAAAGGAAACCGAATATAAAAGAATAATTTCGGCGCTTTTGGAAGAAGCCGGAAAGGGTCCGGATAAGGACAAATATCCCGTTATTGTAACGGGGCTTTGCGACGGCGCAAGGTCGGCGCTTACATTTGAATTGTCAAAATCCGGCTCCTGTCCTACCTTGCTGATAGCTCAAGACGAGAAAACCGCCAACAGAATTTGCGATACTGCTTTTAATTTGGGTATCGACGCAATGTTTTATCCGAGAAGGGACTTTATGTTCCATCAGATGACGTCGTCGCACGAATTCGAATATGACAGATTATCCGTACTTTGTCAGTTATCCGGCGAATACAAGGGCTTAATCGTCACAACGGCGGACGCCGCCCTTCAATATACCTGCCCGCCGGAGGTATTAAAGCGTAATTTTATGAAATTCACACCGGGAGAGGAATACTCTACCGACTCCCTGTCAAAATTTCTTTCGTCAAACGGATATGCCAGAACGGAGCAGATTGACGCCCCGGGTCAGTTCAGTTTGCGCGGCGGTATTCTCGATATTTACCCCGCTTCCGAGCAGTACCCCGTGAGAATGGAGTTTTTCGGCGACGAGCTTGACAGTATTTCGAGCTTTGACATAATGACTCAGCGGCGTTTTGAATCTCTTGACAGCGTTACGTTAATCCCCGCTCTCGAGGTTTTGATAACCGACGAAAAAAGGTCAGACTTGACAGAGCATATCTTAAACAGGATTTCAAAGAGCAAAAATCCTCAAAATATTCAGACAATGCGCTCCGAGATTGAAGAACTGCAATCCGGAAGATTTCTGCGCTCTGTCGATAAGTATATAAGCTTTATTTATCCCGAACGGTGCTGCTTGCTCGATTATTTCACCGAAAATTCGCTTTACATTATTTATGAGCAGAACGCCCAGAGCGAGAGAATTAAAGGCTACGAATGGCGAATGGACGAGGATATAAAGGAGCTTTTAACTCAGGGAGTCGATCCTGACTTTTGCGACTACGGATTAAGATGCGATTACCTGGATTATTTTATGTCAAAGCGCCCGGGAATCATTTGCGATACGTTTTTGACAAGCTCCTCGCCGAGAAAAGCGTCGGGTCTTTACAATTTCATATCCAAGCAAACTCCCTCATACTCGGATAAGCCCGAGCTTTTGTTTGAGGACGTGGCGACATATTTAAGAGCAGGCTACGATACCGTTATTCTCTGCGAAAACGAAATGGCGGCAAAGCAGATTTCAGCTTATCTTGACGAGCGCGGAATATCGGCAATCCGCAGTGGGGAGCCCGTTTACGGTCATCCGCTTATTTTGTCAGGTATAAATTTCCCCGGATTTGAATTGCCCGTAGCTCATGCTGCGGTTTTATCGGCGTACACCATCGGCTCTGCGTCCTCGGGCTCCGTAAGAAAGGCAAAACGTCGCCGTCATAAGGTATCGCCCGGCGAGAGAATCGCTTCGTTTACCGATCTTTCGGAAGGGGATTTGGTTGTTCACGAAAATCACGGAATCGGTCAGTACCTCGGAATACAAGCGCTTACCTTAGAGGGTGCAAGACGGGATTTCGTAAAGATAAAATACGCCGGCAAGGACGTGCTGTATCTTCCCTGCGACCAGCTGGATTCAATTACGAAATATATCGGCGCAGACACAGATTCGGGTCTCGTTAAGCTTTCAAAAATGGGCGGCAGCGAATGGATTAAGGCAAAGGCAAAGGCAAAAAAAGCCGCAACCGATATGGCAAAGGATTTAATAAAGCTGTATGCCGAAAGAATGGCAAAGCCCGGCATAGCGTTCGAAAAAGACGATGAAATGCAGCAGGCTTTCGAGAGCGAATTCGAATACGAGGAAACCGACGGACAGCTACAGGCTATTTCCGAAATAAAGAGCGATATGGAAAGACCCGTGCCCATGGACAGACTCCTTTGCGGCGATGTGGGCTTCGGAAAAACGGAGGTTGCGCTGCGAGCCGCCTTCAAGGCGGTATGCTCCTCAAGACAGGTAGCGGTTTTGGTGCCTACCACAATTCTCGCAATGCAGCATTTCCGTACATTTACAGCAAGAATGAGGGGCTTCCCTGTTAAAATTGCAATGCTGTCCAGATTTTGCAACGCCAAAATGACAAGAGAAGCAGTGTCGGGACTTAAAAGAGGAGACATTGACATAGTAATCGGCACACATAAAATACTGTCAAAGGATATTGAGTTTCGCCGTTTGGGCCTGGTAATTGTAGACGAGGAACAGCGCTTCGGCGTTGCACAAAAGGAAAAATTGAAGCAGCTCGCAACAAACGCCGACGTTCTTACCCTGACGGCTACGCCGATTCCGAGAACGCTTAATATGGCAATGAGCGGTATCCGAGATATGTCGGTTTTGGAGGAGGCTCCGGGAGAGAGGCTTCCCGTACAGACCTACGTTTTGGAATACGACGAAAGGATAATCAAGGAGGCTGTAAATTCCGAATTACGCCGAGGAGGTCAGGTTTTTTACCTGTACAACAGAGTAGACAATATAAATTCGGTAGCAGACAGGGTCGCCTCCTTTGCACCGGATGCGAAAATCGCCGTTGCCCACGGTCAGATGGACAAGGAGGAATTGTCCGACATCTGGCGAGATGTTGTAACGGGCGATATAGATATTCTGATTTCCACCACCATAATAGAAACAGGAATAGATATTCCGAACGCAAACACACTGATAATAGAGAACGCCGACAAAATGGGGCTGTCTCAGCTACACCAAATCAGAGGAAGGATAGGCAGAAGCTCAAGAAGAGCCTATGCATATTTCACGTACAAAAAAGGCAAGGTACTGACCGAGATATCCGAAAAGCGACTGAGCGCTATTCGCGACTATACCGAATTCGGTTCGGGCTTCAGAATAGCAATGCGCGACCTTGAAATCAGAGGAGCCGGTAATCTTCTCGGCTCTCAGCAGCACGGAAACATTGAAAGCGTCGGCTACGATTTATACATGAAAATACTGGAAAATGCAATTAAAGAGCAAAAGGGCGAAAAGGCTCCTCCCGAAAAGCCCGAATGCAATATGGACATTCACTTCAACGCTTATCTTCCGGAGAATTACATTGAGAGCTCGGCGGGCAGAATTGACGCATACCGAAGAATTGCAGCAATTGAAAACGACCGAGACAGAGACGACGTTGCAAACGAGCTTCGCGACAGATACGGAGAGCTGCCGGCGAGTGCGAATTCTTTACTGTCGGTTTCGCTTTTGCGTTCGCTCGGCTCAAAGGCGGGAATAAAGAAAATAGTACACAGGGAAAAAACACTCACCTTCTATCCTGTCAAGCTCGAATACGAAATTTGGAGCGCTTTGGCAGGCAAAAAGAGAGGAAAGCTGTTAATCAATGTTTCATCGCCGCCGTATGTTACGCTTCGCCTTGCAAATCCCAAGTATCTGCCCGAAGAAGGCTGTGAATTGCTTATTGATTATTTGAATATGATAAACGCATAAGGGTTATTTATGAAAAGACTTTTTTCTGTTTTAATTATACTTGCCTTGCTTTTGTTTGCGGTTTCATGCTCCGAAAAGGACGGTGCCGTGCTGTCTGTCGGAAAGCTCAAAATAGATAAGGGAATGTACACTTATCTTACAGCAACCTACAAGGCGTCGTTTCTTGAAACCTACAACAAGGGCTTCGACACACAGGATTTTTGGAAAACCGAGGTCGAGACCGAAAACGGAACGGTAACCTATCAAAGCTATATCGAGGATTACATTCTCGACAACATATCCCGTACGCTTGTTTCGGCAAAGCTCTTTGACGATAAAGGTCTGACGCTTTCGGATAAGGCAAACGAAGAAATAGATAACGAGATAGGCGATTTGCTTAAAACTCACAGCGAACAGGAATTAAACGAAGCGCTGTCACAATATTCTATTGACCGCGACACCCTTCGAAAAATTAAGGTATTGCAAACAAAAAGCGAGGCCTACTACTCGTACATGTATGAAAACGAAGGCGAAAAGGCTCCCGATGTCAGTGATTTGAACGATTATCTGAAAGAAAACTACCGTGCAATCGGATTTGTTACAATATATACAAAAAAAGCTCCCGTTCTCGATAAAAACGGCGATTACACTTACGACGAAAACGGCGACATTGCAATGAAAGAGCTTTCCGAAAAGGAAGTCGATGTAAAGAAAGCGATTGAGAAAAACGTCATTTCCTCTCTCGAAAACGGGGCGACCTACGACGAGGTAAAGGAATTTTCCGACGAAGACTATTCGTCGTTTGAGAAAGGAATGCTTATTTGCAAATCCGATGTAAACAGCTACGGCAAGGACATAGTGACATGCGCTATGAAGCTGAGCGAGGGCGAGTATGCAAGAGCCGAAAAAGACGGAACCGTATATATTATGGTTTGCTTGAAGACGCCTTTGTATACCGAACTGTCTTCGAACTACACCCTGACGGATATTTACTCAAACTGCACAACAGATAAATATTTTTCAGATATTGATAAAATCGTTGAAAGCGATGTTACGCTTAACGAAAAGCTGTTAAAGGAAATAGATATCGTAAGTATTAAGCAGAATAAAAATTATTGAAATCATAAAAAGGAATTTAATATGACAAAATTACCCGACACTTCGAAATACAAAGGCTTAACCGAAGCCGAAGCGGAAAACAGAATTGCAAATGGCGATGTCAATATTTCATCGTCTTCTCCTTCGAAATCGGTGAAGCAGATTATTCTGACAAATGTTTTCACATATTTTAATCTGATTTTTGCAATTATTGCGGTTGCGCTGATCGCAGTCGGCAGCTCGTTGCTGGAATTGACGTTTATTTTAGTTATCATTGTCAACTCCGTTATCGGTATAATACAGGAGCTTCGCTCGAAAAGAACGCTGGACAAGCTTTCCCTTTTGAATTCTCCTACGGCTAAGGTTATCCGCTCCGGCGTTCAGAAAAATATCCCCGTCAGCGAGCTTGTGCTCGGAGATACTGTAATACTCGGCGCAGGTGATCAGATTTGCGCCGACGCCAAGGTGCTCAGCGGTGAAATTTCCGTAAACGAGTCGCTGATTACAGGCGAATCCGATGAAATAACCAAGTCGAGATCCTCAACCCTGCTGTCCGGCAGCTTTGTCGTATCCGGCTCATGCTATGCCGAATTAACCGCTGTCGGCGACGATTCTTACGTATCAAAGCTATCGCAGGACGCAAAGAAAATGAAGGGCAATACCAAGGGCGCAATGATGCGCTCCCTTTCAAGACTTGTTCTTGTAATCGGTATCATTATCATCCCTATAGGATTCTTTATGGTTATGGGAAACCTCCGGAACGGAGAAACGCTTAAAACCGCTGTTTCCACCACTGCCGGCGCACTTGTAGGAATGATTCCCGAGGGGCTTTATCTTTTAACCAGCGTTGCTCTTGCAGTCGGCGTTATGCGTTTGGCAAAAAAGAAAACTCTTGTTCACGAGCTGTCCTGCATTGAAACGCTTGCAAGGGTGGACACGCTTTGCGTTGACAAAACAGGTACAATTACCGAACCGGAAATGAAGGTTACGGGTATTCACCCCCTTTGCGGTATGTCCGAAGAGGAATTATCGGACAAGATAGGCGAGCTTGTGGGAAATCTAAACGCCGATAATGACACAATGAAAGCGCTAAGCGATTATTTCGGTAAAGAAAACGTGCAAAGCGCACTGTCAACGGTACCGTTCTCCTCAAAATACAAATACAGCGCCGCAACCTTCAAAAACGGTACTTCATACATTATCGGAGCCCCCGAGTTTATTCTGAAGAACAGATTTTGCGAATATGAGGAGGATATCACCCCCCTTGCCGACGACGGTTCCCGTGTCTTGCTGTTCGCAAAAACTCTGTCGTCGGTCGCTCCCGATAAATTAAACCCTTCCTCTGTTGAAGTTCTGTGTGCGGTTACACTTCTCAATGCCGTAAGAGAAAATGCAAAGGAAACGTTTAATTACTTTACAAAGCAAGGGGTAAACATAAAGGTAATTTCCGGCGATGCGCCCTCGACCGTATGCGCCGCGGCAAAACAAGCCGGAATTCCGGGCGCAGAAAACGCCGTCGACCTTTCCTCCCTGCCGGATGACAACTCCGTTCGTTCGGCCGCAACCGAATATACGGTATTCGGCAGAGTTACTCCCGACAGAAAGAGAATATTAGTCCGTGCGTTAAAAGCGGCGGGAAAAACGGTGGCAATGACGGGAGACGGCGTAAACGATATTCTCGCATTAAAGGAAGCGGACTGCTCTATCGCCATGGCGTCCGGCTCCGACGCCGCAGCTCAGGTATCAAATCTTGTTCTGCTGAATTCCGATTTTTCCTCTCTTCCCTTTGTTGTTGACGAGGGAAGAAGGGTTATCAATAATATCGAACGGTCGGCGTCCCTTTATCTTGTGAAAAACATATTTTCCATTTTATTTGCCGTAATTTCCATATTTGCGGTATTCACCTATCCCATAACGCCTGCAAATCTCACTATTGTCAACATGACAACCATAGGCATTCCGTCCTTCTTTTTGGCGCTTGAACCCAACAAATCAATTATTCAGGGTAAATTTTTACAAAACGCTATGTACAGGGCTTTGCCTGCGGCGCTTTGCATATTGTTTGTATTGGTGGGAACAGTCCTTTTCCAGATTGCATTCAATATACCGGATGACGAAATATCTACGGTTTGCGAAATTCTGATAGGCTTTGTGGGAATGCTTAATCTGTATTTTGTTTGCAAGCCGTTCAATAAGCTTCGCACAGCGATAATGATTGCGATGCCTGTCATTTTTGTTTTTGCCGTTATTACTTTTCCCCGTTTATTCAAAATCGTTCCGCTCTCCTTAGGCTCATCACTCGTCCTTGCGGTATTTTTGATGCTTGCGGTACCGATAATTTTCTCATGCCGGTGGTTGCTTGACAAGACGGTTAAGGCCTTTAATAAAATCTTCAGGAGAACAGCATGAAACGAATATTTACGGCAATTATCTCAATTGTTTTACTCCTTCAACCGGTGCTTAACGTAAGCGCAAATGATGAACTGTCATACGACAATACAACAAAAACCATGACGGTTTCTACGCAAAATGCTTTAGAAACAACTGATTTTAATGCATATGAAATAGAGCATTTGATTATTTCGGGGAGCATTTCGTACATTCCGATTAATTCATTTTCCCACAGGGAGGATTTAAAAACCGTAAAAATTACCGCTCCCGTGGAAAGGATTGACTCTTTGGCGTTTTATTCCGACCGAAATTTATGCGAAATTGATTTGGGTAAATCGTTAAAGAGCATAGGCACGTCTGTTTTCAGCGGCTCGCGCATTACGAAAATTGAATTTCCCGAGGGCTTTGAGACGGTGGGTGAAAGCTCGTTTTACAAGTGTTTTGAGCTTGAAACCGTTGTATTTCCGACAACGATAAGAAAAATTGACAAATGGAGCTTTTACTTCTGCGACTCGCTCAAAACAGTAACTCTTCCCGAGGGACTTGAATATGTCGGCGACTGCGCCTTTTATAAGTGTCATTCGCTGAAGCATATTGAATTTCCCGATTCTCTTAAATACCTCGGCGGCGCAGTATTCTACGAGGACTCCGAGCTCGGGTATGTTTATATTCCCGACAGCATAGAAGCTATCGAGGATTCCGCTTTTGACGGATGCTCCTCAATTAGGGAAATATATATACCCGAAAAATGTAAAGCGATAGAATACGCCGCATTTTCAAGATGCGACACTCTTCTTTGCGTACATATTCCCGAAAATGTGACCGAAATAGACAGCGATGCATTTTACCTGACCTATAACGCCATTTTATTCGGAAAGGGTGATTATCTTGAAAAATTCTGCAAGGAAAACGGCTTGAAATTTTCTTCGGAACCGTCATTTACCGATCTTCCCCGCAATAAATGGTATACGCCGTATGCAAATTACTGCTTCGGCACCGATATAATGAAGGGCACCTCCCTTTCGGCTTTCTCGCCTGATTTACCGCTTTCATCGGACATGGCCTGCCTTATAACGGCAAGGCTGAAAAACATAGACCTTTCACAGTATAAAACAGACGGAAGGTGGTATTCGGCGTCGAGAATGTATGCAAAGGAGCATTGTCCCGAGCTTCTCGGAAAAGAAACGGTTTCAAGACTTGATTTGATAACTACGCTGTACGCTCTTTCGGATAATAAAGATATTTCAGATACCGAGCTCCCGTTCTCCGATGTTGCTTTGCTTTCCCCGGTCGAAATCAACGCAGTAAAGTGGGCGTACAAAAACAAAATATCCGTTGGCACGTCGGATACTGAATTTTCACCGTATTCTCCCCTTACCCGGGGTCAGTGTGCGGTGATTGCTGCAAATATAACTTTGACGCAGCAGCAACACAAATAATATGTAAACATAATTATACAAAGAAGGCGAAAAAATGACACAGTTATTAACCCTTTCGGTTGCAATGATCGCAGGTCTTGCTCTTTCCAGAGTTGCAAAGCTGCTTAAGCTTCCTGCAGTAACGAGCTATCTTGTTGCGGGAATTCTTATCGGCCCCTTTTGCTTGGGACTTCTGGGCGTTCCCGGACTCGGATTCATTTCCATGGAAAATGTCAAGGATTATAAAATATTCTCCGAGGTTGCGTTAGGCTTTATTGCTTTTACAATAGGAAACGAATTCCGTCTTGAGCAGTTAAAGAAAATCGGAAAACAGGCAACCGTAATCGGTATTGTTCAGGGCGTTTTTGCGGCAGTGCTTGTCGACATAGTGCTTATCGCTCTTCACTTTGCGATGCCGGAAAAAATAACGCTTTCCGTCGCAATCACGCTCGGCGCCATTGCAACGGCTACCGCTCCCGCCGCAACACTGATGGTTGTAAGGCAATATAAGGCAAAGGGTAAGCTTACCGAAATTCTTTTACCGGTAGTCGCGCTTGACGACGCCGTCGGTCTTATGGTGTTTGCAATTTCCTTCGGAATAGCTAAGGCGCTGACAAGCGGTGCTTTTGATTTGGTGTCAGTAATTCTTAATCCCGTTATTGAGATTGTACTGTCTCTTTTGCTCGGTACGGTAATGGGAATAATCTTCTCATTCGCCGAAAAAATGTTCCACTCCAATTCAAAAAGAATGGCTCTTTCAATTACATTTGTAATTCTCACGGTTGCGCTTTCAATGATGGAATTTGAAATAGGCACCGTAAAAATCGGATTCTCCTCTTTGTTGGTTTGTATGATGCTCGGTACCGTATTCTGCAATTTATGTGATTTTTCTTCCGATATGATGGAACGTGTTGACAGATGGACGGCTCCTCTGTTTGTATTATTCTTCGTGCTGTCCGGAGCGGAGCTTGAGCTTTCTGTTTTTTCCGATATTGCTATCGTAGGTATCGGAATTGTCTATATGATTGCCCGTTCCGCCGGAAAATACATCGGCTCCTATGCGAGCGCAAAAGCCGTTCACTGTGACGGTACGGTATGCAAATATCTCGGCATAACGCTTCTTCCTCAGGCCGGCGTCGCAATCGGTATGTCGCTTCAGGCGTCTACAACGCCGGGATTTGAGCTTGAGGGCGCTTTAATTCGTAACATTGCTCTTTTTGCCGTTCTAATATATGAGCTCATCGGTCCGACCCTGACAAAAATGGCTCTTATTAAATCAGGCGACATAGAGATCAAAAATACCCCCTTTGTCCGCAAGGACGAGAAGGGTCGTATCGTTGACAAAAAAATCCGCAATATTACACAGATGAAAATAAACAAAAAAAGCAAAAAATAATAGATTAACTGTTTATTTTTCGTAAAATGTATGTTATAATACATACAATTTTAATAGGTAAAGGAACAGGCATATGAAAAAACATTTCAGGATAATCATTGATTCAAAAACAAAATCAATCGAGAGGGATGTTGCTCTTTTAAACGAGCCGTACACGGAAAAAGGTATCACGGCTTTTTATATGGGTTCGCTTTATGTTGACAACAAAAAAGCCGAGCCGAATGATTATCATTCACTATACCGTGAAACGGGTGAAAATATGTACAGGGAAATCGACGGCTCCGGCGCCGTCGGAATAATCGACACAAATAAAGATAAGGTATTTGTTTTTACGGACTTTTTTAATTCCTGCTTCCCTGTTTATATTTGCAAGAAGGATTCAAAAACCGTTATTTCAAATGACATTAAGAGTATAATTCTTTATTTCAATGAGGCTTTTTCATTTGATGATTACGGCATAAAGATATTTTTACAAAAGGGCTTTGTCGACGGCGAGCATACTATCGTTTCCGGCATTAACAAAATCCCCGGAAAGCACTATTTAAAAGTTGATGCAACGACCGGCGAATATGAATTCATTCGGTGCATGAATATTGTGGATACGTTTAATTTCAGAGAAATCAACCACGATATGTACGACAATGCGATTGACGATGTTGTTAAAAGCTTCACATACGGTAAGCTTGCTTCTCCTTTGTCAAGTGGCTTTGACACAAACATGTTAATGCATCACGTTCGCAAGCATATTCCCGAGGGCGAAAGAGTTACCTCCTACTGTATCGGAGGAGCTATCGGCTGGAATGAAATCGCCCGTTCAAAGGAAATCGCAGAATATTACGGCAATGTCGATTTAAAATCTGCGCTTGTTGACGGTGACACCTTCAATTGCTATCCGGAAATTGTTTCGATTTTGGAGGGGGCTATATACGAGCACGGCATATTTCTGCAATATGCGCTTGCAAATCTTGCAAAAAAGGACAGTCCCGACAGAATTGTTTTAGGCGAGTGCGCCGATCAGGTTTCCGACCATGAATTTTGGTATCCCGAGGAATACGAGGAAGCAAAGCAGAACAGGACAAGAGAAGTCGAAAAGGCTCTCGAAGAGGGCAAGGCTCTTATTCCTTACCGTGATATTTACGAAATTGCATGCTGCAAGATAAACAAAAAAAGCGGAATCATGCTCAATCACTACGGCATAGAAGCCGAATATCCCTATCTTCGCCGCGAGGTTGTCGATACATGTGTGAATGTTGTAAAGAAGGGCGACAAAAAGAAATCCTATCACAAGGAGGTAATATATGAACGCCTGCCCGAATTCGTAACAAGCGAAATGTCCAAAAAACCGGGCGCAACAGAGCTTCGTACGCTTTATATAGGCGATATCGACTTCGACGATGTTAAGAAATTTGCGAAGAAATCTCCATATTACAGGGATTTGGAGTTCGACGATGAATTCTATGAAATTCACTATTACATGAAGCTTATGTATATCGAGCTTTTCCGTTCGATATTCCTCGATGAAAGCCACAGAGCTTGGCTGAAGGGAGAGGAACAAGTTCCGAAGCTTGCCTGCTTTATTGAAAAATAAATCTTGACAAAATATATCGGATTATGGTATTATAATCCTTGAGCTGTGAAGCGGAGTAGTAACGGATGATACCGTGTTTCAGAGACGGGGCAGACGCTGTGAATCCCCGACACCGTACCGCGAAGTTACCGCAGAGCTTAACCGATGCTCCCTTTCGTTAAAGGGAGAGAGTGCATTTACTTTTTGTAAATGAATTCAGGTGGTACCGCGCTTTGGCGTCCTGAAAATTTTGATTTTCAGGACGCTTTTTATTTTACCGACTAAGTTAAATAAACAATAAGATAAAACCAAGAAAGGAAAAAAGGATGAAAAAAGAACTCGACAAAACTTATTCGCCTAAAGAAATAGAAGCAAGACTATACTCCTTTTGGGAAGAAAACGGCTTTTTCAAGCCCGACCCTGATGAAAATAAGCCGCCGTTCTCGGTTGTTATTCCGCCTCCGAACGTTACGGGACAGCTTCATATGGGTCACGCATTAAACGATACGTTACAGGATATTATCGTTCGGGCAAAGCGTATGCAGGGCTATTCCACGCTCTGGATTCCCGGCACCGATCACGCAGGTATCGCAACACAGATTAAGGTTGAAGAAAATCTCCGCAAAGAAAAGGGACTCTCAAGACACGATATCGGCAGAGAGGAATTTCTGAAGCTTGTGTGGGCATGGAAGGAACAGTACGGCGGAAGAATCGTTACTCAGTTGAAAAAAATGGGCGTTTCCTGCGACTGGAGCCGCGAAGCGTTTACAATGAACGAGACTCTGTCTGCCGCAGTAAAAAAGACATTTGTTCGCCTATGGGACAGAAAGCTCATCTACCGAGGACTTCGCATAACAAACTGGTGTCCCCACTGTAACACGGCGCTTTCCGACGCCGAGGTTGAATATAAGGAGCTGGAAGGCGGCTTTTGGCACATTCGTTATCCCATTATAGGAAGCGATGGGTATCTGACTATCGCAACAACCCGACCCGAAACAATGTTCGGCGATACTGCGGTTGCAGTCCACCCAGATGATGAAAGATATAAGCATTTAGTCGGAAAAACCCTTCGTCTGCCCTTAACAGACAGAGAAATTCCGATAATTGCAGACGAATATGTTGAAATGGACTTCGGTACGGGTTGCGTTAAAATTACGCCCTGCCACGACCCGAACGACTATGAGGTTGGTCTTCGCCATGACTTGCCACAGATTTTCGCTATTGATGAGGAAGGCAAGATCACCGAGGCAGGCGGCAAATATCAGGGTATGGACAGATACGAGGCAAGAAAAGCGGTTGTTGCCGACCTTGAAGAGCAAGGATATCTTGTTAAGGTTGAGAAGCTGTCTCACAATGTCGCTCACTGCTACCGTTGTAAAAGCGTCATTGAGCCTTTGGCTTCAAGGCAGTGGTTCGTTAAGATGAAGCCTCTGGCAAAGCCGGCTATCGACGCCGTTAAAAACGGAAATATTGAATACATTCCCGAAAGATTTTCAAAAATTTACCTCAACTGGATGGAAAATATTCACGATTGGTGTATTTCCCGCCAGCTTTGGTGGGGACACAGAATCCCCGCATATTACTGTGAGGACTGCGGCGAAGTCCACGTCAGCGAAACGGATATTACCAAGTGTCAAAAGTGTGGCTCGAAAAATATCCGTCAGGAAGAAGACGTGCTCGATACCTGGTTTTCCTCCGCACTTTGGCCGTTCTCAACGCTCGGCTGGCCCGAGGATACTCAGGATTTGAAGAGGTATTACCCAACAAGCGTGCTTGTAACAGCGTACGATATCATTACCTTCTGGGTTTCGAAAATGATATTTATGGGTCTTGACACCATGGAGGACAAGGAAATCGACAAGGCTATTCCCTTCCCGAAGGTATTCATTCACGGACTGGTTCGCGACTCTCAGGGTAGAAAGATGTCAAAATCACTCGGTAACGGTATCGATCCCCTTGAGGAGATTGAGAAATACGGCGCCGACGCTCTGCGCTTCGCACTCGCTACAGGCAACTCTCCCGGAAACGATATGCGTTATTCCGATGATAAAATCGAAAATGCCCGCAACTTTAACAATAAAATTTGGAACGCCGCAAGATTCGTTATGATGAATCTTACATTGGACAAAATCGAGCTTCCCGACAGGGACGAAATGAACATCGAGGACAAGTGGATTCTAACGAAGTACAACAGCTTAATCGGCGAGGTTACAAATAACATTAACAATTATGAGCTGGGCGTCGCACTCGCAAAGCTTTACGACTTCATTTGGGACGTGTTCTGCGACTGGTATATCGAACTCGCAAAGCCTCGTTTGTCCGAGGGACAGCTGACGACACAAAAGGTTATTTCATATGTTCTTTCAAACACTCTAAAGCTGCTGCACCCGTTCATGCCGTTCATCACCGAGGAGATCTGGCAGACCCTCCCGCACGAGGGCGAAAGCATCATGATTTCCGACTGGCCGACTCAGAACGCCGAATTTGCATTTGACAACGAAGCGGGAGAAATGGAGAGAGTAATAACGGCAATCCGAGCTATCCGTGTTAGAAGAAACGAGATGAATGTTCCGCCCTCAAGAAAGGCTCATATCTTCATCGTGACGGAGCATAAAGGAGCATTTAACGAGACAACCTTCCCGTTCTTTGAAAAATTGGCAAGCGCTTCGGGCGTTACCGTTTGCGAAAAGTGCGACGAAGCCGACGCAGTTCAGATTGTAACTGACTCCGCAACGATTTATATTCCGCTGGCCGAAATGATTGATTTTGCAAAAGAGCGTGAACGCCTGACAAAGGAAAGAGATAAGAACATAGCCGAAATTAAGCGTCTTGAAGGAAAACTGTCAAATGAAGGCTTTGTTGCAAAGGCTCCTGCCACCGTTATAGAGGGCGAGAGAAAGAAGCTTGCAGGATACCGGGATACGCTTGCCGGAATCGAACAGGCTCTTGAAAAGCTTCCTCGTTGACACAATAACCGAATATTAAGGCATATACGCATGTGAGCATTGAATAAGCACATATTAATGAATGCGGCGAGCCTGTCGGGCTTCTCGCCGCATTCTTATTCAGAGCCGTGCCAAAGCGTCTTTCTTACGGCGCAAAATATTGAAAACACATATATTACCGATATCTCATCCCTTTTAAAAATCAACCCTGCCAGAATAAAGGGATGATAGTTTTCGTCTTGTGTTTTTTATTGTTTTTTGATTTTATATTTGTTGACATTTTCAATACACATATGCTATACTTTACACAACCCCATCTTAAAGGAGAATGATAATGAAGATAGGAACATGCGTCAGATACGATGAAATAGGTACCGACATAGAAAGCAAGTTTCGCTTTCTTAGAAATAACGGAATAAGCTCTTGCCAGCTTGTTTCTTGGTGTCCCGCACTTTGGACAAACGAAAACGCCGAGCTTATCAAAAGATGCGTAAAAGAATATGATATCACGATTTCCGCATTTTGGTGCGGATGGGAAGGACCCAGAGTCTGGAACTTTTACGAGGGTCAGAAAACTCTCGGTCTTATTCCTCCGGAGTACAGAGAAATGCGAATAAAGAATCTCTGCGACGGTGCGGACTTTGCAAAAAAACTCGGACTCACGGACGTAGTAACTCATATGGGCTTTATTCCCGAAAATCCGTACGAGCAGAATTTCTATGATTTCTGTGACGCTGTTCGCATCGTTGCTCAGCATTGTAAGGATAACGGACAGTACCTTCTTTTCGAAACAGGTCAGGAAACACCCGTCGCCATGCTTCGCTGCTTTGAAACAGTAGGACTTGACAATCTCGGTGTAAATCTTGACACCGCAAATCTCATTCTTTACGGAAAGGCAAATCCCGTTGACGCACTCGATATTCTGGGCAAGTATGTCCGTAATTTGCATGCAAAGGACGGATTTTATCCTACTAACGGCAAAGAGCTTGGCAGAGAGGTTGAGCTTGGTACGGGAAAGGTTAATTTCAAAGCTCTGTTTGAAAAGCTGAAGGAGCTTGGCTATGATTCCTTCGTCACCATTGAAAGAGAGATAGGCGGCGATAACGATCCCGGAATCGTAAACACATACAAATATCTTGAAAATATTATAAACGAGGTATACAAGGACTGATATGGATAAGAAAGTAAAAATCGGTATTATAGGATGCGGAAATATTGCTCGCACACATTTAAGATCCTACAGTAAGGACGACAGGGTTGAAATATACGCCTTTTGTGACCTTGAAATAGATAAGGCCGAGGAAATGGCTCGTGAATTCGGAGTTGATCCGCAAGGCAGAACATTTGCCGACGTTGAAGACATGGTTAAGCTTGAGGAGCTTGACGCCGTAAGCGTTTGCACATGGAACAATACTCATGCGCTTTGTGCGATTGCGGCGCTTAAGGCAGGCAAGCATGTCCTGTGCGAAAAGCCGATGTCCGTAAACGCCTCCCTTGCCGCCGATATGATTCGTGCTCAGGAGGAAAGCGGAAAGCATTTGCAAATCGGTTTTGTTCGCCGTTTCGGAGACGACTGTAAGCTTCTTAAGGAGTTTAACGAAAACGGCTTTTTCGGAGACATATACTATGCAAAGGTAAAAAATCTTCGCCGTCACGGTGCTCCCGGCGGCTGGTTCATTGACAAAAAACGAAGCGGAGGAGGTCCTCTTATTGACCTCGGCGTTCATATAATAGACTTAATGTGCTTCATACTCGGCGAAGATGTCCGTCCTGTTTCGGTTTACGCCGCAACCTTCCGTAAGCTCGGAAGCAGACCGGAGCTTAGAGACAGCGTTTCATACGTCGCTTCGAGAGCAGACAAAGACGTTGAATGCGATATTGAAGACCTCGCAAGCGCTATGATTCGTTTTTCAAACGGTACCGTGCTCACCGCCGAGGTGTCGTTTGAGCTAAATCAGACGGTCTCGGATGATACGTCGATAGAAATTTTCGGCTCGAAAGGCGGCGCACGCGTCGGCAGCAAGATGACTCTGTGCTCCGTGGTTGAGGGTCGACTTGCTAATGTTGAGCTGAGTGCCGAGAGCGGTTTTGACTTCCATGAAAGCTTCAGCCGGGAAACAAAGCATTTCATTGATTGCATCCTCGACCCCTCCATTGAATGCCGTGCTCCCGCAAGTGCAGGTCTGAAGATGATGAAGATAATAGACGCTGTATATAAATCGGCCGAAACAGGTCATGAAGAGCTTATCCGGTGGTAATATGCTTAACAAAACCTACGTTAAAAAATTCTGCGAATCGTTTAACTACCCCGAACAAGCAACGAAAGCTCTGATTAAAGCTGCGGATTTTGTTGAAGATAACGACTCCTTATCAAGAATGTTTGAGCAATCCATCTCGGATTACAACACCGATAAGGTTCCCGATCCCACAGAGCATTACGAGGAAATGACCGCATATGCAAAAACGCTGACGGATTTCCCCTACGAGTCCATAGATTTACTTTTTTACATTCTCCTTGCAGAGCATCTTGAGGAGGTTTACGAAAAAGCAGGTTTATCGCACGATTTGTGGCGAAACGCCATGGACGATCTGCGCTGCAAGCTTTTCGAATGCTATAACTGCAAGGGTATTTGGGGAACCTTTGCCGGCGGATGGTTTCCGGATTTCTATTATCTAAAACGTCTTGCGCTCGGAAGAATCCAGTATCAACCCGCATACGTTGCCGAGGATATAAAAACACTTGACGGTCGTTATGAGCTTAAAGCCGGAGAGCTTTTTATCGATATGCATATTCCTTCGTCAGGTCCGCTGAAAATCGAGGAAGTCAAAGCGTCTCTTAGAATGGCAGTCGAATATTTCGGTAATATGTTTCAAGATAAGGATTATGTTTTTTTCGGGTGCGATTCCTGGCTTCTTTTTGAAAAACACCGCGAGTGGCTTCCGGAAAAATCCGGAATAGTGCAATTTATGAATCTGTTTTCCTTCGTAAGATTAGACGCAGTTACACATTCAAACGACCTATGGAGAGTTTTCAATACATTCGAGACCTCTTCAAAATGCTACGACAGGCTTCCCGAGGACACATTGCTGCGCAGAAAATATAAGGAGTATCTCCTTTCGGGCGGAAAGCAGGGCAGCGCTTTCGGAATTATCAAAATGAAAAAATAATTTATCGGCATACAGCTGTCATTGCCGAATAACTGAAAAAGAAAAAAGTATGTTTTTCAAATATGAAAGGCATACTTTTTCTTTTATTGTAGCCAAAGACAAAAAAAGCACCGGTACTGCACTCAGTACCGATGCGATTTAAAATATTTTCTTATTCAAAAGCTGTCGACTAAGGTCTGAAAGTGAACTCAGCTTTCATTTAATCAATAAAAATATACCTATAAACGAGGGAAGAAATACCGCCAGAGCAATTATTATATACTTTGCGCGTTTTTTTATCTCTCGAATATGATTCATTCGCTCATAGTCGATTCTGTCAACACCGCCGTAACACGGAGTAGCATTCTTCGTAGAATTACTTATCATCAATTTATCCTCAATATTAACTTAAATTGCAACACAATTATGATAACACAAATTTATAAATAAATAGACGAAAGTTTTTTTCAAATACTAACTTACTTTGTAAATAAATTATGGTCAAACGCAAATTATTTTAATTTGTTTGGCTTTTTTTCCGCTAAATTAAGCGTAAATACAAATTCGCAATTTTCTTTGTACTTACTCTTGACCCAAATATCTCCGCCGTGTGCGTTTATTATCGTCTTAACTATATAAAGCCCCAATCCCACACCGGTTTTATCAAGTCCGCGGCTTTTATCGCTCTTGTAAAATCTGTCAAATATATGAGGCAATTCGCTTTCTGCAATTCCTACCCCCTCGTTAAATACGGAAACATAGACCTTTTTGTCATTTGTTTCTATGGAAATACGGTATTTACCGCCCTCCTTTGAGAATTTTATTGCATTATCGCATATATTGTATATACATTGATGAATAGCGTCAGTGTCGGCATTAACATATATATTTTCGTTGTCACATACAAATTCAACGTCGAGTTTCTTTTCCTCAAGTCGTTGCTCATTGGAAATAAGCACCTGTCTTGCAATCTCGCATACATCTACAGAATCAAAAATAAATTTTCTCGTACCCGATTCGATTCTTGTAATATCAAGAAGCAGACTGACCAATCTTGAAAGCCTTTTCACTTCCTTACCGATAACTCCAAGATAATAGTCATATTTTTCAACAGGGATGGCGCCGGACAAAATATTATCTATAAATCCTGAAATTGTTGTCATGGGCGTTCTTAAATCGTGTGCTATATTGGAAAGGAAGCTACGCCGCTGATTTTCAATATCGTCGAGCTTGTTTGCCATATTATTAAAGGCAATCGCAAGCTTTGCAACTTCATCCCTTCCTGTTACGGGAACGCGCTCCTCAAAATCTCCCTTGGCGAATTTTTTTGCCGCCTCACTCATTTTTTTAAGCGGTGCGCTTATTCTGCGGCTGATATAATAAATCGCTCCGAGTGCCACTAAAGTAGCGACAATCATTGATATGCCCATTACCCTGACAACATTGGTTACCATTCTTGTCATTGTAGCGGATGAGGTGCAAACGCATATCGAGCCTATATTTTTTAAGTCCTTACCGATTATGGGAGTCGCATAGCACAGATAATCGGCATCAAATACATCATAAAAATCAACCTTGATTTTCGAATCCGAGGAATTTATTTTCTGAAGCTGCTGTCCGGGAATATCGTTTTTTAATGTGCCGTAGGGTACGTCCGAGCAGTTGACAACCGCACCCTTGATGTCACAAACAAAAATGACAAGCTCGTCATCGAGAAATGTCAAGCTGGACAAAAAGCTGTTCAGCGAGTCATACTCCCGATTAATTACATATTCAAAGCCGTCTTCGTCGTTTGTTACGTTTCTTGTTTGCAAATATTCCAGCACGCTTTCGGAGCAACGGTCAACAATAGTGCTTTTTGTGTTTACCGTATACTGTGTAAATACAAAAATAATGACCACCCCGATACTGAGAAGACAAGTCACGAGTATCAGCATAAAGGCTGCTATATATTTTGAAAAAACGCTCTTAAACATTAGCTACCTCAATAATATGTGGGCGAACATTTCCGTCCGCCCACACCGAATTTATTTATTTTAAGCTAAGTGACTTATGAAATAATCTCGAACTTGTATCCGACGCCCCAAACGGTCTTAAGGATCCATTTGTCGCTGACGCCTTCAAGCTTTTCGCGAAGACGCTTTACATGAACGTCAACCGTTCTTGAGTCGCCAAGGTAATCAAATCCCCACACCTTATCAAGGAGCTGGTCGCGCGTAAATACTCTGTTATAATTCGAAGCGAGGAAATAAAGAAGCTCTAACTCCTTAGGGGGAATATCAACGCTCTTTCCGTTGAGCTTTAATTCATATTTCTGGAGGCTGATTTCAATATTATCAAACTTAATAACCTCTTCATCGTTCTGATTATCATGCGCAGAATAACGGCGCAATACCGCTTTCATACGTGCGGAAAGCTCCTTCATATCAAAGGGCTTTACAACAAAATCGTCTGCCCCAAGCTCAAGTCCGAGCACCTTATCGAACACATCATCCTTTGCGGTGATCATTATAATAGGCTTTGAAGAGATTTCGCGAATCTCACGGCAAACCTGCCAACCGTCCTTTTTAGGCATCATTACGTCAAGTAATACAAGGTCCGGCTCATACATTTTGAAATAGCTGACTCCTTCAACACCGTCATTTGCGGTTTTAACCTCGTAGCCTTCCTTTTCAAAATAAGTACGAACTATCTCGCAAATATTCATCTCGTCATCTATTACAAGTATTTTTGTACCCATTACAAACCTCCGCTGTAGAAAAAATGCTTTATCTAAATTATAACACTCTTTGATAAGAATTGGTTAATAAATTGTGAATTTTAGCAAAAATCATTGTAATATCAGCATTTTTCTTAAAATAAATTATTTTTGTCTTGTATTGTTGTACATTTTGTAATATAATATCTTGTAATGTAGAAAAACAAGGAGCAAATGCTAATGAAACTCGGAATTGTCGGCTTACCTAACGTCGGTAAGAGTACGCTGTTTAATGCTATTACAAATGCAGGCGCAGACGCGGCGAATTATCCGTTCTGTACAATAGAGCCCAACGTGGGCGTTGTTGCCGTTCCGGATGAGCGTCTTGACGAGCTTGCAAAAATGTACAGCCCCGAAAAATACACCCCCGCTATAGTAGAATTTGTTGACATTGCGGGGCTTGTAAAGGGAGCCTCTAAGGGAGAGGGTCTCGGTAACAAATTTTTGTCCCACATCCGTGAGGTTGACGCAATAGTCCACGTCGTTCGCTGTTTTGAAAATGATAATATTATTCATGTTGACGGTTCCATTGATCCCCTGCGAGACGTCGAAACAATAAATATGGAGCTGATACTCGCCGATATTGAAACGCTCGGAAGAAGAATAGACAAGGTTCAAAAGGATATGAAGGGCGACAAATCGCTCGCTTCCTCCCTCGCTCTTTTCCAAAGAGTCATGGAAGCCTTAAATGAAGGAAAAACAGTGCGTAGTCTCGATTTTTCCGAGGACGAAGCAGCCGTAATGGAGGAAGTACGACTCCTTACATATAAGCCCGTTCTTTATATTGCCAACATATCCGAAAACGAGGTCGGCAAGGAAGATAACGAGGCGGTGCTGAAGCTTCGCCGGCTTGCCGCAACCGAGGGTGCGAGAGTAATTCCCGTTTGCGCAGATATTGAAGCTCAGATTGCCGAGCTTGACGACGCCGACAAAGCCGAATTTTTACAGGAGCTCGGAATCGAGGAAAGCGGTCTTTCAAAGCTGATTAAGGAATCGTATTCTCTGCTGGGACTTATCAGTTTTCTTACGGCAGGTCCTAAGGAGGTTCGTGCCTGGACTATAACAAACGGTACCAAAGCGCCGGGAGCGGCGGGAAAAATACATACTGACTTCGAACGCGGATTTATCCGCGCCGAGGTTATTTCGTTCGAGGATTTGATTGCCTGCGGCGGAATGAATGTTGCAAAAGAAAAAGGGCTGATTCGTTCGGAGGGCAAGGATTATGTTATGCGAGACGGCGACGTCGTTCTCTTTCGTTTTAATGTATGATGAGCGGATTTGATATTGAAAAGGCGTTAATTCCTGTATGGGATACCGATTATGTTTATTCGGAATCCGTCATGTTTGTAAGGGACTCTTTGGGAAAGGCCGCCGCACCTTTACTTTACGATATTGACGAAATTATTTCCGTAAAATCCGCAACAGAATTAACCGAATACGAATACGGCAGGGATTTTGTTTTTGAGGGTAACAAAATAACTTTAACCGATAACAGCAGAATATTCTCGTTTACGGATGACGAATTATATCCCGAAAATCCCGTCGAGGGTCATTCGTTTCCGATGGAAAAGGGCAATGTTCTTTTCTACGAAGAAACATTTTTCCATAAGAGACAGATAAGCATAACCTATAAGGCAAAAAACAAGTCCGCTTTAAAATTAAAGCCTCGCTCCTCGGCTTCCCTTTTGCCTGAATCACATAAAAAACTGAGCGAGGGTCACCTATCCCTTTGCATTTACGGAGACAGTATCAGCGTAGGCGCCAACGCCACAAAATTCACCGGCATAGAGCCGTTTTGCCCCCCCTATTCGGAATTGTTCACCGAGGGGCTAAGGATCCGTTATTCGGCTGATATTTCATATCACAACCCGTCAAAAGGCGGAATGAATTCCGAATGGGGTCTTGATAATGCCGAAAAGCTTGTAAAAGATTTTAATCCCGATTTATGCGTGCTCGCTTTCGGCGCAAACGACTCCGGTACTCCTGCGGAAAAGGTTATTGATAACCTGTCAAAGACCGTATCGGCAATTAGGAGCTTCTCTTCGGAATGCGAGTTCATCGTTATCTCGGAATGCCTGCCGAATAAGCTTTTGTCAAGTGAAAAATGTAGATTTTACGGCAACCAGCCGAGCTTTGAAAAGCCCATTGTTGCAATGGAGAGACAGGGTGTTGCCGTTTGCAATATAACCGATTTCCAAAGAAAATTGCTGACGCGCAAGAGATTTATCGACCTTACGGGAAATAATGTTAATCATCCGAATGATTTCTTTCACCGCTTGCACGCTCAGTATCTGTTATCCGTTTTTAACGAGGATTAATATGAAAAATGCTCTGAAGCAATTATTCGGAGCATTTTTTTATTTTGCAAAAAAACTGAGCTTGTTTCTCGGATTATTGTTCTTTTTTAAAAAAGCTATTGACAAAATACAATTTTTATTGTATCATATCTGTAGATTTATTATCTACAAAGTCTGTTCTTTTTCATATTCGCCCTTTTCCACCGCAAAGGGCAAATACAAATTATGTATAGGAGAACGATTTGAATAAAATAAACTTACAGTTCGAAATAAACCGTCAAACTATAAAAAGAACCGATACCAATGAAATAGCTTCTAACACAATCGGGCTTTATTCGGCGCAGTTCAGATTTGACGATACCTGGAGCGGCCTTACAAAAACAGCTGTATTTGAAAACCGCAACGGTCTTTCATACGAAGTCCTGCTAAATGAGGAGAAGGATTATTATATATGTGACGTTGCCCCGGAGGTTTTATCCTCGGACGACAACTTTAACGGATTTATGCTTGTTTCTGTAATAGGAATCGCAATTGTCGACAATACCGTTATTCAACGGGCTACAACGGCTAAGGCTCGCATTGAGTTTTATCCCGGCGCTCCTCTTAATTCCATAAACAGCGAAACACCCACCCCGACTATCCCGGAACAGGTTGTGTGCGCGCTGGCAAAATCACAATGGCTGTTCGGAACCCAAATAAACGGTACGGGTGAAGAAATACCGGCAGAAATACAAAAAGCCTCGGTAGGTATGCAATATATTAACTTAGACACCTCTAACGTATATAAGTGCATAAGCATTAACGGTTCAAACAGCGTATGGAGCTTTGTTACATGCTTTAAAGGCAATAAAGGAGATAAAGGCGATAAAGGAGAACCATTTAGAGCTGTTTCTACCTTAGGACAGTTTCTCGATTGGCACAGAAGAATTTCAGGTTCTACCGGATTCTGCCTGATTTGCGGCACTGTCACATACAATGGTGAAACCTACGAACAGGGTGACATTATTTTCAGCGATAGAAGAACGCCAGGCGAAGAAACAATCACCCGTTACAGCATTAAGGGAGAAAAAGGAGCAAACGGCGACAGTGGCGTCACCTACACGCCCGGCATTTCAAAGTCGGGGGTTATTTCGTGGACAAATGACGGCGGTATGGAAAATCCTCCCGATGTCGATTTAGTAGGTGCCGTAATAAATGCTTTGCCTTCGGCGGTGGGGGTGAGCTTCTGAATGTCAAGCTTTGTGATAAGCAGTGAAGCCTTAACAAGCGTTGCCGAAGCTATACGTCAAAAGGGCGGTATTACGCAGAAGCTTTAATTTCCCTCAGGGTTTATTTCGGAAATAGAAAAGCTTGCGACGTCTTCTAAGGACAGAAAAATTTTTAAAGTTTCTTTAAGCGCTCCCATCACAACGACCGCAACTCCGATTGTCTTGGGCGATTCCGATGTTGCGGCGCATTATAACGATACCAATGCTCTTATTACTGTTTTAAGAACGGATAATCTTGAAGCGGATGGAGTATGCTCTGTTTTTGTTGGAAACAGAATGTACGGAAGCGGTCTTTACGGCTCCCGCTGTAATCTTTCCTCCGGTACTGCCGGAGGCGGCGCCATGACTTCGCCGATAAGCGAAGGAGCACCGTCGACAATGACGGTAGGATGCAATGCCGACGGAGATATCGTTGCAAAAATGAGCACGGGGAAAAACAGCTTGCCTGTCGGCGACTATACCGTTACCTTCAGCTGGTGAGTGAGAGGATTATTCGAAAACATTGCGATGTTTAAGCTGATAAAACCAAAATAACCGAATACCCAATCGAATATGACATGCACCCTGAAAATAAGTAATTTTCAGGGTGCATAAAAATATTTATATATTGTCACGAGATAAACATCGCATCGCCGAATGAGAAAAATCTGTATTTTTCCTCAACTGCATGTTTATATGCGTTCATCATTATTTCTCTTGACGAAAAGGCGGAAACCAGCATTAACAGCGTGCTTTCCGGCAGGTGAAAATTTGTAACCAAGGCGTCAACGCATTTAAATTTATATCCGGGATAAATAAAAATTCCGGTATCGCCCGACATGGGGTGTACAACGCCGTTATCGTCGCAAACGCTTTCCAGAGTTCGGCAGGAGGTTGTTCCCACGGCAATCAGCCTCCCTTTACGGTTATTGATCCTGTTTGCGCTGTCCTTCGAAACAGAAAAAAACTCGCTGTGCATAATATGGTCCGTAATTCTATCCTCCTTCACCGGGCGGAAAGTTCCCAAGCCCACATGAAGCATAACCGGGACAACGTCAACTCCCTTTTTCTTAATTTTATCCAACAGCTCGTTTGTAAAATGCAAGCCTGCCGTAGGTGCCGCAGCAGAGCCCTTTTCACGTGAATAAACAGTTTGATACCTTTCCCTGTCCTCCAATTTTTCGGTAATATACGGGGGCAGAGGCATTTGTCCGATTTTGTCAAATATGGAGTAAATATTGTCATTTTTGCAATAGTGCATCTTCACTATCCTGTTTCCGTCCTCGACAATATCAATAACCTCGGCACGAAGTATCCCATCTCCGAATACAATGGTAGTACCGGGCTTTGCTCTTTTTCCGGGGCGCAAGAGCACCTCCCATGTGTCAAGCTCTCTTGCACGAAGAAGCAGCATTTCGATTTTTATACCGGTTGATTCCTTTATTCCGTACAATCTTGCCGGAATAACTCTTGAATCGTTTACTACAAGAACGTCGCCCGAATTAAAATAATCAATTATGTCGCGAAATATTTTGTCCTCGTAATTACCGCTTTTGCGATCAACGCAAAGAAGCCTGGATGAATCACGAACCTCAAGCGGCGTTTGTGCAATCAGCTCCTGCGGTAAATCATAAAAAAAATCGCTTCTTTTTAAATTTGTTTCGGGTAATTTATTAGTTATCATATTTGTCTCCGAAGGGTAAAAAATGATTAATAAAAGAATATTTGAAGGTGTCGCAACGGCACTGATAACTCCGTTTTGCGAAAACGGAATTGATTATAAGCTATTTGAACAACAGTTAAAATTTCAGCTGGATTCCGGCGTTGACGCCGTTTGTGTAGCGGGAACAACAGGCGAAGCGCCGACCCTTGACGACAGCGAGCATATTCGTCTTATCGAATGCGCCGTTTCCTACTGTTCGGGAAAAATACCCGTGATTGCGGGAAGCGGCTCAAACTGCACAAACCACGCATGCGAAATGTCAAAAAAAGCAATGGAAAAAGGTGCGTCCGCCTTGCTTGTAGTAACGCCTTACTACAACAAAGCGAACGACGAGGGGCTGCTTCGGAGCTACCGTAAAATCGAAGAGGCTTCATCACTGCCGATAATCCTTTATAATGTTCCGTCAAGAACCGGCGTTGACATTTCGGATTATGTTTACTCACAGCTTTGCAATGACGGGCTTATTTACGCTTCAAAGGAGGCGTCGCCCTCCATTGTAAAATTCGCAAATTTGTGCGCCTGTTACCGAGACAAAATGGACTTTATCTGCGGGAACGACGAAATGCTTCTTCCTACGCTGTCACTCGGAGGTATCGGCTGTATTTCCGTAATTGCAAATATTCTGCCGAAAGAAACAAGGCAAATATACACATATTACAAGCAAGGAAATACAGAAAAAGCAACAGAAATGCAATTAAAGCTGATGCCGCTGATTTCGGCTCTTTTTTCCGATATTAACCCGATTCCCGTAAAAGCCGCAATGGCATATTTGGGAACGGACAGCGGTATGCTCAGACTCCCCCTATGCGAGCTATGCGAAGATAAGAAAAAGCGTCTTATTTACGAGCTTGATAAAATTATCGGTTAGCCGTGTTGCTTTTTAAATTCAAGAACGGCTCTGTATACCTCGTTTTTATTTATATTATACTTTTCTCCTACCGCCTTCATTGCTTCCTTAGGCGGAATACCGGAATCACATAACAGATTTACCTCGTCAAACAAGACCTTTGCATCGGGCACGCAGGCTTTTTCTGCCTCTCCCGGTGCAATTACAATTACATATTCGCCCCTCGGAGAGTGCTCCTTAAAATATTCCACGGCGTCGCAAAGGGTTGTACGCATAACTTCCTCGTTTAATTTTGTAAGCTCTCGGCATAAGGATATTTTCCTGTCTCCGAGGAAGGAAAGTAACTCTTCTAACGTCTCCTTTATTCTGTGGGGCGCTTCATATAATACGCATGTTCTGTCGTCGTCACGAATATAAGACAAACGGCGCCTTCTTTCCTTTGACGCAGTCGGCAAAAAGCCTTCAAAAGCAAAGCGTCTTGTCGGCAGTGCAGAAACGCACAGCGCATCAATTGCGGCACAGCAGCCGGGCACCGCAGTGACCTTTATTCCGTTTTCGGCGCAAAGGATACACATTTCGTTCCCCGGGTCGCTGACAGCCGGAGTTCCCGCATCGGTTATAAGGGCGCAGGCTTCTCCGTTTTTAAGGCGTTTCAAAATCCTATCCCCCGCTTCTCTCTTATTATGCTCGTGATAGCTGACAAACGGCTTTGAAATACCGAGCAGGGACAAAAGCTTACCGCTGTTTCTTGTATCCTCTGCCGCAATAAAATCCACCTCTGAAAGCACCTTCAGTGCCCTTACGGTAATGTCCGAGATATTACCGATAGGAGTCGCAACAAGGTATAATACGCCTTTTTCAGTTTTATTTTTTTCTTCTCCGTCGGAGAAAAAGCTCAAAATATCATTCATTTTCCCGGTCAATTTTTGAAAATATCCTCCGGTAGCATTAAATTATTATTCACCGAGTCCGAATCCCCGGTTCTCGTGCCGTCGTTATTAAACAGGACAAGCGGTCTTGAAATTTTAACTCCGCTTTTTCCCGTCTTTACTCCTCCTACCATAACAAGACAGGGAGGTCTTTGTACCGTATGATAAACATTGATAATGCGCTTCGGCTCTATTTTATTGCTTTTCATAGCAAAAATCAAATCGCACAGCCTTTCGGGACGGTAAATACAGAAAAACTGTCCTCCTTGCTTTAACGCCTTTGAAGCCGAAGATACAAAATCCGATATTGTGCCGTTATTTTCCCGTCTTGCGTCGTTATTGTTGGAAAATAAATTTTCTATGCCGCTTCCTTTAGGCAAATAAGGCGGATTTGAAACAATAAAGTCAAGCCCACGCTCACCGTATTCCCTGACGTCGCTTAAAACCGGTTTCACCTTATCGATACCGTTTTGCAGAATATTCTTCTCGATAAGAGGAATAAGCAGTTCATTTCTCTCAACGGCTTCAATTCCGGTTATGTGATTCTTTTTTGCTAAAAGAAGGGAAATCACTCCGGAGCCTGCCCCGAAATCGGCGCCCCTGCCCTTTCCGAAGCTTGCCGCAAACGCAGAAATCAAAACTGCGTCGCTGCCGAACGAAAGCATATCGGAGCGTTGGGTAAGCTTTATATTAAGATTTATTTCAATGGTTTTTTCCGTATAGCATTTATTCATATATAAAACAACAAAAGGCAGGTCTTACCTGCCCTTGTTTCAGCTTTCCGAATTATTCAGCCTTGGGAGCTTCTACCGGACATACACCGGCGCAGGTTCCGCAATCCACACACTTTTCAGCGTCGATTACGTATTTGTTGTCACCCTCGGTAATAGCTTCTGTGGGGCATTCTGCAGCGCAAGCACCGCAAGCTATGCAGTCATCACTGATTTTGTAAGCCATTTTAAGTACCTCCGTAAAAAATAGACTACCACATTATATCATACAAACGAATAAAAATCAATAGAAATAATAATTATTTTCCCTCTTTAATAAGATATTTTGCTATTTTGTTTGAGAATACGGTTTCATTTTTATACGCATTTGTGTAAGATAAATATCTCGGATATACGTAGTATTTCACCATTTTTTTGTACATTCGCTCATTCACCGAGATAATATAATTCCGATCTTCGGAATTGCTTGAGCGATAATAAATATCCCACAGTCTGTTTATTACCATAGCGTCAAACATAACACTGAGAATAGAAAGATTGTCATAGCTCTTTTTATCATAAACATTTTCCAAGGCTGTTTCGATTGCCTCCGACATCTTTCTTATTTCTTTTGTAGTATAAAGTCCGCAAATCAGTCTTTCGGTATTTGGATCAAATATCGAAAGCGAGAAATCCATCTTATCGGAATAGTAAGCGAGCATTTTAAAGCAATTGTAAACCGTTTCCCATTCGGAGCCATAGTAGTCCTGCATGTATTCTACAATCAGCGCTTCCGTTTCTTCGCTCGTCAAATCGGCATTCCATAAAAGTTTCGACGCAAGATAAGCCTTTAAATTTCCGAATTCGCCGTCGTTTTCCCATCCGACTATTCTTCCCGACGAGGAGGACATTTCCATAAGCGACCTTCCCTCCATAAAAACGCCGTTGACTCCGACCGAATGGTAGAATTTCAGATGATTAATTATATTATAGACATTGGGAACGCCGACCATTGAATCGGAAAGCGTTACCGGATACTCCCAAACATATAAATTGCCGTTTTTGCAAAGCTTTGAGTAATTTTCAAAGCATCGCTTTGTTTTTTCATTCTCTGTATCCGAAATATCGAGGGTCATGCTTCCGTCTATCGGACAAGCCATTAAAAGAACGTTTTCACGGGGAGAAATTTTTCCCGTCGAATTGTAGCTGTCAAGATATGCAAGCGTGAGAAGCTTCATATCCGGATGGGAGCTTTTCAATCTGTCTGCGATAGCGTTTATAAATACAATCCATCTGTCATATCTGTCGGGATATTCCGCCTCCATTTTTTTGCAGTCCGCACATCTGCACCAGGCGCCCTGGGAATCGCACGCCGAAACGGATATAATTTTGGACGATGGATCGCTTGCAATGACCTTCTCAATGGCGTTCATATATATATCTATATTGCTTTCGGTAACGGCCGTGCAGGCGTTTCTGTATTCGTCGTCGATCCCGTACAGCTTATTCAAGGTATGAACAAAATAGGAGTCGTTGCCGCAAACGGAAATCTGTCCGCCTTTATTTTCATTAATTAATCTGTGATAGGGTCCGTTTACCCTGCGTTTTACCGCAATATCCTGCATTGTATACGTCATCATGTGAACGTCGCGGTATTCAAACGAGGGGTGCTGAATATCGTTTACATCGGAAACGTCAATCACACTTCTGTCGCTTCTGCAAAGCTCGTAATCCTCGGTATAGAATCTCCAATCAAGATATTTTTCAAGAAATTCATATACGGCATAAATTGTACCCCGGTCGCCACCGCCCGCAATAACAAGCGAGCCGGCTTCGGTTTTAATAAGCGTTGCTTCCTCCGTTTTAAACAAAGCTCTGTCAACGCTGACCGTTGTGCCCTCGCGATTTGTTTTACCAATGATTATTTCATGCTCTCCGGGCGTATTCTCGTCCGTTACCGACTGAAGAATAACGGCGTTTGTTCTGTATATGTATTTTTTCAGCTCGGAAACCGCATATTTTTCGGTTATGGTTGCATTTGCGGAGCAGACTATTTTGTATTCCGAAATATCGGTACCGTTAATTGTGATTTTAAGATTGGGCTTTTCAACTGCCGTTTTCAGAAATTTCATTATAATCTGCGCAGTTTCGGCTCTGGTCGCCGTATCTCCGGGTGCAAGACGCTTTCCTCCCTTGCCCGTGATAATACCCAATGAAACAGCCCATTTCATCGCTTTGCGCATTTCGCCCCAATTATGCAATTCGGACACGTCTGAATAGGCGTCGAGCGCATTATCCTTGATATTCACCGTATCGTATCCTCCCTTTTCGGCAAGGGAATATAACGACAAAATAAGCATTTCGCGGGTAAGGTAAGAATCGGTGCCGAATCTGTTATTTCCTATACCGCTCATAACATTATTTTCAATCGCCCAGTTAATGCTTTTAGTGTACCACTTACCGCTTTCCACATCGTCCAAATCGGATTCCGAGAAATACCTGTCGCTGACTGCGCCGGAAATATTCGAGAGCACCGTGGCATATGCCGCTCTTGTAATTTTGTTGTTCGGCGCAAAATGCTTCTCGTCAATGCCCGTCATGTATCCATCGGTAAACGCCTGCTTTACGGCGGCATAATACCATGTGCCTATAGTAACGTCCGAATACTTCATGATCGGAGATATTTCTCTTATCGCATTAATTGAAAACGAGAGAAACGGAATAGCCGTAATTAACAAAATTACAGACATAATCAGCGATAATGTTCTTTTCATAGTTTTCCTCAATTAGTTTTTTATTGCTGTTTTACTCTCCAGGAGAGTTAATAACTTTACAAGCGGCACTATCAGCATCCCGAACAGAAAATTCCCTATTGCATGAATGACGTCAAACGGAAAAAAACCCGCCGCAATCCATGCCAGTGTTTGCTTCACGGTAAGACGCATAATCAAAGCCTGAAAAGGCGAATAAAGCACGCCGAACAAAAGCCCGTGCAAAGCGCAAACGACGGGATATACCGTAATTTGCGCCCGCAATGGCATTTTTTTAGGTAAAAGCATAGTAACAAGCCACAGTACGCTGAAAATATAAAGATACGGGACCCACCATAAGCTAAAGCCTGCATATAATCCGTTAAGGAACACATAAATGTAAATCGGTATCAAGGCCTTTTTTCTGTACACCAAGGTGTATACCATAGTAAGCATACCGAGCATATGAATGTTAGGCAGAAATTCCAAAACCAGCTTTGACAAAAACATTATCGTGCCGAGCATGGAAAAAATGCAAATCTGCCTTGCCGTTACTTTAAGCTTTTTGTTCATATTTTATTTGGTATAGACAATTTCATAATTATCCTTGTCGGAAATAAACGTGCTGTCTACACCTGTGTTAAGAAGCTCCTTATCCTTGTAAAACGCCCAATATGCTCCGTCCTTATCGTAATCGGCGGTAATGCCGTTTACGACCTTAACATAAAGACCGTATTCACTCTCTTCGCCCTGCACAAGATTAATTGATTCAAGCGCCTCGCGGAGCGTCCTTTTATCCGTTTCGATTGTAAATTCCGTTTTTTCGCCCCTGTCGTCGGTAACGGTGACATATACAGTCTTTTTCTCCGATACCGTTTGAGCGTCGGTTTGCGCCCCGTTCAGTGATTCCTGCTTATTGCCGCACGAAACAAACGCCGTTATTACGACCGCAACCGTAACAAGCAGGCAAAGCACGCCGACAAATCTTTTAAATTGATTTTTCATAGTTTTTGTCTCCTTATAAATATTATTTATACTGCGAAATTTCACACGGTTATCCCAACGGCGCTCGCGTATTATGTGAAATATGGGGCAAGTCTCCCGACTTTGACAAATAGCACAAAAATTCGTCTTCTCGGGCATTTTGCCCAATGACTGTAGAATGATGTTGCGGCATCAAGTGAATTTTTGCTCATCTTCACGGTGACGTGCTCGTGTGGGATTCTCACCCACTTCCTTTTTAATTTTGCAAAATTTGCAAAAGCCCCGTTTCGCTGCATTTCTTATTTAATTTTGAACCTGCCGTTTTCGCATTGTGCGGAAAGCGATTTTGCTTCCCCGGATAACGCCAAAGCAACGCCCGGCAGATGCGTTACAAAAATATACTGCGCTCCTATTTTGGATAGCGCCTTCAAAATGTTGATTATTGCGTCGCTTCCCTCTCTGTACGATGTTGTTTGGAAGGTTTCATTCAAAAGGATAAGGCTGTTCGGCGTTACCGAGTTGATAATTTGCGCCACCTTGGAAACCTCCGATTCAAATCTTCCGCTTCGGTCGTTTTGACGGAATTCTTCTTCCTTTGAGGAAAAGTGGGTGAAAATACCGCTTCTTGCGCTGATTATCGCATCCTTGCACAGTGTGGGAAGACCCGCCTGCGCAAACAGCTGCAGTGCGCCCACAGCTCTTAAAAACGTTGTTTTACCGCTTCCGTTTCCTCCCGTGACAATGAGCGACGATTTTTCACTGCGCATACTGACATCTACGGGAAAAACGACCGGTGTTTCCTCGTCCGACGCAAGGTAAATATCTCGAAGCCCGTTCGCACAAAGGACAGGCTCATCGGTAAGGGTCGGATAACAGTATTCGTATCCTGTATTTTTTATGAAATCGCAAATGTCAAGTGCAACGAGATAAAAATCCATTTCATAGGAGATACCGTAAAGACTCTCATAAACGCTTTCCGTAATCTTATACAATAATTCGTCTGTGTGAATAAGTGCCTGACATAGAATTCCTTTTGCCTCGTCAGACGAGGAGCTGTTCAATGAATGAGGATGCTTTTCGTCCTTTGACCTTTTTAATCCGAAAAAGGAATTTTTTTTCTTCGGTCTGTAGGGATTAATTCCGCAAACGGAAGGCTCGATACTGCAAAGGCAATCGTCAAAGGAGGCGATAATCTCAAAATCATAGTCCTTTGCGCTGTTGTAAAGAAAATTTGACGCAACCTTGCACACATCGGAAAAATATTCGTTTTCGAGCATATTATCGCAATGCTTTTTAATTCCGCTAAGACCTCGGGATTTTATCTCGGCACCCGACAGCACATCCGATATTGTTCTGTACAGAGACACCACGGTGTTCGGAAACATTGCGGTTACCTTTAAGGAAGAGTACACCTGCTCAAGCAGAACATCGTTCGACACGTCAAATGAGGAAACCGAAGCGCCGCTCTTCATTTCCAGCCAGTCGGATTTTAATTTATCGTATCTTGTCACGGCAAGACGAAGCTGCTCCGCTAAATTTTCATTATTCTCAAAATCCGCAATTATTTCACGTCTGTATTCAATATTTTCTGTTTTTCGGAGAGGCGACTGTAAAATTTTAAGAAAGTAATCGCACCTCCTTGAGCTTTTGCAAATACGCTTTACCGTTTTGTCAACGGATAAATCATAAATAGAAGCGGATTCTCCTAACGCTTCAGGCGTTTGATATAAAAGCGACAGAATCATATTTCACCGAACCTTTCGCACAGAGAGGAATAATCCAGTGAGTATTTTTTTAGGATATCAAGCGCAAACGAAGAGCTTTTTTCCCCCTTAAAAGCCACCTTATACGTCCTCTCATTTTCATTATTCGGGTCAACAAGCACACACATAACCGGAATATCGCAGTTTTCGGAAATATCGCAGTGCGTTACATATACTCCCGCAAAACCGCTTGCTTTCAGCCTGTGCGCCAAGTCCGCCGTCTTTTTGATTGATATCTCCTGAGTTGTTGTGGAAAAGGTTTCATTCAGCAGTACTATATTCTTTTTCGTTTCGGTATTAACGATTAAATCGAGTCTCGCTTCCTCGTCGCACAATCTTCCTCCGCGCTCAAAACGCTCGTCTCTCGGAAAGTGCGTAAAGACTCCGTCAAAGGCGCATACCTCAAACCTATTTGCGAATACATACGAACCTGAAAGCGCCAAAAGCAAATTCGCCCCGATACAACGAAGATATGTTGTCTTTCCGCCTCCATTTGCGCCCTGCAAAAAGCAAAATTTCATATCCTCGCTCAGCCGGATATTGTTTGGAATTATCCTTTTCTCATTTTTTGCAATCAGGGTAAAATCGTAAACATCATCCGCTGTAATTCCCGCAACGTCCGTAAATACAGGCATTACCGCAGGGATGCTTTCTTTTTTAATTCTGCCGATAAGCGAATGAATATCAAGATAAAACCCTGTTTCGCCTTTATACTCGGCAATACTCAAATCGACAAAGGCGCCGTATTCTTTGTAAAAATCGTTAATCTCCTCGCATAGCCTTTCATCCGACTTTAACAACTCTTCGGTAAAGGAAAAACAGTAATCACCGGCTGAAGCTGCGCTTATTTTTTCGGGACAGAAAGCCATGTAGGCTCTTTTGAGTATATCCGTAAAGCTTTCCTGCGTATCAAAGCCAAAGCTTGCGCCGTCGCTGTTTACAACTGCGCCGACTCTCAGTATTTTTTTTATTCTGTTATATAATGAATTTGTTTTATCGCCGAACAAAACAAATTCGCCGTTACGTATTTCGGAAAAATATTCGGAAAATCTTTCCCCGAGCTTTGACGCCATAGGCTTTGACGCTTCGTCACAAAATTGGGTATACAAACGGCATACGGAAACAAAAACCGCCTTTTTTGAGTTTTCTTTTTCTATTTCCTCATATGCTTTTATCGTATTGCACAGCTTTTTTGAAAGCTCGTGCAGCTTTGCCATATGCTCAAACGCTGCGTCGCAATTCAAAGACGCAAATATCTTTTGCCTTTCGGCAATACATTTTTCACAGACAAGATTTGTCATAATGTCAAGCGTATTTTCGGATAAAAATAAATCAAGCTTTAAATCGACCGTCACATCTCTTGACATTTTCCCTGCCGCTTTATCTAAAATTACAAGACTCGGATATTTCAATTTCCTACTCCGTTATTAAAAAATCAGTCCGCCGCCTATATTCTTTTCGCCGTTTTCCTCGGCTCTGTCCGCTAAACCCAGGACTCTTGCGCTGTTGTACATAATGTCATCGGCATATTTACCGAGAATCCTAACTCCCTTTTCAAATTCGTTGTATTCGGGAGATTTCGGACCGTGAACATCGCTTCCGAGGTATTTTACAGCTCCGCCTTTTACATATTTCATCATCTTCATACGACTTGAAAAACGACAAAGCGACGATGCGTTTATTTGAGCTTCAAGCCCCATATCAATCAATCTTTTGGCAGGCTTGTCCTCGTATCTGTCTATATGTGCTATTATCGGCTTTATCTTATATTTTACCGCTATCTCAAAGACGTAATTGTAAATCCATTCGGTCCACTTCATGTCAAACGGCATTTCAAGCAGAAGCTTGTTCGTTCCCTCGATGCACAGCTTTGAAAGTCTTGTTTCCTTTAATAAATCGACCTCAAGCCTTACCTCCGCCCCCAAAAAAATCCGAATATCGTCAAGGCCGTTTTCAGACATCGCCTTTTTCAGCTTGCGGTATGATTTTTCGCGACGGATAAGAAAGTCGTCAATATTATCGCTATGATAATAGAAATGAGGCGTAGCAAGAATAACCGATACTCCTGCCTTTCTCGCTCTTTTTAATTGCTCAATTGATGTTTCCACGCTGTCCGAGCCGTGATCCGCCTCAGGTAAAATATGGGAATGCATATCAATCAGTTTCATATAATCCACCTAAATAAAAATAAAAGCCCAATGATATTGTATATCATCGGGCTGTATTTTTCAACAACAACTTTTAAATTTTTTTGAAAAATCAATAATATCTGCTTACAATATTTGACATTTTGTCGAGTTTGTTTTCCATATCTCTTGCAAGAGCGTCCTGAGCCCTTGTTCGGATAAGATTATGCTCCGGATAATTTAATTTGAAATATACGTCTCCCTCAAGATAGTCCGTCATAAATCTTGCAACAAGCTCAACGGTCATAACGTAGGCTCCGAGGTACATGGTTTCAAGCTCTTTTTTTGTAAGGCTGTCGCGAATCGTTCCGATAAAGCCCTTAGTATACGCCTCAAACTTTTCAAGATTAAGGTTAATATTCGACAAATCGGGGTCGTCCTCTATGGTATCGTTTGCTCCAAAGCGGATAGCGTCTCCGAAATCGTATGCGCACAGTCCGGGCATAACCGTATCGAGGTCTATTACGGCCAGCGACTGATTTGTCGCCTTGTCAAATATAACATTGTTAATCTTTGTGTCGTTATGCGTTACCCTAAGCGGCAGTTCGCCGTTTTTCAGCATATTGCAGAGCGAAAGCGATAATTCCCTGTGGGATTCTAAATAATCAAGCTCTTTTTTAACATCCTTTGCCCTGTTCATCGGGTCCTCGGAGGCAACACGGAACAAGCGGTCAAAACGCTTTTCGGTGTTATGGAAATCGGGAATGCTCTCATAAAGCACCGAAGCGTCGAAATCGGCAAGATATTTTTGAAAACGTCCGAAGCCTATTCCCGCCTGCTCCATTACATTAAGGTCATCGCTTGCGTCATAAGTTACGGATTCGTCAATGAATCGGTAGCCTCTCCAGAATTTATTTTCGGAATCGTACCAATAGGACTTCCCTTCGGTTGTGTGCAGATAATGCAAAACATATCTCTTTGCGGAAATACCGGTTTCCTTGATTTTTTTCCTGATATGCTCGGTTACGGCAGCGATATTATTCATAACCTGCTCGGGATTTTTAAATACGTATGTATTCACTTGCTGAATTATATAAGGCTTTTTAATTCCGTCTCTTATATAATTAACTAAGTAGGTTTGATTGATATTACCGCTTTTAATCTGCTCAAATGAGTGAAATTCGCCTTCAACTGCAAATTTTTCGCATACTTCCTTAAGTTTTAAATGGGTCATAAAATTCACTCCTTATATGTACACATTTCAAACATTATTGACTGTATTTTAACTATTGTATCATATATAAGCCGAAAATACAAGCATTTTGGTATAATTTACTGAAAAATATCATTTTACAATTAGAAAAGTAAATCCTGTTTTTGGAAAAATATAGGATTTACTTCTTATTTTTTATTATGCCGAATGATTTGCTCTGTAAGCTAAATAATATATTTGGACCTTTTATATCCTATTTTCATATTATCCTCGGTTTCCAATTCACTTTCATTTTCTTTGACGATATCACAATATGATACGAAAATGGCCAAGAAAATATACATATATTTGCTTGTCAGCATATTTGCGCCGAAATCGTTTATCAGGAAAATAAAAGCTAAGGTCAAAAGCACAACGGCCATTTTTTTCCTGTTCCTCATTGCCGTAAAAAAGTTTTTTAAGGCGTACACAAATGAACCGTAAAATAATGAAAATCCAACTGCGCCGTATGCAACCAATATCTGAAGATACGTTGTGTGAGGAGGTCTTCTCGCGCCGTATAACAGTGAATACTGATATTCAAATGCGAGTGTGCCGCCTCCGAAAACCGGCTTTTTCAGGAATAATTCCCATCCGTATTCCATCATTCTCTTACGGACAATCGCCGAATTATCTCCGGCGCTTTCATCGGAAAACAACACGGAAAACAGCTGAGTCATACGGCGGAAAAAGATATTACTGCTCTCGTAGGCATAACAAATATTAACGAATACAATCGCCGTGACGGCAGTCACAACAATAAATAATGCCTTCTTTCTGCCCGAACGGAAAAACAGTATCATAAACATTCCGACGAAAAACAAAACGAAGCCTTTTCTTGAACCGCACACAAACTGTATTAATAATGTTACGGGGAACATGAAAAGATATTTTGTTTTTTTCTCGTACAGCGCAAAATACAGTATTACGGTATTGGTCACCGAACAGTATATTCCGATTGAATTCTTTTGGTTAATCTCGCTTCCGAGGCGCCCTCCGCTTATCAATGACGAAAAAATCACCGACGGAGAATAATAAATAATCATGTAAAGACAGAAAACAACGGTTCCTATCATAACAGATTTTAAAATCATCCTGATATCCGACGCCGAATATATATTAAATCGGAATACATAGTACAAGCTAATCAGCAATGTAAGCCTTACAAAATAGTCCTGCACACCGACATCGCTTTCGGTCCAGCATATCGACAGCGTTGTATACAGGTAAAACAAAAGAACGAGAATATCGGGAACTCTAATCCTCAGCTTAATACCCGAGACAAATATATTTAATACCGTCAAACCGAAAATCAACGCAAACATTACCTGAGTCAGAACAACATATTGAGAATATTCAAAAATATGAAGTATCAGAAAATATATTCCGATAAGCAAATGCAAAATCGGGGTTAATACGCTGTTTCTTACTTTTTCCGCATTTGAAGCCTCCGCAATAACATATTCGGAAGCCGTATTGCTGCTTTCGTAAGAAGTGTTTTCGGAAAAAACGCTTCGCTTTGTTTTGATTTGTTTCTTTTGCGCAAAATATTTACCGTGAACGGCTTGATTGTTGTCTGACTCCGTATTCTTTTTCATTTCCGATTTTCGGTTAGTTTTTGTACGAAAATATTTACAATTATCCATACAGGCATCCGTTCGTTTTTTCAATAATTGACTTCTTTTTGGCAGAGTATATCCGCAATTCTGCGACAGGCATTCCCGTCGCCGTACGGATTTGACGCACGGCTCATCTTATCGTATTCGTCCTTGTTTGTGAGAAGAAGCTTGAAGCTTTCGTATATGTACTCCTCGCTCGTTCCTACAAGCTTCAGCGTACCTGCCGCAATGCCCTCCGGACGCTCCGTGGTATCTCGCATTACAAGCACGGGCTTTCCGAGGGAGGGAGCCTCCTCCTGAATACCGCCGCTGTCCGTTAAAATCAGATAGCTCTTTGCGAGGAAATTATGAAAATCAAGAACATCCAAGGGTTCAATCAGACGGATTCTGTCGTCGCCCTCAAAAATTTCGTTTGCGGCTTCTCTTACAACAGGATTCAAGTGAATGGGATAAACGGCTTTTACGTCCGGCGTTTCGTCGATAATTCTTCTTATCGCACGGAACATCTGTTTCATCGGCTCGCCTAAATTTTCTCTTCTGTGCGCGGTTATCATAATTAGCCTTGAATCGCTTGCCCACTCCAGCATAGGATGAGTATAATCCTCCCTGACTGTGGTTTTTAAAGCGTCAATTGCGGTATTGCCGGTGACAAAAATACTGTCTGCGGCTCTTCCCTCCTTTAACAAATTTTGCTTGGCTAAATCCGTAGGCGCAAAATTGTACTTTGAGATAATACTTACCGCCTGTCTGTTAAATTCCTCCGGGAACGGAGAGTAAATATTATATGTGCGAAGTCCCGCCTCTACATGTCCTACCGGAATTTGCAAATAAAAGCAGGAAAGCGCAGTTGAAAACGACGTTGAAGTGTCTCCGTGTACAAGAACAACATCAGGCTTTTCCTTCTTCAAAACCTCTCCCATGCCGTTGAGAATACCGGTCGTAACGTCAAACAGAGTCTGTTTGTCCTTCATGATGGATAAATCATAATCCGGCTCAACCCGAAACGCACCGAGAACGGCGTCGAGCATTTGTCTGTGCTGACCCGTAACGCATACTACGGTTTCAAGTTCTTCCCGCTTTTTCAGCTCCAGAACCAAGGGACACATTTTTATCGCTTCCGGTCTTGTACCGAAAACCAGCAAAATTTTCTTTTTCATTTTTTACCTTCTCTTATACTAACTTCTCAAATTGCTCCGTAATTTTTTCATAGTTAAAATCCGAAACGGCGTCATCGCTCGGAATTATCTCACAGTCAAGCCCCTGCTTATATCTTTTATAATCATTCAGTAAATATTGCTTCAGCTTTTCGTAATCCTCTTTGTCGTTTGCCTGCTCGTATGAAAAGCCGAATCCGTACCGTTCGATTAATTCCGATATTTCGCTGTCAGGGGTATCGCCGCATACTATAGAGATAATCGGACGCCCGGTAACCATATATTCAAAAAACTTTCCGGTTAAAACGCCCTTGGCGTTGTGAAAATTCCAGTTAGGGAGAAGCAGATTTCTGCTTTCTGTCTGCATTGCCATACACTCGCTTCTCGTCACGAACCCCCGATTGCTTAATACGTTTTCAAGGGAGTAGCGCTCGGCCTGAGATTTCAGAATATCAAAATGGCCGCCTACGTAATTTACTTTTATATCCTTTTCATCAATATTTCCCTCTTTACAAAGCTCGGATAACGCCTTAAAGAGAACGCTGACGTCTCTTTTCCCGTGATACATTGTACCGAGACAAAGAAACGAATACTGACCGTCATAGTTGTTTTTATTCTTCGGAATGTCCGATATATCGTAGCCGTTATAAATAACCTTGGCTTTTTTTCGATATGCTTCTTTTGTAAAAATCTCGTCATAAGTCCCCTTTGAAATGGAAACAAGCGCATCGGAAATTTCACACACCTTTTTTTGTACCCGAGCTCTTATAAGGTTTGCCGGATATCCGTAATCGGCAAAGGTCATCGGGTCCCGAAAATCCGAAACCAAGCGCACGTTCGGAAAATATTTTTTCATAACAAAAGAACAATAGGTGCTTTCAAGAGGACCGTAGGTGGTGATTACGGTGTCATATTCGGAAAATCTGTCGATATCGTTTTTTACGATATCCTCGAATTTATCCGCAAATTCCTTTGCCATCTTTATCTTCTTTACCTCAAATAAAGACTTTTTCACCCTATCCGCAAGGGGAAGCTTCTTTATTTTGGAGGCTTGTTTGGACGTCGGCTGCTTTTGCGGTGTATTCAGCGGGATGTTCTTTTCGTTCATCTGCGGATGAGTGATTTTTTCAACTGTACCGATATAATCGAAAACCTCGTCCATAGAATGGTCAAGCATTCCGTATTCCTTTGCGCACACTACGTCAACCTTATGACCCATTTTTGCAAGATACATTGCAAGCCTTGTCGGTCTTATTGAGCCTACGCTCTGACGGGGCGCAAAATTATATGTTATGAAAAGAATTTTTTTCATTTTTTATTCCTTATCTGTCAAGATAGCTCTCGTACTCTTTCATAATATTGGATTTATCCAACTTCAAAGCACGCTTTTCGGCATTTACGGAAAGAGCTTTTCTCAGCTTTGTATCTGTCAGGGCTCTTTCCAGGGCCGATGCAAAAATTATGTGCGATTCATTTTTATTTGAATAATCAAAATCCGGTTTTTCATCCATTACGGGCGTTGCAATGCCGTTTTCAAGCACTGCGTAGTCCGTCAATTCCGTATTTTGCGTGCTGTCGGTAAGAAGCTCAAGAGGACCCGTTTTACAAAGAGTCGCAACACAAACCTTCCGAAGACACATGGCCTCGGCAAGAGCATTCGGAAAGCCCTCCGATGTGGACGATAATGCATAAACGTCGCTTTTTGCGACATACATAAACGGATTGTCCGAATAGCCGATAAGCAAAATATCGTCGGCGTATTTGTTTTCGGACACCATTTTTTTAATATCCTCTTCTATTGCTCCGTCGTGTCCGATAAGGACAAGTCCGGCGTCGGGCACCCTTTCCTTGAGTATTTCAAAGCTCTTTAGAAGATTCCAATGTCCCTTATGCCTTGAAAAAATACCCACATTTGAAACCGTCCTGTGAGTTTCGTAAAATTTTTTCACCTCTTCCGGCAAATCGAGAGCCGACTTTTCCTTGATTTTGGTACAGTCTATAAGGTTTTGAATTGTCTTGCATTTTTCCCTGTCCTGAGGATACTTTTTAAGATAATACTGCAATGATTCATCGGAATTAAACAGGATCTCACAACCTTTGTCGCAGCAGGCGTGATACTCCGGGGTCGCCAGCGCTAAATGCTCATATCCCCTGCATGCGGCGATTTTTCTGCATTTTACGCCGGAAAAACGAAGCGCTCGGTTGGCAATAGGTGTAAACGCCATTCCCGTATCAATATTGTATTTTTTAACCGTCTTGGCAATGCCCCTCGCCCTTAAAAATGTGTTCAGAACCTTTTTTGCCTTGTTTTTGCTTGAGTGATAATTCAAATCAATCAGCTTTGCATTAATTTTGTAGCTTATTTCATCGGCGTCAAATACGATATAGTAAAATTCGTATTTGTCCTTAAAAGCCATAGTCAGCTCGCTTGCCGCCCTTTGGCTTCCTCCGCTTCTCAAATCGTATGAAACCATGGCTATACGCTTCATCTGAAATCGTCCGCCTTTTCATAGAGAATGTTCATTATTGCCTCGGGAGAGTATTTTTCGGCTTCCTTCAACGCACCCTCCTGCATAGAATATACTCTGTCCGGATTATCGTAATATGCAAGGAGCATCTGCTTCATTTTTTCATAGTCGCCCTTTGGGAAGGATTCGCCGCACACGCCCTCCGGTATCATATCCGCACTGTACGTCCAAACCGCACACAATGTGGGCACGCCTGCATAAAATGCGTCAATGACAGAGCCGGGCTGACCTTCCGTCGGATTTCTTGTCGGCAACACATGCAAAAAGTAATTATGCAAAACCTCGCTCGTCTTGTGCGGCTCGCATATTCCGCAATATCTGATATACTCGGGAAATTCGCTTTTCAATTTCGAAAAGGTATCCGAATAATCCTCGTCTATCATCCCGTAAATATCGAGTGTGAATTTCACTTCATTGCGGTTTATTTCTCTGACCGCTTCGATAAGCTCGCCTATACCCTTTACCTCGGTAACTCTCGACATAAATACCAAAGGATACGGCTTCGTAAAGTCTTTTTTAAGCTCCGCCTCTGTATAGAGCCGCATATCCTTAAAGTTCGGCATACAAACCGCATTAGATACTCCTTGAATTTCAAGATTACTCTTCTGCACTTCGCTTTCGACAAACACATAATTGAGCTTTTTCAGGACGTTTTTAAGAGAGGGCTTTTCCTTCACTGCGTCCGGCAAAAGACCTCCTATCATAATCTGATATATCGGTCTTTTGAAAAACCTGTTAATCAAAGTACATATTTTTACAAGCGTACCGATGGAAGCGTGTCTTGAAATAATTACAACATTTTCGCACAACGAAAAGCCCCTATACACTGCGGATAAGAGCTTAAGCTTGCTGTTTTTAATATTGTGATAACTGATTTTCATTACTCGGTCATCACCGTATTTTTTGCAAAGGGAATTTACAATCTCAAGAGTTTTTATTGTTTGTCCGTCAAATGCGGATTTTTCGTCAAAGCTTCCCAAAACGCATATTTTCTTCATTTTTCCCTCTAAAAATCATATCAACAGATAATAAAATATTATACCACAATTTGTTAATACAGTCAATAGTCATTTGCCTAAGCGTACCGTTACGGCGCGTCTTATCTGCTTAAATAATTCAATCAGAGCAAACAGCAACGTCAAAATGGCAGCTATACAAATCCATTCTGCCGGGTTCAGCGTCACATAGTCAAACAGAGCGCCGAAGAACGGAATGTTCAATGCAGCGGTAAAAAGCACGACAAACAGCGATATCACAGCCATTGCCTTGTTTATACCTTTTTTAAGCCGAAACGCAGAGCCGTCGATTATAATCTCCCATGCTACTATAATCTGAGACAGAATATATAAAACAAACACCGTTGAGGTTATTTCCTCACTTGTCATTTTTATTGAAAAAGCGGAAATTATTATCGGTGAAATCACAATTAATACCGTCCATATTACGGACAGTAAAATGGGAGAAAGCTTGTTAAGAACGGATTTTGACGGCTCCGTGACGCTGATATCACATGCGGAAGAAATGTTATTTCTCCTTTGAAACGCAATAGCGACAACAACTGCAAAATCGCAAATCAAGCCCGAGAAAAGGACCTGGGGCGAGGTCAACATTCTGAGCGTACCGTTTATTCCGAAATATCCGGCGACGACAGAATAAAGCACAATGAGAAATCTTGTAAGCTGTGAAGCGATCAGATATTTTATTGTTTTCTTTATGTTTCGGTAGATGTTCTTTGAAGCCATAACCGCAGATACCATGCCGTTAAAGCCGCCGAATTTCCGTTCGGGCGGAGATACCAATACATCGCAAATGAATTTCAACGCCTCGCAGCCGGCGGGATTATCCGTTTTATTGTGAATATACACGGGCGAATCGTTCATACATAAATCTATCGAAGATGCACCGTCCGAAAGGGCAAGCGCACCGGTAAAGCCTACGTCCGCCTTTTTCAGAAGTATTGTTTCATCAAGCTCGGTTGCAAGATAACCGACAACCTCACCCTTTTTCTGAAGGTGCGAAATCAAAAGCTTCTTTTGGAGAAACGTAAGTCCCTCTAACAGAGCGTAACCCGAAAGCTTTTCGGAAAACTCATAATCGGACATCGAAGACATATCCTTAGACGTCAAAACACCGTCCGATACGCCGCCCTCCTCGCTTATTAATCCCAATCTTTTTGCGTACACTCTGTTTTGCTCTCCCGTTTCGTCGCAAAGCATCATAACCTTTATATTATTCTTCCGGCAAAGCTCTACGGTTTCCTTTGCTCCGCGAAGCATAACGTCAAGCATAATGACAAAGCCCTCAAAGTTCCAGTCGCACAGCTCGGAATCAACGCCTCCGGCAAGAAATATGTCCGATTTACGAGAAATTATTCCGAGAGCCCGATAGCCCTTTTCGGTAATATTGTCTATCGTATCCGATATACGCTTTTTTTCCTTTTCGGTTAACGGCTTTTCCTGATTATCATCAAAATAGGTTGAGCATTTATACAAAAGACGCTTTGCGTCTCCCTTTGCAAGAGCATATATGTCGTCGTCATAGGCTACAAGAGACAAATCGCATTGCTGCTCCGCAAGCTCAATCTGCGTATAGTCAAGACACGGATTTTCCGTACCGACTGTATTTCTGTCCAGACCGAGCTTTTCTGACGCAGATACTATAGCGCAGGCGTCGTTCGCAGGATTTTTCAACACATCTCTGTTTGCTCCGTTATAGCCTGATGAAAGCATTGCCAGCTTCAGCAGCCTGTCGCAGTATCTAAGCAAATTTCTCTCGTCCGCCCTATGAAGCGTATCCTGACACCAAAGCATTTCAAGGGCGGTCGTTTTTGCAAAAAAGCCTCCCTTTTTCGGTACTATAAGCGTTGTAATATCCTTGATTTTCGGTAAAAGCTCAACGTTTTTTATCGCCGCTCCGCTGATAACCTTTCCGTATTTTCTGATGGAGGAATTAAGTCCGTGAGCGATAACGAAATATCCGAATACCGCATACATCTCCGTCATGGCCGCTACGGCAAGGGATAAGCCGCTGATAAAAATATCAAAAAGACTCCGTGTTTTCAGTCCGAGAATTAAGTCAAGACCGGTGAGCACAAGAATCATAAACAGCATGGTCAAGCCCCATGACGTGCTGTATTTTTTCATTGCCCTGATAATGTCAAGATTATCGTGAGTTATTATTTCCGGCCTTGCGTTAATTTCATTGGCGTATGTATTACTGCCTGTTTCGCAGGCGATTGCCGTAGCTGTACCCTTAGTCACAAGAGACGTCGCAAACGCTGTATTTTTCTGATTTTCAACACGGACATTTAAGCCGTATATAAGCTTCGGGTCCTTTTGCACCTCCGAGGAAACCCCGGTCAGATTTTTTTCAAGACAGAAAAAATTATCGCACGAAATAATTCTGCAGTCACACGGTACAATATCTCCGGCTCCGAGCACAATAATATCGCCGGGAACGATTTTTCGCTGATTTATCAGCGTAAGCTGTGAATCCCGCACTACCCTTGACATGGGAGAAGCGTACTTTGCCATATTGTGCAGTGTTTTCGCACTGTTTCCGTAGAATAACAGCGCAGAAACAAAATTAAGCAGGATCAGAGCAATTATCACAAGGGCGCTGACCTCTTCGGAAAATATTACCGCCATGACGGCGGACGCTATCATCATGTAACCGGTAACGTCCTTTGAAACAGCCTTTACATATGACGAAAAGGAATTTTCCGGCATAATAAAAGCGTCGTTTTCCTTGTAAACCGAGAGTCGCTTTCTTGCTTGTTTGGCGGAAAGCCCTGCCTCAGTGTCGGTATTCAATTGTTCTGCGATTTGCTCTGTTGTAAGGTTATACCAACGCTTTTGCATACTTTCCCTCTTGTTCAGTTACAAATAATTAACGGCTCCAGCCCGTTTTCGGCAACATCCACCGAAATGGAATGAATTGCATTTTCGTAAGAGGATATTATTTTATCCGCTATTTTATCCTCAATATTTCTTTCTATATATCTTCTCATATTTCTTGCGCCGAATTTGCGCGAATATGATTTTGACGCAACAAGCTTTGCAGCTCTGTCGGTAAAGCCGAATTCAATTTCTTTATCCTCCATAACCTTTTTAAGGTCGGAGAGCATAATATTTGCTATAGCAACGAAATTTTCTTCGGTAAGCGAATGGAAGGATATTACTTCATCTACGCGATTTATAAATTCGGGACGCAGAAAATCCGACAGCGCCTTCATTGTTTTGTCATAATCGAGAACGTCAAGATCTGCGCCGAAGCCCGCCGCATTTGTCGCCGTCTGAGAGCCCGCATTCGTCGTCATTGCGATTATTGTATTTTCAAAACTGACGCATCTGCCCTGCGCATCGGTTATTCTGCCGTCGTCGAGAATTTGCAGCAGTACGTTCAGTACATCCGGATGCGCCTTTTCGATTTCGTCGAAAAGGACAACGGAGTACGGCTTTCTTCTGATTTTCTCGGTTAACTGTCCCGCTTCGTCATATCCGACATACCCCGGAGGAGAACCGATAATTCTCGATACGCTGTGCTTTTCCATAAACTCGGACATATCGAGCCTGATAAGCGACTCGGGAGAATCAAATAAGTCCGAGGCAAGCGTTTTTACAAGCTCCGTTTTTCCGACTCCCGTAGGTCCCGCAAAAATAAACGACACCGGCTTTCTCTTATAGGAAATACCCGCCCTTGAACGCTTTATCGCTCTCGCTACTGCGTCAACCGCCTCGTCCTGACCTACAATTCTCGATTTCAATCTGTCTGCAAGACGGTCTATCCTGCCGAATTCATGTTCTGTTATATTGCTTGCCGGAATGCCCGTCCATATCTCAATAACATCCGCCAATTCGGAGGTAGAGAGGAACACCTTGGCTCTTTCCTCCTCTAATTCGCAAAGGCGCTGTCTGTCGCCTATTTCCTTCACCTTAAGGTCTGCAAGTTTTTTATACCTTTCTTCGCTTTCCTTAGGATCCTCCGGGTCCGGCTGCGCTTCAAGCTCCGCTCTTTCCCTTTCCGTTTTTTCAAGCTCCGCTTTCAGCTCCGCACACTGTCCTACGACGGGTGTTTTCAAGACAAGATGTGCGCACGCTTCATCAAGCAGGTCTATAGCCTTATCGGGCAAATACCGCTCCGTAATATATCTTTCCGAGAGATAAACTGCCCTTCTAACGGTTTCAAAAGGAACCGATATACCGTGGAAATTTTCGTAATAGCTCTTTATTCCGCCCAAAATCTCAACAGTATCGGCAACGGAAGACTCCTCAATAATAATTGGCTGAAATCTTCTTTCGAGCGCTGAATCCTTTTCGATATATTTTCTGTATTCGGTCAATGTAGTGGCGCCTATTATCTGAACATCGCCTCTTGACAGGGCGGGCTTTAAAATATTGGCGGCATTCATTGAGCCCTCTGCGTCGCCCGCACCGACTATGCTATGCACCTCGTCGATAACAAGGATAATATTTCCGAGAGCTTTAACCTCGGAAATAAGTCCCTTCATTCTGCTCTCAAACTGACCTCTGAACTGTGTTCCGGCAACAAGGGCGGTAAGGTCCACGAGCATAATCTCTTTATCCTTTAATCTGTAGGGAACGCTTCCGTTTGCGATTTTCTGTGCGAGCGCCTCGGCTATTGCGGTTTTACCGACGCCGGGTTCTCCTATAAGGCAGGGATTGTTTTTTTGCCTTCTGCACAGAATTTGCATCATACGGGAAATTTCCCTGTCTCTGCCGACTATTTTATCAAGCTTTCCCTGTCTTGCCTTTGCCGTCAAATCCATGCAGTAAAGATTTATGAACTTTCTGCCCTCATCCTTTTGCTGTTTACCGTTTTTGGCACCCTTTGCTTTTCCGGCTTTCGGGTCGTTCGGGTTAGAGCCCGCCCCTCCCTTAATTCCCTGCATAAACGGAGGAAGCTTCATCTGCCCGAATATTTTGTTAAAATCGACGCTCGGCGCTCTTCCTTCGGATTCGTCGCCCGCCTCCGAGGGTTCGCTGTCCTCAGAAGGCTCCAGCATGTTATCCATCTCCATGGACATATTATCTATGTCCTCCTCGGAAAGCCCCATGTTTTCTATAATATCGTTGACCGGCTGTATTCCAAGCTCCTTTGCACACTTCATGCAAAGTCCGTCGTTTACCATTTTTCCGTCAACCATATGAGATATATACACAACTGCCACCCTTTTATGGCATCTTGAACACATTTGCATTATAATTTATCCTTTTAAAAAATTTATTTTATTTTTGACTTGAAGACGTCGAATATCGTTAACGGATTGAAGCTGCACAGAACGGTTAAAAACACACTGCTTTGTTCCGCCCCTTGAAATACGGGGTATATTTTTGCAAGCTCCGGTACTCCCAAGCGAAGCACCTCGGCGCATATCCAGGATACGATAAGCCCCGTCGCAATACCGAATATCAGTCCGAACAGCTTATTTACGCCGTTAAGAACAGGCAATGACAAAAATCTGTCAACCACAAAGCATATGATTCTGATCACAATTAATATCGCAATAAAAGCCAGAATATAAGCCGTAACCGTCGATATTTTTTCCGCTATCGGCTCAGCTAACGAATTGCAAAGTCCTTTTTCGCTTGCCTTGGCCGTGCCGGAGTACCAAACCTTTGCTTTTTCAACGCCGGAATATGAGTCGAGCCACTTGGAAAAGTATTCCGGCATCTCCGAAAACAGCTCCGAAAGCGACATTCCGCCGAAAATCTTAGTATAGGATTTGTAAATATACTCCGAAATCTTCGGCATAATAAACGTGCTTTTCAAAAACGAAGAAAATACGCCGTTCAGAAAATATGAGCCTACAGCGGCAATTATTACGGAGCCGAATTTCATAATCGAACGGAAAAAGCCCCTTTTCCAACCGAGAATTGCAGAAATAATAATTATACCGATTAAAATAAAATCAATAATAATACCCATTTTTATCCTCCTGCTTTTTCATTAAACATTTTAGAAACAGAATGCGCTTCTATCATATTAGTATATCCTACAATTACCGTATCGTCGTCGCATACAAATATTCTCGTACTGCCGCCGGTAATGGGATATGACTGAATTTCATCTGACTTAACATTCAAACGGTTAATATTTTTTGCGCAAAGAATGAAGAAATCGTCCTTGTAACAGGCTATATCAAGAACTCTGTCGGGGACGGTATATTCGGACTTAATCTCTCCCTTTTCATCAAATATGAATATTCCCATTTCCGAGCCGACAATATTCTTGTTGTAAGATATAATTACATTATTTTCGGTTGCTTCAAATTTGGTGGGAACTATATTTCCGAATTGATAATTTCCCGTTTCTTGATTATCGTCGTTATAAAAATGAAGAGCCTTATCGGTCATGACGCAATATGAGCCGTCGGCAAAATAATTGCATGAAAGCGCAAATTCGTTAGTCAAAACCGCTGTGGACTCCGATTCCGAAACATACGGCTGACCTATCATTACCTCGGAGCAGTAGATTCCGTTTTCAGAATAAGCAGATACGACAAGTATTTCCGATTCGTCGTGTGAAATATCCAAATCCATTACATATTTATCCTTGTAAATTCTGGACAGCAGACGAAAATTATGGTCATAGAGATTGACGACCGACTGATACTCCAGCGATTTTGTTACAAGCGCAAACATTCCGTCCTCTGAAACCTTCGCAAGTGAAATCGGATAATCAAAGGTCTCGCTGTACAGTACGGAAAAATTATTCAGAAGCTCGAACGAATAACCACCGAGATCATAAACCGCCAAATATTTCCCGTGTGTATCTATCATAGGATTTGAATATGACAGATTTTCCGTCAGTGTGTTATTGCCCTTCATGCTGTAAAGGTTGATACCGTTCGTCGACACGGTTACAAGGTCGCCGTTAAATATCCCTATGGAGGATGTAGACGCCGAATCGAAATATATAGTTCTGTAATCTCCGTTATAATCCCCGTCCGACGAAAAGAAACGAATTAAATACCTGTAATTTTCAAGAGTAATATCGCTTCTGAAAATAAATATCATTCCGCACATAAATACTACGGTAAAGAGAATAACAAGAATTTTGCATAGCTTTATTTTCCTCGATATCTCAAGTAAATATTCATTCGGCTCCGGTCTTACCTTGGGATTAATTACTAATTCCCCGCCGGTTTCGACTTTGGGTAATTTTTTGTTTTTTTTCATATTTTCTATTCTCCGAACGGCTTTCGCAGTACCCTTTCAAGATATAGTCCGTATGGCGGCGCCGTCATACCTACGGAAGCTCTGTTACCGCATTTTAGCGCACGGGATATGTCGCTTTCGTTTATTTTACCCCTTGAAACATCATACAGCGTACCCGCCATAATTCGCACCATGTTATATAAAAATCCGTTTCCTGTAACTCGAAAAACAACGGTTTCGCCTTCTCTTGCGACATTGGACTCAAAAACAGTCCTTACATGGTTGTCGTCGGAGGTCCCGACCGAGCAAAAAGACGAAAAATCGTGTTCTCCGCAAAACAGCCTTGCCGCAGAATTCATTTTGCTTTCGTCAAGCCTGTGACAAATTTGCCAAGCCCTGTTTTGCAAAAAAGGATTTCTGCATTTGCCGTCGTAAAAAATATACCTGTATTCTTTACCGTAGGTATTATATCTTGGGTGAAAAGCGTCCGGCACCGCCTCCGCTTCTCTTACGGAAATATCCTGTGGCAAACGCACGTTAAGAGCCATGGGAAGCTTGTCAGAATCTATTGGGCTCTCTGTGCCGTCGGTCTTAACCGTACACAAAAATCCCTTTGCATGGACTCCGGAATCGGTTCTTGAGCACCCGGTCACCGGAAATCTTTTTCCGAACAAATCTTCAACTGCGTTTTGAAAGCATTCCTGCACGCTTCTTGCGTTCGGCTGGTACTGCCAACCGCAATAATTTGTTCCTATATATGACACGGTCAGCAGGTAATTCAAAATTTCACTCCTTTAAATCGGTATGTATAACGATAAGTGTATGTAGTTCAGCAATATTATTCCCGCGCCTGAAGCGATAAACAGCGCAATAAGTGCAAAATCCATAGGCTTTAAATGCATTTCCGTCATTCTTGTCCTGCCCTTTCCGCCGTGATAGCATCTGCATTCCATTGCAACCGCCAATTCGTCCGCACGGCGAAATGCAGACACAAAAAGCGGAATAAGGACGGGAACCAGGCTTTTTACCCTCGCAATAATACCGCCGCTTGAAAAGTCGGCGCCTCTTGCCTTCTGAGCGCTCATTATCTTATCCGTTTCCTCGACAAGGGTAGGAATAAATCTCAGCGCTATTGTCATCATCATCGAAAATTCGTGTACGGGCACACGGATTTTTTTCAGAGGTGACAACAGTCTTTCCAAAGCATCCGTCAGGGCAATCGGCGATGTTGTATACGATAATATCACACCGCTTGTACAAAGAAGACAGGCAAGTCTGACGACCATTTTAACGGCCTGAATCACACCCTCGCGGTATATTTTAATTGCTCCCAAATGAACCCAAAGAACCTCGCCCTTAGTCCAAAACAAATTAATAACCGAGGTAAAAACAATAATAAATATTAATGCCCGAAATGAGCGAAGCACTGTTTTAAAGGGTATGTGCGACATTAAAATAAAAGTAACCGACGACAGTATCAGAAACAAATAGGACGCGGCGCTCTTCGCAAAGAAAATCATAACGATGTAGAAAATACACAAAATCACCTTCACTCTTGCGTCCGCTTTGTGAATAACGGAATCACCCGGAAAAAACTGTCCCAACGTAATGTCTTTAATCATCCGCTCTCTCCTTTCCGGAAAGGAGAGGAAGAAGCTCGTTCACGGCTCTCTCCACGGTAAATATATCCCGCGGTATGTCAATTCCCCTGTCGCAAAGAATCGACACAAGCTTGGTTATCCTCGGAATATCAAGCCCTATCGAACAAAGGGTGTCCGGATGGGCGAAAATTTGCTCCCTTGTACCGTACTGTATTTTTTTGCCGTCCGAAACAACAAGTATCCTGTCGCAGTATTTGGCTATATCCTCCATACTGTGGCTGACTATTATTACCGTACTGTCCGTTTCGTTTCGGTAAGAAACTATTCCGTTGAATATTTCGCTTCTGCCGTACGGGTCAAGTCCGGCCGCAGGCTCGTCAAGAATAAGCACCTCCGGCTCCATCGCCATAACGCCCGCTATGGCGCATCTTCTTTTCTGTCCACCCGAAAGGTCAAAGGGAGATTTATCCAACAGTGAAATATCGATATCGGAAAAGCTTGCCGCCTTTAGCACTCTTTTTTTTATTTCTTCCTCGGAAAGTCCCATATTCCGCGGACCGAATTCTATATCCTTTCTGACGCTTTCTTCAAAAAGCTGATACTCCGGATACTGAAACACAAGTCCTATTTTAAAGCGAAGCTCTCTTAGCTTCTTCGGGTCTTCCCAAATATCTCGGCCGCAAAACCTCACCGTCCCCTCGCTCGGCTTAATGAGTCCGTTCAGCATCTGAACAAGCGTAGATTTGCCGGAGCCCGTATGTCCGATAATTCCGGTAACCGTTCCCCGTTCAAGCTTTGCCGAGAATGAATCCAGCGCCTTTTTTTCAAAAGGGGTTCCTTTGCCGTATATGTAGGAGACATTTTCAAGCTCTATTATGTTTTCATTTTGTACTGTGGATATTTCCGTCATATTTTCCTTGATTTGCTTTCATTAAATTACAGATTACGTCTGCACATTCTTCTTCCGTCAGTATTCCGTTTGGCATATCGATACCCTTGGATTTAAGACAGTAGCAGAGATAAGCGGGCTGCGGCACAGTCAGTCCTATCGAGTGCATTTTAGGAACATCGGAAAAAACCTCCTTAGGGGTTCCCTCCTTAACGATTTCACCTTGGTCAATTACAATAATCCGGTCCGCTCTGACTGCCTCCTCCATGTTGTGCGTTATAGTAATTACGGTTAATCCGTTCTTTCGGTTAAGCTTCTCTACGGTTTCCATTACATCATGCCTTCCCTTTGGGTCAAGCATTGCCGTTGATTCGTCAAAAATAATACATTCCGGCATCATTGCAAGTATTCCCGCTATCGCAACCCGTTGCTTTTGTCCGCCGGAAAGCTGATGAGGCGAATGCTTTGCAAATTTTGACATCCCTACGGTTTTTAGAGCGTCGTCGACTCTTTTTCTTATTTCCTTCGGAGCAATACCCAAATTCTCAGGTCCGAACGCTATATCCTCCTCGACAACGGTTGCTACAAGCTGATTGTCGGGATTTTGGAATACCATACCTATTCTTCTGCGAAGAGAAATAATTTCTTCCTCGCTCATATCTTCATTTAACAGTGTATCACCGATATAAATTTTACCCTCGTTCGGAATAAGAATTAAATTTAACAGCTTCGCCAAGGTTGATTTTCCCGAGCCGTTTCTTCCGAGTATGGCGACAAACTCGCCCTTGCGCACGGTAAGATTGATATTTTTCAGGGCGTAAATTTTATTTTTTTCGTTGTCTGTCGGATAGGCAAAGGACAGATTTTCCGTTCTTATTATCTCATCGTTCATTACAAGTCCACCTTGAAGCACTGCCGCACGGAAGAGGCATATTTGTTTCCTTTACACGAAGTCCCAGCTCGTCGCTAACTACCCTGCCTGCACATTTTTTTGAAATACAGCTTCCGAGTATATATCCCATTGCAGACGCCGAAAGACCGGTCGTATATGAATTTAACAGAAAGAACAGCGGTTTGTCGGAGAGCAGATTTGCGGCAAGCTTTACAAGATCATAGATGCACTCTTCCAATTTCCATACCTGTCCGCCGGGTCCTCTTCCGTAAGAAGGGGGGTCCATAATCACGGCGTCGTAGAGATTTCCTCTTCTTTGTTCCCTCTCGCAGAATTTTCTGCAATCGTCAACAATGTACCTTATGGGATGCTCGGAAAGTCCGTTCAGCGCAGCGTTTTCCTTTGCATAGCTAACCATTCCCTTTGAAGCGTCAACATGCGTAACACTTGCCCCCGCCTTTGCGGCGGCTACCGTAGCGCCGCCCGTATAAGCAAACAGATTCAACACCTTAATCGGACGGCCTGCTTCTTTTATCAGAGAGGAAAACCAATCCCAATTCGCCGCCTGCTCCGGAAAAAGGCCCATGTGCTTAAATCCCATTGCCTTTATTTGAAATTTCAGTCCGAGATTTTTATATTCGATATTCCACTTTTCGGGAAGGAGATTAACCGCCCAGGAGCCGCCGCCGCCCCTTCTGGAATATATTGCGTCGGCGTTTTTCCATTCGGCGGATTTTTTTTCATTCTTCCAAATCACCTGCGGGTCAGGTCGAATAACCCTGTATTTTCCCCAGCTTTCAAGCCGTTCGCCGTCGGATGTGTCTATCAGTGTATAATCTTGCCAATTATCTGCACACCACATTGTGTAAAATTACCTTTCAAGTTATTGCTTTATGTCGAAAAGCGACTGCTGACCCGAGGGAGTATTTCCCGTAAAGGCTATTCCGAGATGCTCGTACGCAAGCTTTGTAGCGTACCTTCCTCTCGGTGTTCTTGCTAAAAATCCGAGCTGCATAAGATACGGCTCGTACACGTCCTCTATAGTTACCGCTTCCTCGCCTACCGTAGCCGAAAGGGTCTCAAGTCCGACGGGACCTCCCCCGTATATTTTAATTATGGTTTCGAGCATACGCCTGTCTAAACTGTCAAGTCCGAGTCCGTCTATTTCAAGCCTTGAAAGAGCATAGTCCGCCTCCTCAAAGCCGATCTCTTCAGCTCCGTTGACCTGCGAAAAATCACGCACCCGCCGAAGCAGTCTGTTTGCGATTCTCGGCGTCCCCCTTGAACGCCTTGCAATCTCGACGGCTCCTCCTTCGTTTATTGCAATGCCGAGAATACTCGCACTTCTTGCTACTATAGAAGCAAGCTCCTCGGTATTGTAAAGCTCAAGCTTTAATGTGATTCCGAATCGGTCGCGCAAGGGCGTCGAAAGCTGACCTGCTCTTGTTGTCGCTCCTATCAGAGTAAAGCGAGGCAATGTCATTCTGAAGCTCCTTGCACTCGGTCCCTTGCCCACAATCAAATCAAGAGAGTAATCCTCCATTGCGGGATAAAGAATCTCTTCTACGCTTCTGTTAAGCCGATGAATTTCATCAATGAACAGAATATCACCTTCGCCGAGATTTGTAAGAAAAGCCGCCAAATCCCCCGCCTTTTCTATTGCCGGTCCGCTGGTTACACGTATATTAACGCCGAGTTCATTTGCAACAATACAGGCAAGCGTGGTTTTTCCGAGTCCGGGAGGACCGTACAAAAGAACATGGTCAAGCGTGTCTGAGCGAAGCTTGGACGCCTCGATGTACACCTTTAAATTGTCCTTTGCCTTTTTTTGACCGATATACTCTTCTATTGTTTTAGGTCTTATCGAATTATCGCTGTCATTCTCGCCGGGATTTTCTCTGGACGAAACTATTCTGTTTTCGTAATCATATTCGCCGCCGTAATATTCGTTATCCATTTATACCCTCAATTCTTCGCTAGCTTCTTTAAGGCGCATCTTACAATCTCCTCAAGCGAGAGATTCTCCGAATCAATTCCCGTAAGGGCAGACATTGCCTCTCTTCTTGTATATCCCAATACAAGTAGCGTATCAATTACATCACCTATTTTACCTGCATCGCTGTTTGAAGCCTCGTCATACGCCGTTTCATTTTCTGTCGGAATATTTCCCGCAACCTTGTCTTTTAATTCAAGAATAATCCTTTGCGCCGTCTTTTGACCTATTCCCTGTGCCTTTGCAATGGATTTTGCGTCCTTGGCGGATACTGCCATTGCAAATTTTTCCGGAGTCATATTAGACAAAACGGATATCGCGGACTTTGCTCCCACTCCCGAAACGCAGATAAGCATTTTGAATACGGAAAGCTCCTGCTCGGAGTCGAAGCCGAACAAATCAACCGCATCGTCGCTGACCCTCATAAAGGTGTACAGCGTTACTTTTTCTCCTGTTTTTGAGCTTATCTTCGACGCTGTATTTCCCGAGATATTGAGATAATATCCTACCCCGCCGCATTCAATTACGGCGTGGGAAATACCGCATTCGAAAAGCTCTCCCGTAAGATGATGAAGCATTTTTCCGTTTCCTCTCCTTTAATTTAATCCCAACGCACGGGAAAATCCCGAGTGAGCATGACAAACAGCAATAGCCAGAGCGTCGGCGGTATCATCGGGTTTGGGAATTTCCTTCAGATTAAGCATCATTTTGACCATCTGCTGAACCTGATGCTTCTCGGCTTTTCCGTACCCTACGACAGCCTGCTTTACCTGAAGCGGAGTATACTCTGCAACAGAAACGCCGTGCCTTTGCGCACAGAGCATAATTACGCCTCTTGCCTCTGCTACGCGTATTGCGGTCGTAACGTTCGTATTAAAATACAGCTTTTCAACCGACATAACCTCCGGCTTCGTTTTTTCTATCAATTTGCCGAGGGCGCCGTATATTATATCAAGCCTTTGCGCCGCAGGTGTTCCTGCCTGAGTTGTTATCGCACCGTAGTCGATAACTCTGAATTTTGAAGCGTTATATTCAATGACTCCGTAGCCGACAATGGCATAGCCCGGGTCTATTCCGAGTATTATCAAGCTATTCTCCGTTCGGTATATTTACACATAATTATAGATAATAGCATTTTAACATATCTTAAAAGATATGTCAAAATAATTTTGTAAATATTCTTTATATTTTGGAAAATATATGTTATAATTACGATGAATTACTGTTTTCGGAGATTACTATGAATTTTCCATCAATAGCTGTAAACGACATTTTAATAATGAAAAAGCCGCACCCGTGCAAAAACAACCGATTTCGGGTGAAAAGGATAGGCTCGGATATTCGTGTTGTTTGCCTTGGCTGCGAACGGGACATGATCATTCCGAGAGAAAAACTGGAAAAAAATATAAAGCAGGTGATTTCATATGAAAAAAATTAAAGCATGGCTTGCCGACGCCGATTACCCGACTTTAATTGCGGCATTTTTTGTGCCGACGGTGGTATTATTGTTAATTCAGGCGGCGCTGAGCTGTTATCCCTTTGGCGAATCATCTGTTCTGGTGCTCGATTTAAACGGTCAGTATGTATACTTTTTTGAGGGGCTTCGCAAAATCATTCACAGCGGCCAAAGTATACTGTATTCGTGGTCAAGAGCCATGGGAGGCGAGTTCCTCGGAATTTTTGCATATTATCTGGCCAGCCCGTTCTCTTTGATAGTTGCTTTATTTCGCGAAGAAAATATTACGGAAGCGCTTTTTGTGATAGAGCTGCTGAAATGCGGCGCATGCGGTCTTACAATGGCGTATTATCTGCACCGTTCGCATAAAGGAGCTCAAATTGCAAAGGTCATTTTCTCAACTCTGTATGCCCTTTGCGGCTATGCCGTTGTTTACGGACATAATATCATGTGGATTGACGCACTTATATATCTGCCGCTTATTACTCTCGGCATTGAAAAGCTGATTTCCGAAAGAAAATACAAGCTCTTTGTAATAACGCTGTATCTGTGCGTAAGCGCAACCTTCTATATCGGATATATGGTTTGCATATGGGTCGTGCTTTATTTCTTCTACTATTATTTCTCGAGAAACGACGGCATTTCAAACAATTTTTACGGCGAGAAGGCTCATTTTATTAAATCGTTATTACGAATAGGCTTCTTTTCCTTGATTGCCTGCGCTATGGCGGCGTGGATTTTAATGCCGACATACACATCGCTTCAATTCGGAAAAAACACATTCCAGAAAACCGACTTTACCTTCGCACCCAAATTCACCTTCTTTGAGTTTTTCGCAAAATTCCTCTTCGGCTCATACGACACCGTCCGTCCCGAGGGACTGCCTATTGTATATTGCGGAATGCTTACGCTCCTTTTGTTCCCGCTGTATTTTCTTTCAAAAAAGGTAAAGGCAAGGGAAAAGATATGGGGCGGAGTTCTGGTAGGTATTTTGTGCTTTTCCATGGCGGCGTCAACCGTAGATATTATTTGGCACGGACTTCAGCGCCCAAACTGGCTGAATTACCGATACAGCTTTATGCTTGTTTTTATCATGCTGGTTTTCTCCTACCGTGCTTTTTGTGAAATAAAAGACTTTGACTATCGGATAATAACGGCGATTGCGGCGTCGGTCTGCGTGCTTATTTTCATTGTTCAGCAGATGAAATTTACAAATACGCCGGATCTTACGTGTATTTGGATTTCCGCAGGGCTTGTCCTGATTTACCTTGTGGCACTCCATCCCGTTAAGCACGAATATCTCGGAAAGGGCGGTGCTTTGATCCTATGCGTTATTGTATTGGTGGAAACATATTCCGCAGGGCTTTTCAATCTCAATGCCCTTGACAACGATGTCACAATAAGCTCGCGCACCTCCTATCAGTCCTTCCTTTCTCAATATCGTGATATTGTAGACGAAGTCAAATCGAAGGATACTTCCTTTTACCGAATGGAAAAAACCTCTCACAGAAAAACAAACGACAACTTTTCGCTCGGCATAAACGGTCTGTCAAACTCGACCTCCACTCTAAACGCCTCTCAAATTAAATTTTTAAATCAAATGGGCTATTCATCGAAGTCGCACTGGTCGGAATACCTCGGAGGAACCCCTGTCTCCGACGCCATCTTGGGCTTGAAATATATCATTTACAATTCGATGTATCCGAATGATTTATACGAGCTTTACGCAAGCGACGAGAGCAATTCAACATACGCATATTACAATCCCTATTCGCTGTCTGTAGCCTTTGCGTCCTCAAAGGAGATAAATACGAATTTCAAAATCGACTCCTTTGTAACTCCGTTTGAATTAATGAACAAAATGGTCGGAGCTTTCGTCGGAAAAGACTCTACCGTCGAGCTTTTCAGAAAAATCGAAATTGAAGAAACCAAAACGGAAAACGTCATTAATTCCTCCATTCAGGGTCATACAAAATACACCGCCGAAGCTTCGGAAGAATCGGCGCAGGTAACATATACAATAACTGCTCCGGACGATAAAACGGTATATATGTTTATACCGTCCGATTATCCGAGAGAGGTAAATATATATGTCAACGGCTCCCCTAAAGGAACCTTCTTCGGAAACGAAACAGACAGAATAGTTGAATTAGGCAAGTATGAGGCCGGAAGAAAGCTGAATGTAACGCTGTCTTTGACCGAAGAAAATCTCTATATTGACAAATCAAGCGACTTTTACTTTGCTTCGCTCGACGAGGATTTGTACCGTTCAACGTTTGAAGCTCTGAAAAAGGGCAACTTTAACATTACGGAGCATTCGTCAACACGCCTGTACGGTAATATTACAATGCCAAAGGGTATGACGACGCTTTTCACAACCATTCCCTACGACGAGGGCTGGGTTCTCAAGGTAGACGGCAAGGTTACGCCTATTATCAAAACCGCCAACGCTTTGATTTCGGCAAATCTGAGCGAGGGCACTCACGAAATCGAGCTGTGTTACAACCCAAAATGCTTTACCGTGGGCTTGACCGTTTCGGCTTTTGCAGTATTAATATTCGCCACAGTATGCATATTTGAAAGAAATTACCGCAAAAAGGAACAAAAACACTACGAACAAATGTATATAAACAGCTATATGTAACAAATTATTCATAATTATATGTTATAGTTATTTTTATTGAAATTCAGAAAGGCAACTCAAAATGGCTAACGATAAAAAAATGGTCGAGGCAATAACCTCGATGAACGATGACTTTGCTCAGTGGTATACCGACATTGTTAAAAAAGCGGACTTGATTGACTACTCCTCCGTCAAGGGCTGTATGATCATTCGCCCCTATGGCTATGCCATATGGGAAAATATTCAGAAAATTCTCGATTCACAGTTCAAGGCAACCGGACACGAAAACGTATGTATGCCTTTGTTCATTCCGGAATCGCTGTTAAATAAGGAAAAAGAGCATATCGAGGGCTTTGCTCCAGAGGTTGCCTGGGTTACTCACGGCGGAGCCGAGCCTCTGGCTGAGCGTCTTTGCGTCCGTCCCACCTCGGAAACCCTGTTTTGCGATCATTATGCCAATATTATTAAATCGTACAGAGATTTGCCCAAGCTCTACAATCAGTGGTGCAACGTAGTTCGTTGGGAAAAAACTACAAGACCGTTTTTGCGTTCAAGAGAGTTCCTGTGGCAGGAGGGACATACAATGCACGCAACTGCCGAGGACGCAGAGGAAGAAACGCTGAGAATGCTCGATATCTATGCGAATTTCTACGAAAAAACTCTTTGTATTCCCGTAATCAGGGGCAAAAAGACGGACAAGGAAAAATTCGCCGGCGCTGTCGCTACATACACTGTCGAGGCAATGATGCATGACGGTAAGGCTCTTCAGGGCGGTACCTCGCACAACTTCGGCTCTGATTTCGCAAAGGCTTACGGCGTTGAATATCTTGATAAGGACAATAAGTTAAAGCCATGCTTTCAGACCTCATGGGGAGTTTCAACCCGAATGATAGGCGCTATTATCATGGCGCATGGCGACGACAACGGACTTGTTTTACCTCCGAAGATTGCGCCCTTCCAGCTTGTGATCATCCCCGTTCAGCAGCATAAGGAAGGCGTTCTTGAAAAGGCGATCGAAGTAAAAAATGCTCTTTGTGATAAATTCAGAGTTAAATTAGACGATTCCGACAGAAGTCCCGGATGGAAATTCTCAGAATACGAAATGAAGGGCGTTCCTCTTCGTTTGGAGCTCGGCCCCCGCGATATCGAGCAGGGACAGTGTGTAATCGTACGACGCGATAACAGAGAAAAATATTTCGTAAAGCTCGATGAGCTTGAATCGAAGATTCCCGAGCTTTTGGCAGAGCTTGAAAAGGGAATTTACAATGACGCTCTTCGCCGCCGCGAAGAGATGACGTACACCTGTACGAGTCTCGAGGATCTTATCGACACGGCAAAAAACAAGCCCGGATTTATTAAGGCAATGTGGTGTGGCGATGAGGAATGCGAGATTAAATTAAAGGAAATCGCAGACGTTACCTCCCGTTGCATGCCTTTCGGTGAAGAGCCCGTCGGCGATAAGTGCGTTTGCTGCGGAAAGAAGGCAGAAAAGCTCGTTTACTTTGGAAAATCGTATTAAGCAATAATTAATTCGTTTTTATCCGCAAGTAATTAAAGCATGCTTTGACAAGAACCTTGAAAACAAACATAAAAAAGGACCCTCCTACGGCAGAATAAAAGAAACTGCCATAGGAGGGATTTTTTCCTATTTAATTTTGTTTACAGCTATTTGGCAACTGCTCCCCATATTGCGGCCGCTATTATCGCAGGCAGCATGTTTGCCACTCTGATTTTTTTATCAAAGGTTAAATTAAGTCCGACGCAGAAAATCAGAACATTTCCCACATAAGAAAGATTATAAAGTGCGGCCTCGCTCATAAAGGAGCCTGCGAACATTGCAATTACGGTTATTCCTCCCTGAATAAGGGCAATGGGAATAATTGAGAACACACAGCCCTTTCCGGTTGTTGACGCCATGATGCAGCACATTATACCGTCGAGTACGGACTTTGCGAGCAGTATTGAATAATTGCCCGAAATACCGTCCTCTATTGCGCCGACTATGGTCATTGCGCCTATGCAAAAGGTGCAGGACGCCATAACAAACGATTCGACAAACTGTGAATCTCCTTGGCTTTTGCTCTTTTTCTTCAGCCATTCTCCGAAAATGTTTATCCATCTGTCTATGTTAACTATCTCGCCGATAAACGTGCCTATAGCCAGCGAACAGATCATCATCAATGTACCGGATGAGGTAATGGCATTGCCGTTAACGGTCATCATCTTTTCGATTACTCCGCCTGTTGCCATCATCATAACCGCAACGCCGACAACGCATGTAACGGTTTCCTTCATTCGGTCTTTAATTTTCTTGCCGAAAAGCAAGCCGAGTATTCCGCCTACAAGTACGGTACCGACATTAATCAGAGTTCCTAATCCCTTCATTTTTTACCTATACCTAAAAAATTTATTGCGTTTTTCCGGGTTATGTCGCACATCTCCTGCGGCGTAATTTTTTTTATATCTGCGAGGAAAGAAACCGTATGTATCAAATTTGAAGAATCGTTTCGTTTTCCCCTGTTCGGCTCGGGTGAGAGATACGGGCAATCCGTTTCGATAAGAATTCTGTCAATCGGGACTGCTGTTGCCGCATCCTTTGTCTTTTTGGCATTTTTAAATGTTACAACACCCGAAAATGAAATATACCAACCAAGCTTAACAAGCTCAAGCGCCATTTCGGGGCTGCCGGAGAAGGAATGAAGTATGCCCTTTACCTTCGGATACTTCTTTATCATTTCCATAGTTGCTCCGTGAGCGTCTCTGTCGTGAATCGCAACAGGCTTTTTCAAGCGGTCTGCGAGCTGCATCTGCCATTCAAACCATTTAGCCTGTTCTTCTCTTGTAGGCGTCGGATAGTGAAAATCATAACCAATTTCGCCAACGCCGACAACCTTAGGCTTCTTCAAAAGGGTTTCGAGCTCAAAAAGCGCTCTGTCCTTGTCCTTGATGTACCTGCAATCCGACGGATGTATCCCGCACCAAGCATAAAAGCCGTCGTACTGTTCGGTAAATTCAACGGCTCTTTTCGATGATGCTATGCTGCATCCGGCATTGATTACAGCATCAACGCCGGACGCAAATACATTTTTTATTACTTCTTCTCTGTCCTCATTAAACGCATTATCGTCGTAATGAGCATGGGTATCTATTATGCCGTGAAGCTTTTCCATTATCTTACTCTTTCACCGTTTGGAGTTTCCGGGTCGAGGAATACAACTCTTACGGTTTCTTCGCCGGACGCCAAAATCATGCCGTTGCTCTCAACTCCGCAAAGCTTTGCGGGAGAAAGGTTTGCAACAACGATAACCTTCTTGCCCACAAGCTCTTCGGGCTTGTAGTATTTTGCAATTCCGGAAACGACCTGTCTCTTTTCGTATCCGAGGTCAAGCTGTAATTTTAAAAGCTTTTTCGCCTTAGGTACGGCTTCGCACGCAATAATCTCGGCTGTACGCAGCTCGACGCCCATAAACTCGTCGATTCCGATTTGGGCTACGCCCTCGGGCTTTTCAACCTTAGATTCGTTTTTTTCCTTCGCTTCCCTTTCCTTTTCTATTTCGGCAAGCAATTTTGCTTCGTCAATTCTCGCAAACAGCATTTCCGCTTCGCCGAGCCTTGTGCCGGAGATGAGACAGCCGAATTCGATTTCTCTTTCCTCGGTTGCAAGCTGTGAAAAGATCTTATCGGCTGTTGACGGCATAAAGGGCGAAAGCATTACCGCACAGATACGGATTGCTTCGAGCAGGTTGTAAAGCACGCTTGCCAAACGGGGTTTTGACGCTTCGTCCTTTGCCAATGTCCAGGGCGTTGTTTCGTCAATATATTTATTTGCTCGGCGAAGTGCGTTGAATATTTCCTCTAAAGCGTCGCTGACGCGGTATTCGTCCATTGAAGAGGTGAATTTTACGTATGCATTATTCACGGTATCAATAAGCTCACGGTCAAGCTCGCTTATCTCTCCTCTTTCCGGAACGGTACCGTCGAAATATTTGTTTGTCATTGCGACAGTACGGCTTACAAGGTTGCCTAAATTATTCGCAAGGTCGCTGTTATATCGAGCAATCATAGTTTCGTAAGTGATAGAGCCGTCAGACGCAAACGGTGTTTCGGAAAGAACATAATATCTTACTCCGTCAACGCCGAAATAACGCACCAAATCATCGGCATACATTACGTTCCCTCTTGATTTGCTCATCTTGTCTTGACCGAACAAAAGCCACGGATGACCGAAAATCTTTTTTGGCAGCGGCTCTCCCAACGCCATTAAGAATATAGGCCAGTAAATGGTGTGGAAGCGCAAAATATCCTTACCTATGATGTGAACATCGGCAGGCCAGTATTTATTGTACGTCTGTGAACCTTTTTCACCGTCAAAGCCGATGCCGGTAATATAGTTACAAAGAGCGTCGAGCCATACATAAATTACATGCTTATCGTCAAATGTAACGGGTATACCCCACTTAAAAGACGTTCTTGAAAGGCACAAATCCTGAAGACCCGGTTTTAAGAAATTATTTACCATTTCTTTTTTACGGGATTCGGGCTGAATAAAGTCGGGGTTTTCTTCGATATGCTTCATAAGCCTGTCTGCGTATTTGCTCATACGGAAGAAATACGCCTCTTCCTTTGCGTGGGTAACGGGGCGGCCGCATTCGGGACATTTGCCGTCAATCACCTGTGTATCCGTAAAGAAGGATTCGTCCGGTTCGCAGTACCAGCCCTCGTATTCACCCTTGTATATATCGCCCTGTTCATAAAGGCGTTCAAATATTTTTTTAACAGCCTCAACATGATCCCCGTCAGTCGTACGCATGAATTTGTCGTAGCTTGTTCCTACCAAATCCCACAAACGTTGAATTTCGCCCGAAACCCCGTCAACATACTCCTTCGGATCCTTGCCCGCCTCTTTGGCTTTATTTTCAATCTTCTGACCGTGCTCGTCCGTTCCTGTCATGAAGAACACGTCGAAGCCCATAAGACGTTTATACCTGGCAATGGAATCCGCCAAAATCGCTTCATAGGTATTGCCGATATGCGGCTTACTTGACGCATAGGCTATTGCCGTTGTTATATAAAACTTTTCCTTCATACGTTAACTTCCTTGTTTAGAATTTTGTTTATTAAATCGCACACAGCGCCGTCATTACAGTGACACAAATGAAGTGAGCAAACCAACTTGACCTCTTCCGAAGCATTTTCCGGACATGCCGCCAAATCGGCTTTCTCAAGCATGCAAATATCATTTTCGTAATCACCGACGGCTATAATAAAGACGTCCTCTCCCTTATTCTTATAGTATTCGCGAATGTCGTCAAGGCAAATGCCCTTGGTTGCGTCATATGACATGATTTCAAGTAAATGAGACGACGAATTTATAAGATAATATTCGGGATGAGTTTTTTTCAAATACTCTTTTACTTCGTTTAAATCTCCTTGAGGACGGCTGATAACAACCTTATAATATTCATAATTGCAGGCGCTGACCTCTTCAAATTCTTTGCCGAAGGGCTCGTTATCCTTTTTGATAACCGTGAAAATATTAAGCTCGTGTCCGAACTTGCCGTACAGCTCTTTTATTGTAGGAACCACCCAGTCTGCCGTATGCGTTATATTTTTTATCACCGTATCGTTTTCAATATCGACAAGATATGCTCCGTTACAGGTAATAACCGGAGCGTTCACAACCTTATGGCAGTCGGGAAACAGCCGACGCAACGTCTGCCCGTATCTTCCCGTAGACAGTGTAAATCTGCCTCCCGCACTTTTAAAACGCTCTATTGCGTCGAGGTTGTTTTTCGGAATTTCCGTTCTTTTGTCAAACAGTGTACCGTCAAGATCGCTTGCAATTACTATTTTACCGACTTCCGGAATTTTAATCATTGCACATTCTCCAGTATCGTGAGCAATTTCTCGAAATATTCGGGCAAAGGGGAATCAAAGCTCATTTTCTCGCCGGTTCTCGGATGAACAAACTCCAACGTCCTTGCATGGAGGGTCTGCTCGCACAAAAGCGAGGAATGCTTTTCCTCAAACTGCGTACCGCCCCCGCCGTATAAAGTATCGCCGAGCAATGGATGTCCTATGCTCTTCATATGAACTCTTATCTGATGAGTCCTACCTGTTTCGAGCCGCAAGCGAATATATGAAAAGCCCTTAAATTGCTTTATCACCTCGTAATGAGTTATTGCCTCCTTGCCCGAAGGGACAACCGCCATCCTTTTGCGGTCCGTAGGATGCCTTGCAATCGGTGCATTCACCGTGCCCTTTACATCTGCAAATCCGCCCCTGACTATTGCTTCGTAGCATCTGCCCATGCTGTGCGCCTTTATCTGCTCCGCTAACGATATATGGGCGGCGTCATTCTTTGCGCATACCAGAAGTCCGCTTGTGTTTTTGTCGATTCTATGCACAATACCCGGACGGATAACTCCGTTAATACCGGAAAGGGAGCCTTTACAGTGATACAAAAGAGCATTTACCAATGTACCGTTGTAGTTGCCCTCTGCCGGGTGTACTACCATTCCCTTCGGTTTGTTTACAACTATTAAGTCCCCGTCCTCATACACAATATCCAGTAATATGTTTTCCGGCTCCGCCTCCAAAGGCTTAGGCTCAGGCAGGAGCACCTCGATTTCGTCGCCGCATTTTACAGGGTATTTTTTCGGCTGAGCTTCGCCGTTTACACTCACACAGAATTCGTCGCACAGTCTTTGAGCGCCGGAACGGCTTAACTTTGAATGATTTGAAATGCAAACATCAAGACGGACACCTGCGTCGGAATCGGAGCAGACAAACAATAGCGTTTCTCTTTCATTTTCCATTTTTTTCATTATTTCCCGTAAAGAAATATGCAATTACAAACATGACGGCTCCTATGCATACGCAGGAATCGGCAACATTAAAAATCCATCTCCAAAACGGAATCGGATAAAAATCAATAAAGTCAACAACATAGCCGAGCATTATCCTGTCAATCATATTTCCGATACCGCCACCCAGAATAAGCGATAAGGAAACGCAGGAAAGCCAGTTCAATTTTCTTGCCTTTATAAGGTAAACGCAAATCGCCGCTATCAAAATGCAGGACGCAATCATAAACACCCATCTTGCATTTGAAAGAGATCCGAACGCCGCACCCTTGTTTTGAATGTATGTCCAGCGAAGAACTCCCGGGATAAACTCAATTTGCTCTCCGAGCGCCATGGAATCTGCAACAACAGCTTTTGTCACCCGGTCAATTACAGCTGTCGCCGCGGCGACAAGCGCCGCGACGAACAGCTTTATAATACGATTTTTGCACATCTTTCGCAAAGATGTCCTTCACCGTCTTCTACAGGATGCTCTGTGTACATCCAGCAACGGTCGCAACGAACTCCGTCTGCCGCCTCAACCGAGCATTCGATTGCTTCGACATCCGCTTCTTCAAGTATTACTTTGGAAACTATAAATACCGTTTCAAGATAATCCCTGAATTCATTTAAGGTTACGTAATCCTCCCTGCTTGCTCGAACGGTAATCTTTGCTTCGAGAGATTTACCGATAAGCTTTGCGGCTCTTGCTTCCTCAAGCGACTTCATAATGCCGTCGCGAAGGTTAAACAGAGTGTTCCACTTGTCCTCGTTTTCGTATTCAAATTCCGACTTCTTTTCGGGCATGTCATTTAACAGTGCGCTGACTGTATTCTCCTTTGAGGAATGACACATGGAATGCCAGATTTCATCTGCGGTGAAGGATAGAACAGGAGCGATAAGCCTGGTCAGCGAATCAAGAATATAATACATCGCCGTCTGAGCGCTTCTTCTTCCCTTGCTGTCGGCTTTTTCAACATAAAGTCTGTCCTTGGTGATGTCAATATACAGCTTTGACATATCGACCGTGCAGAAATTTGCAATATCGTGCGTTGCTATATGGAAGTCATAATTATCGTACGACCTTCTGACCTTATCAACAAGAGCGTTCAGGCGGGCAAGAGCCCATTTATCAATTTCATCAAGCTCGGATGCGCAAACCAAATCCGTATCGGGGTTGAAATCATTGAGGTTCGCCATGAACAGTCTTGCAGTATTTCTGATCTTTCTGTAAACCTCCGAAAGCTGCTTGAATATTTCATCGGAAACACGAACATCGACCTTGTAATCGGAGGACGCAGCCCACAGACGAAGCAGGTCCGCACCGTATTTCTTAACAACATCCTGCGGATCAACACCGTTGCCCAGCGATTTGTGCATCGCCCTGCCCTCACCGTCAACGACCCAACCGTGAGTTAATACATTCTTGTACGGAGCGCCCTGCTCTTTAGCGCCGACTGCGGTCAAAAGCGAGGACTGGAACCATCCTCTGTACTGATCCGCTCCCTCAAAATACAGATCCGCCGGCCACTGACCCTCTAAAGGCTCAATTACCGAAAAGTGAGTTGAACCCGAATCAAACCAACCGTCAAGCGTATCAATTTCCTTTTCAAACTCGTGGCATCCGCACTCGCATCTATATCCCGTCGGCATTAAGTCCTTTGCGTCTAAATCAAACCATGCATTTGAGCCTTTTTCGGTGAAAAGTTTTGCAACCGTGTCGATTGTACTGTCGTCACAAATAACCTTACCGCAAGACTTGCAGTAAAATACCGGAATGGGAAGACCCCATCTTCTCTGTCTTGAAATGCACCAATCCGCACGCTCGCGAATCATGGATACCATTCGGTCTTTGCCCCAGCTCGGCATCCAATTGACCTCCTGCGCCGCCTTTGCCGCCGCGTCCTTAAATGCGTCTACACAGCAGAACCACTGAGGCGTTGCACGGAAAATTATGGGATTTTTACATCTCCAGCAGTGGGGATACTGATGCACAATTTCCTCCGCCGCAAAAAGTGCGCCGGATTCCTTCATATCGGCAAGTATTACTTCGTTTGACTTTTCATAATAAAGCCCCTCATACTTTCCCGCTTCCTTTGTTTGATAACCCTTATCGTCAACGGGAACAATAATATCAATATTATACCTCTTACATGTTACATAGTCGTCGGCACCGAAGCCCGGGGCTGTATGTACGCAGCCTGTACCGGAATCCATGGTTACATACTCCGCACAAACAAGTACGCTTTCCCTATCGAGGAACGGGTGACGGGTTTTCATAAACTCGAAGTCGCCACCCTTGAATTCCTTTAAGACTTCCCAGCTTTCTATACCGCCCTGTTTCATTGTCTTTTCCAAAAGTGCCTCTGCGACAACATAGTTTTCACCGTTTTCGGCCTTAACCAAAACATATTTTTCGCGGGGATGAACAGCTATCGCAAGGTTTCCGGGCAAGGTCCAGGTTGTGGTGGTCCATATGATAAAATAGGTATTCTTCAGTTCGCAAACATCGCTGAATTTACCCATATCATCCGTCACGTTGAATTTAACGTAAATAGACGTACACGGTGCGTCCTTATATTCAATTTCGGCTTCTGCCAATGCGGTTTCATCGTGAGGGCACCAGTAAACCGGCTTTAATCCCTTATAAATGTAACCCTTTTTAAACATCTCGCCGAATACTCTTACCTCTCTGCCTTCAAATGCGGGATTCATTGTAAGGTAAGGGTGCTCCCAATCACCGAGAACTCCCAAACGGACGAAAGAATCCATCTGAACATGAACAAATTTTTCCGCAAAATCATGACACGCCGTTCTGAAATCGGAAATCGACATTTTCTTCCTGTCAATCTTGTTCTTTTTTATAATAGCGCTCTCGATAGGCATACCGTGATTGTCCCAGCCGGGGACATACGGCGCATAATAGCCTGCCATAGATTTATACTTGACAATAAAGTCCTTTAACACCTTGTTAAGCGCCGTGCCCATGTGAATATTACCGTTTGAAAAAGGAGGTCCGTCATGCAAAACGAAGGGAGTCTTTCCCTCGTTTCTTTGAAGCATTTTTTTATAAAGCTCGTTCTCCTGCATTTCACGTAGCATTTCAGGTTCACGGTTCGGAAGATTTGCTCTCATGGAGAAGTCCGTCTTAGGTAAATTAAGTGAATTTGTGTAATCTTTTGCCATTTCTGTTATTCCATTTCTCCGACAGCGTCGGTTTTTCATTATTATTTGTCGTCAGCTATTGTCAGCTTCGCTTGCGTTTTCTTTTTCCTCGCCGAGTTCACGGGCAAAATTTTCAAGTATATCGTCATAGCTCGCCATTGCGTCGCTTTTTTTGTGTTTTTTCGGCTTCTTGCCGGATTTTTCGGAGGAATATATCAAATCCGGAATCTTATCATCGGGAAAAAGTACGCCGTTTACCGTTTCTTCTTTCGATTCTCCCGAAGCCCGGGCGATTTTTGCTTCATCGTAAAGCGGAATTTCCTCGTTTTCGGCGGATTCCTTGCTGTCTGATTGTGCCGAAATGTCTTCGTACACGGGAACGGAATTATCCTCATCGCCGACAGCAATCATATCGTCTTCGGTTTCCTGCATATATTCTCCGACAGACGCTTGCTTTTCTTCGGCTCCCTCTTCATTCTCTTCGATGAATTCGTTTTCGGTGATATTGGAAATATTATCCGAACTGTTGTCTTCATTTAAAGCGCCGTCTTCAGGCAGGTCGCTCAAATCAATATCCGGATTAAAAACCGTTGTTTCACCTAAATTCCGCTGTTCGTTTGCAAGCTCTGCTTCAAGCTCCGCTTCACGGTTGGCAAAATACTCATCGTCGATTTTGTTTTCGGATTCGTTCTCCCGCTTTTGCTTAAGCTCTGCGGTAAGGTACGCAACCTCAGTCTTAATGTCCGCAACAACTTTTTCGGAATATTCCTCCGAATCCATTTTTAATGCTTCAAGATCAGCCGTGTCCGTGATGCTTTCAACATCGTCAATATGCTTTTGATATGCGGAATAAAGGTTTGTTTTGAATTCCTGAACGGTATTTTGAAGCGCAATCAGCTTTTCCTTCTCCTGTCCCATACGGAACCTGAATTCGTTCATGAGATTATCACAGCTTGTCTTTGCGGAAGCGATGATAATTGCAGCCTCTTCATTTGCATTGCTTATTATTTGTTCTCCAAGCGCTCTGGCTTCGTCAAGTATGTATTTCGGAGTTGCATTCGTGTGCTTTAAAATATTATTTTGCTTTGAAAGATAGCTTATTCTGTTTTCGAGCTCGGCAATATATGCCCTCATTTCGTCCGCTTCTTTTCTTTGCAGAGAAATGTACTCTTCAACCTCATTAGGTGCATATCCCCGCAATACACGGGTAAAGTCCTTTTGCTTGTTTTCGGAAGGTTTATTCATTTTTCACTCCTATATCATTCGAGATTAAATAAATTTCAAAACAGTTATACGTATTCTGCCTTTTTTTGTTTCGGATAAGTCCGAAATACGGTATTTTCCTTTTCCCCTTACGGTTAAGACGTCGGATTTTTCAATACGGCAGTCATTGTCCTTCACGGGGAGATAATTGAGAGTTACCTTTTCCTTGAAAATATATGATTTTGCATTTTCCCTTGAGGTTTTCAATACGGCTCCGACAACGCAGTCAAGGCGCAGAGAGGATACAAACGCCGTAAATTCTTCATACTGTCTTTTCGGGGAAAAGGAAGCGTCAACCTTATATTCGGTGATTTTCACCTTATCCCTGCCGACATATTCAAGAGTATCCGGAGATTCCAAAAGAAAAGCAGCAATATCCGGCGTGCAAAATACCACCGCTTCCGTTTTATCATCGGAAACGACAATATCGCCTACCGCATTCCGTGAAATTCCGCATCCCGTAATCGAACCGAGAAAATCGGAATGGCTCAGCTCACGGTAAGCCGTTCCTTTGATTTTAACGCTCGTAACATAATCCGAGGTATCAAGCGTATCCTTATCCCAATATGCCGGTAATATGATTCTCGACCTTATACAGCCGTCATAACCCCCGAACAGAATAAAATCCTCTTTTCGGGAAGCCAAATACCGCTCGCATAAAGCGGCCTCGGCTTCATTGAGAAATCTTGTACAGGCGGTTTCGCCCTTATCTCTTTTCGACAGCAGGTCGTCAAGATGAATGTCGTCGTTTATCATAATAAAAACAAAACACAATAGAGGAGACTTAAAAAGCCTCCCCAAATGCTATACACAAACTAAAATCCGAAGCACAATCTCAAAGCTCACTTCGGTCGGGAGAATCCGAGCCTGTTTGAGATTAGAGATTGCCGTACATTTCCGTGCCGTTGTTAGCCGGCTGAGCACCGTTGCGTTCGGTTCCGTCATTGTCCACTGCAACATTTCCGGGCGTGATAACATAAGTGGTATTTGCAACCTTCTTGAGATTACCCTCAATTGAGTATGCAACGCCGCTTAAAAAGTCAATCATTCTGCGTGCGGTTTCCTTATTTGTCGCCTCAAGATTGAGAACAACGGTACGGCCGTTTAAAAGGTGGTCGGCAATCTGCGTAACTGAATCAAAGCGCTCGGGACGAACAACCTTTAATTCAAGAGCTGCGTTTCCGTTTCCGCCGTACGTCTGATGGGCAACATTTTGTGAACGTGCGGGAGCGGACTGTTGCTCATATGTATTATCGTCGTAGCCTTCGCCGTCCTGTGCGTCGTATTCATCGAAATCGTCATAACCGTCGTCGGGGTTAACCATACCCTTGATCTTATCCATAAATCCCATAGTATATTATCCTCCAAAAAAATTTTAGTGAATTATTTTTATTTTGTTATGTAATCCCTGCGTCCGAATATCGCACTTCCGGGTCTTATCATTGTAGAACCGCACTCAAGTGCAATATTATACGAATCACTCATACCCATCGACAAAACAGGGTTATATATATTATGTATTTTTTTCGGCAAAATGTCAATAAAAAAATGATAAGTTTTTTTAAAAAATTCGAAATATTCACATTCTTTTGCACAAATCGGTCCTATTGTCATAATTCCGCGGACCTTTATATGTTCAAACGAGACAAGCTTTTCTGCCAAAGCGTCAAACTCATTCGGCATTACTCCGCCCTTGTTTTCTTCTTCCCCAACATTCAGCTCGATTAAAACGTCCATAACTTTATTTTTTTCGGCACATCTTTTTTCGATTTCCTCCGCCAATCTTACCGAGTCCACCGAATGAATCATACTTACCTTATCAACTATATACTTTACCTTGTTTGTCTGCAGTCTGCCGATAAAATGAATATCGAGCAGCTCGCGGTCCAGCTCGTCATATTTTGCAAGCAGCTCCTGAACACGGTTTTCGCCTATGCATCTGAGCCCGCATTCTCTTGCGGCAAAATTGACGGCTTCGGCAGGTACTGTTTTGGTTGCGGCGCACAATACCGCCTTCGGTCCGGATCTTTTTTCGCTTGAAATAAGTATATCGGAATTAATTTTTTCAATGGATGACCTGATGCTCTGTTTGTAATCATCCGATAACCTTGTGTTCATATAGATTTTTACCCTTTGTTATGATTTGGTCGTAAAAGCCGAGCTTTGTTTGATAGTTCTCGTCATTCAGCTTGTCCTGCTCGGAAACAATCAGGTTTCCTCCTATTTCAACAAGAGAATCAATAAGCTTAAACTCGACTACGTTTCCGTTTAAAATATAAACTCCCTTTTTGCCGTTAACAATTCGCACGGCGGATATGGGAACACGGTATCCCTTATATGTGTTTTTTACTACGTCAACGCTCTGCATTCTCAGGAAATTGAAATTCTCCGGAACCGAGCCCGACTGAAAAATAAGCAGCACATTATCGGATTCCGTATCCTGTACGATCTGATAAAGCTTCATTGAAAGCTCCGCTTCGGAATTATAGGGAAAAACCAAGGTGTAGGTATCGCCCACGTTAAAGCCTGCAATCTGATTGGTCTTGAACGACATTGCGACATACCATGTATGTTTATTCATCAATTTTCCGATTACGTTCTGCGAGTTTATTATTTGCGGGTCCGGCTGAGTTTTCGTTAAATTTTCAAAATCCTTATATGTCAGACTGTCTATTTTTGAGGATGAAAAAATATTTTCGTATCCGTCCGCCTCATTATAGAAATAACCCGACGAGGGCGACCATACCGTTTCCGAAATGGAATTAAGAGATGCGGTAAGCGTTGCCTTTTGCGACTGCAGCTCGGAAATTCTGGAAGAAAAATCGGCAACGGCTTTAAGGACTATCTGACGTTTATTAAGCAAGATAAGAAGGTCGTCCGAGCGCCTTATTACATAATCGGGCTCATTCTTAATCATTTTTCCGATCATTGTATAATACAGCGACGAAATAGACATATCCATTGATTTTGAATCGGTCAAAAGGGCGTTTCCGGAAACGCTCGAATTTTGAATAATTGAAATCTGCTTGTCTATTTTTGCAATTTGGCTTTTGATCTCTTCAACATTACTGCCGGAGTAAATATCGGCAATTTTGGCCCCCGAAAACACGAGCTTTCCGTTATTGAAAGCATAGCTTGCGCCGCCCGCCGAATTTGAATAAAGCAGCGTTTCGTCTCTGAAAATATAGCCGTCGCCGGAAAGTGTTTCCCTTACGCTGACCAGCTGTGCGGGCTGAGTTTCGACGGACGTACCGAATGAATTGACCACATGGTAAATTATGTATGCGATAATGAGCAGAGATACGACAGCGGATACGATATATTTTAATGCATTTTTCAAAAACTGTCTGTCCGTTGCAATCGCCTCCGATTATTATGAGCGTCTGGAAATAGTGCCAAATTCAATTCATTATGTTTATTATATCACAGAATGACAAATTATGCAACAATCAAGCGTTGTTGTTAACATTTAGTTAATATACGTCCTCAATGTATAACAAAAGAGCAAGCCCACAGACTTGCTCTCATGGTGCTCCTGCGGAGACTCGAACTCCGGACCCTTTGATTAAAAGTCAAATGCTCTACCATCTGAGCTACAGGGGCAATTCAGCCTAAATATAATATCACAACATTTATGTTTTGTCAACAGAAAAATTCAAATATAAAAGTTAACAAATTGTGATTTTGTAATGCTAATTGTATTTTTATCGTTTTTTTCATACATAATCAAGGTTAATTAAGGCATACAAGCCTTAATTTTATTTACCGTTCAAATATTACATTTATATATAAGATTTAAACTCACATAATAATATTACATCGACTTTCGATGAAAAACGGAGGAAAACCATGAACAAAGCACAAAGGATAAAATTCAGAATTGCATTGGCGCTTTTTATTACCGTTGTGACTTATCTTTGCTTTTTGTCATATTCCGTCGAAACGGAAATCGCAAATACAGAAATCAACGCCGTATTTGCAGGAAACACATCGGAAAACGCCGTAATTTCAAGCAATGAGGATCTCCCGTCCGAAAGCACAAAAAAAATAGACCGGGAAACATTAAAGGGACTTCGGCTTATACCCGGAGGTATGCCGTTCGGTATGTGTATGAAAACAGAGGGAATTGTTGTCAGCGCAACCAGCGACGTCGATACGGATAAGGGAAATTATTCGCCCTCGGGAAAGGCCGGTATTAAAAGCGGAGATATAATCACCGCGATTGATTCAAACCCGCTTGAGTCCTCGGACATGCTCTTTGACTGCATTGCGAACAGCGACGGTATGCCCGTTATTCTGAGCGTATTAAGGGACGGAAAAATTAATGAGGTAACGGTTACACCGGCTTTTTCTCAAAGCGAAAAGGAGTGGAAAATAGGCTTATGGATTAAAGACAGCGCAAGGGGAATAGGCACGGTAACGTTTCTGAATCCCGATAATTCCTATTTTGCGGGGCTGGGACATGCAATTTGCGACTCGGATTCCGGAATAATAATGCCGTTTAGGAACGGTAAAATTTTTGACGCCTCAATTTCCGGTGTAAAACAAAGCGTTCCCGGATCCCCCGGCGAGCTTCACGGCACGCTTACCGGAGAAATAGGCATAATGTCGGGAAACACATTTGTAGGAGTATACGGAAATCTGGCAAAAAACATCGCAAACAACGAACCTTTATCGGTCGCACCTATTAAAGAGGTAAAGGAAGGTAAAGCGACTATTCTATGCACACTTTACGGAAATACGCCAAAGGAATTTGAAATAAATATCGCTTCCCTGACCGACGGCAAGAACGCCTACCGAGATATGATTATTGAAGTCACGGACTCCAAGCTATTGAGCTTGAGCGGAGGAATTGTTCAGGGTATGTCGGGAAGCCCCATAATTCAAAACGGTAAAATCGTCGGCGCCGTAACTCATGTCCTTATCGACAACCCGAAAAGCGGATACGGAGTTTATGCGGAGAATATGCTATCCAATATGCCCGAGTTATATTCGTAACGGAGATTTCAAATGAAATCTCCGTTACTGTTTTATTTTACATTTTTCCTGTTATCAGGGAGCTTTTCAAGCAGACGGTTTATTCTGTCTGCAGGCTGCAGCAGCTTGCTTATGGACGAATCGTGATTTAGAGTATCAACCAACAGCGCAACATATTTACACATGTCGACCTCCTGGTACCATTCGCGTTTTAAAAGCTCGTTAGTTCTGTATATAAGATTTGTCGTGAATATCTTATCAAATACCTTTTCCTCGTACATCCGGTCAAATTTATCAAGACCGTCGCAGAAAAGTCCGAAGGAGGCAAATACGAAAATTCGCTTTGCGCCCTTTAGCTTCAGCTGCTGTGCAACCTCGAATATTGATTCGCCCGACGAAATCATATCGTCAACAACGATAACATCTTTGCCCTTAACGCTTCTGCCGAGATACTCATGCGCTTCGATAGGGTTTCTGCCGTCGACAACAACGGAATAATTTCTTCTCTTATAAAACATTCCGAGGTCAAGACCGAGCACAGACGAGTAATACATACAACGCGACATACCGCCCTCGTCGGGAGAAACGACCATGGTCTTATCAAAATCAAACGCAACATCAGGCTGCGTATTATGCAGCGCCTTGATCATCTGATAATACGGCTGCACGTTTTCAAAGCAGCCGGACGGAATCGCATTTTGCACACGCGGATCATGCGCGTCGAACGTGAGGATATTTGTGACACAAATATCGGAAAGCTCCTGAAGCATCAGCGCACAGTCCAGCGATTCGCGGGCGCTGCGGCGATGCTGCCGTCCCTCGTAAAGCATCGGCATGATCACGTTGACGCGCCGGGATTTTCCGCTGGCCGCCGAAACAATCCGCTTCAGATCACAAAAATGATCGTCCGGACTCATCGGTACTGTCATCCC
>JAQXHN010000027.1 GCA_029007295.1 Clostridia bacterium | reverse complement strand
TCATCTATAACACTACAATTAGCCGAGAATGGTAAAGCTACCACTTCTCGGCTAAGTCAACCTTCTTATCAAGTTTCGTACGCTTATCAGATTGAGTGAAAATAAACAATCAAGAAACCGTTTTGAAATTTCAAATGTTCTCAACAGAAATTTCCTCAAACTAACACAGATATTTTGAACTAGGCTGACTTACTCCGTGACTACGCTTGAAAAATTATTGTTTTTTCGATTGTCCCTAATATACCTCTATCCCCGAAAAGGAATTGAAAATCAGGGAATTTCATCAAGACTCAAGTTGCGAATTATCTCCCCCGCACGGGTAACAAGGGCATCGTCCTTATAGGAATACACCCCGTTCCCTTTTGTTCGGCGTCCATGCACATTGACATTAATTAATAAATATTAAAGACCCGCACCTTACATCATATTCGCCGATGCTTGAAAACAACAGATCCCGAGAAATCCGTTTTGACGGCAACGGCAACGATTGATACCGGAAGCTGACATATATTAATCCCCATAATCGAAAAAATTAAATCAAAAAATCTTTTCAAGGAAGCTTTATTCATACTACGCCTTGCATTAACCGTTAATTCGCCTCATTTGAAAGAGTCATTCATATTTCGTCACACAATTCTGGCAGTACCGGTCATTACACAGGATTTTGCCGCTTTTTGAGTGTACAAAGTCAATCAATCGGCTCTGTTGGCGATTGTTTGAAATGACAACCGTATCAATTTTTTCCGCTCTTTCACAAGCTTTCAAAATCAAAACAAGCATACCGACACAATAATTTCTTAAAGATAATTTTACCACAAAATAAATTTTTTGTCAACAAATCAAAGGTAAAATAGACTGTAATTACTCAATATTTTATCTATTTTAACGAAAAATCTGAAATAATGTCAGAAAAATTACATGATAAAATAACTCTGTTCAAAGCGAAGCTTATCATGAATTTCGGACTGACGGAAGAACAAATAGTGAATAGTGAAAAGTGAAGAGGTAAGAAATAAATCCCCAAAGGCTTGTGCCTTTGGGGATTTGGCAGAGATAGCAGGATTCGAACCTACAATACGACAGTCAAAGTGTCGGGTGTTACCATTACACTATATCTCTATGGGTGAATATTATAACATATTCGTTTACCGCATGTCAAGCAAATTTAATAAAAAACAATAATTTTAATATTGATTTTTACCGTAAAATATAATATAATAACCGTGTATGACCTATTTCTGAATTTAAAGGAAAGGAGGAACGGAATAATAGGACTTTTTGACGGATTATTCAAAAAAATGACGCCGACAAGCGTCAAACCGAAGGCGGTTGCATTCGTAGATTATGAGCATTGGTATATTTCGCTCGACAAAATGTATAATCAAAAGCCGGATATAAAGGCTTGGTATGCCGACATGGCATCGAGATATCACATTGTGGATGTTTATTTTTTCGCCGATTTTTCAAATCAAAGTCTGCGCAGCGAAATTCCCCGTATCCGTGAGGTAACAAGCTCAATTATTGAGACGCAAAACGCTTCGTCTCATCACAAAAAAGACTACACCGATTTCATTATGCTCGATCATATTTATCAAAAGGCAATGACCGCTTCGGACATCGACACGTACATCATTTTTTCGGGCGACGGACATTTTTCTTCTGTTGCGAGCTTTCTGAATGTACGCCTTTCAAAAAATGTCGGTGTTTATGCCGTAAAAGACGCTGTAAGCAATCAGCTTCGCAATTGCGCCGACTGGCTTATTGAAATTCCGATGATTGATTCGGAAATGAAGCTTTACTATCAAATGATTTTACGCAATCTTAGAAAGCTTTATGACAACGCTCAAAACGGCAAAAAGCTTCGCGCCGCTTTTTGGCCGACGGTCGAGGCAGTATCAAAATTAAACGGAATTTCCCGTGACAGCATAGCAGACGCGCTTCGTTCGTTAATTGAAAGAGGATATATTTATCAGACGCAGGATACCATTAAATCCAAAACCATTAAAGTTTTAAACGTAAACTGGGATAAGGTCACAAAGGACGGCTTGCTCGATTGAGCAGGCTGTCTTATTTTTCTTAATTTGAATTTTGCAAATATAGAATAATTAGTAATTTTTCTCCTTATAATAGATATTGATAAGGAGTTGATTATAATGATAAATGACAATATCGGTACATTTCACCGCAGGGGCAGAGATGTAATTGAAAGATATTGCTCCCATGTGGGAGATAATGTCATCATGGTAAGGAGTCACGGTCCCGATGATAAATATACCTGTCTGTCGAGCGAAATATGTAACTGCACAGGCAGCAGCAATTGCGGCAGGGCAAGCGTCAACACACCGAATTGTGCATATATGCCTCACGGAACCGGTGTTTACAAGCCGAGGGACGACGGTCCTATAGAGTAATTGTTTCCGTTTTTTCTTCTGTACTCGGTTTCCTTCATAAAAACGAGCTGCCACTTTTGTGACAGCTCGTATTTTTTTATTGTCCACCGATACCGGAACGTTCGATTCCCTGTACAAGAAATCTCTGACAGAAGAGATATATAATAATAAGCGGGACGATAATAAGCATTGCACACGCATTATTAACCGCTGCGCTGAACATTGTCGGCGCAAGTGAGGTATCAAGCGTTTTCGGAACGGAGATGATACTCGGCATCAGCTTTGGACCTACCGTTGTAAAGAACAGCTTGGTGTAGAAGTTATCCGTCCACTGCCATGAGAACGAGAACAAGAATATTGTAACCATCATAGGCACTGACAAGGGAATAATAATCTTAACAAAGGTCTTAAACGGACCGTAACCGTCAAGATATGCGGATTCTTCAAGCTCCGGAGGAATACCCTTAAAATACTGACGCATCATAAAGATATACAAACCGTTCTTAAAGCCGAGGCCTGTCAGGGACAGAATTATCAGCGGCCAATATGTGTTAATCATATCAACCTTTCCTATGCCCAGTATATTAAACAAACCGAACAAATCAAAATAACGGAAATTCATGAACATCGAGAACTGAATTGTTCTCGGGGGAATGATCATGGTAAGCATTACCAGCATAAACAGTATTCTGCTTCCCTTGAACTTATACTTGGCAAAGCCGTAGCCTATCATAGAGCAGATAAGTGTCTGGAATATTGCGCATACAAGCGAAAGAAGCGTTGAGTTGATAAGTGCCGTAAAGAAACCGTTATCTTTGATAATTGCCTTATATGTATCCAGCGTAGGATACTTCGGAATCAGCTTTACGGTTGCGTCGACGAAGTCGTCTCCGGACATAAAGGACGATGTGATCTTTGTAAAGAACGGGAAGAGAATGATATATGAAATACCGATTAAGAGCATTAGTCTTAATATTTTCCACAACAAAGTCATTATGAAGTTTGTCGACAAATATTTAAGCCTTATTCTCTCCCAAAGCGACGTTCTCTCAAAATCAACCCTAATGGTTTTTTTGGTTTCCTTCATAACCTTGGAGGTTGTAGAATTTTTAGTTGAATCCATATTTTACACCTCCTTAGTCTCTTCGCTGGTAGAAGATAAACAGCGACAAAATACCTGAAATTACCGCTATTATTACCATTACCAACAGGAAATACAGCCATGACATTGCGCTTGACAGCTCGTGTCCGCCGCTTCCGTTCATGCCGTTACCGTTGTAAACCGTGCTGATGTATGACATAACGGAGTTTGTTGAAGACGTCAGTGCGTCAATAATAGTATAGATGGCATTTACGAGAATCATGGGAGACACCATCGGTATTGTTACCTTCCAGAACGCCTCCCAGGCGCTTGCGCCGTCGATATCGCACGATTCGTAGATGGAATCGGATATTGACTGAAGACCGGCAAGGAAGATAAGCATCTGTACGCCGGAGCGGTTAACGATCTCATAGATGTTGTTCATCCAGCCTACAACATAGGTCGTAATTTCAGTACCGACCTTCATAGACTGGAACATCCATTGAATATCGGTCTTTGATACAATCTCCGATACAGCGTCGGTTCCGGCACCTGTATCAATGGAGGAGGAAGTATCGGAAAGGTAAGAGTTGAAGGTTGAGTTTACGGAGTCTATTTCACCGATAAGACCCGTGCAAAGAATAACCGGCACGAAGAATATTGCGCGAAAGACCGCTCTGCCGAACATCTTCTGATTTAAAAGCACTGCCATAAACAGCGAGAAGATTACGATAACGGGAATATCAATGAAAAGCTCTTTCAGTCCGGACTTCAGGGTCATAACGAAGTTTGCGTCAACAAACAAGGCGTTGCGGTAATTCTTGAGTCCGACCATCTTTAAGTTAAATCCGCCGCCCATTGATACGCTTATGGAGCCAAGCGAATACTTAATCGAGTCTATGATAATCGGTGCATATATGATTATGAATCCGATTACGAACGGGAGGACGAAAAGCCATCCTGCTCTTGCCTGCTTACGGTCAAGCGAAACCGTTTTGCGTCTTCTTTTGGGAGCAGCTCTGTTCACTGTAGATATTTTACTCATTTTTCAGTCCTCCTTTCTCAGTTCTGGCGGATATAGCCGAGAGGCTCAATGGTGAGTCCCTCAACCGTTACCGCAAATCTGTTGTAGTTCAATATAAATGTTGTGCCGTTCGAATAGGTAATCTTAACAATCGAACCGTCGTTTACCGTGTATTTATCGGTATTTGCATTTATATCCGCAACCTCTTCGGCTGTAGGAGCCGTCTGGGTTGTCTCCTCCTGCGTTTCGTTTTCGTCGGCGTCGTCTTCATCGTCAAGATTGATTACGGCTCCGCCTTTACGTTGTGCGAGTATTTCAGCTCTTTCCAGCTTCTCGGCAAGAGCCTGAGCCTTTGCTTCTTCTTCGGCTTTTTTAGCCTCCGCCTCAGCAATATCATCAGCAAGCTCGGATTCGGAAGGATTTCTCTTTCCTACAAGGAACTCGTGAGAATCAATAGTCTGATTCTGCAAATCCTTCATAATGGAGTTTAACTCCTTGTAATCGGAGATAAGATCCTCTATCCAAATTTCATATGCTACCGAATAGTAATTTGAATATGTTTTAGAATCCTTGAGCAATGGTGTGTTTGAATAGGAGAGCGTGAAGTACGGCATTGAACCGTTTTCAATCATCTTCAGCTTCTCATATTCAATATCGCTGGACATATTCGTCGGGGTTCCGGCGAAGTTTACATATCCGTGAAGCACCATTCCTACAAAAGGTATGGAATATGCCGATTTGTTAAAGTGAGACGAGTCAAGCTTAACATTCAATATGTGATTTGCGCTTGCTAAGGTATAAGCGTTGCCGCCGTCAACCATTACCTCGCCGTAATCCTCTTTCATCTTGGCAAGCAGCTGCTGAACAATCTGCTTGCAGTCTTCTCTGTTGTAAGGATCGCTCTTATCAAAGTCTGAGTTCAAATCGGTACCCAGAGTACCTGCGGAAATGCCGATTGTTTCGAGCCCCTTCAGGTCCTTAACAATATTATCGTAGTATTTGTTAAATACACTTGCGGACAGACACATACCGCCCTGGACAACCGTCTCCTGGAGAGAGCTCTTGTAAACTCTCTTTTTCGTGTATCTGCCGTCAATCGTTTTAACGGAATCCTCGCTTGCCGTAAAGCCGTTTCCGGGTGTATTCGCATAGGAGAAGTCAAAATCGGGGAATATTCCGATGCCCCTTTCCTTTGCAAAGCTTACAAGGTCTTTATATCCCTCTTCGCCTCCTACAACGTCTTCAAATTCAACACCGTTCGGAACGGTGTAGTCAAGACCGCCGTTTGCAAAGCCCTTGAGTCTGAAATTGATATTGGTAATACCGTTCTCCTCAAGCTCATTTGCCATCGTCTTGATATCGTCAAAGGTTGTAAGCGCTACCATCTTTGTCGTCGGGAACGAAAGGAAGGTGGAAGCTGTTTCGATTGCACCGAAGGATTCGACATAAAGCGGAATATCCTCGGAGGCGTCCTCAATTCTTGTGAGAACTCCCGTGTTTTCAAGGTAGTCTCGGTACGCCTTTGCCATTCCGACATAGCTGCATTCGTAATATTCATCCTCGGACAGTCCTGCGTTCTTTGCCGTGTTTTCGTCGCAGAGCATTACCGCGCGTACCTTATAGCTTCCCGTGAATTTACGGTTTGACGAAATCGTAATCGGTTTATTATCACCGACCGAAATCGAATCGGCTAAGTTATATTCATCTGTCGGGCAGGGGTTAAATTCGGCATATACGGTATTGTATTTGTGAACCGTTCCGCCGCTGTTTGTTGTAATTGATACGAGCGAGTCACCCTCCTCGATAATCGCACAGTAGCCTCTGTCCTCGCGCAAGGGCGTATATTCGGGCAATGTGTAATATCCTGCCTCATATGATACGCCTGTTTTCTCATCGGTGTACGCATCTACCCATTTCTCGACAATTTCGCATGAGAAACCGTTGTAGTTTTCGACTACACCGAATACCGGCAGTCTCATCGTTTCCTGCTTAATAATTCCGATGTCGTGATATGCGTAATCGGAGCCGTAGATTTTTCCGGTCTTTGTTTCTCCGCTTGTTACCAAATCTTCAAAGCGGAAGACAGCGCCCGAACCATCAGGCACGAAGGTATAACCCGTATACTGAGACGAGCCTGCCCCGAAATAGGGCAATACCTGAAGAGTCATAAGAGTATAAAGGTCCGAATTGTACCGAATACCGTTAGCCGGCAGTCTGTATTCGAGTCCGTCTTCATCAATAGTATACTCGATCGCCATGCGAAAGAGCGGCGGCTCGGTATCCGTTACGGTATAACCCGTTAAATCGTGATCTTCCTGCAAGGTTGCGTAGGTGTAGTTCTTGCAGTACTTCTTTATCCAGCCCTGGAAGTCGCGAAGCTCCTTTGTTGTAGCCTCGGTATCGTATACATATACCTCCGTAGTTTCCGTAATCGGAAATTTAGCGTGCATCTGCTCTGTCGAATCGGGACCTTCAAGCACGTAGAACGTGTCGAAACGGCCTTGAACGAAGGTATCGTCGCTTGCTTCAATATAGGGGAGAATAAGCTTTTCATAGCGTTCCTTGGTTATAAGGCGGGGAACAAGGTATCTTGTTTCCTCGTCGCCGATAGCATACTCTACACGAATACCGTCCTTCAGACTCTTTACGGTGACCTGACCCTTTGATACGCACTCCTCAAAGGAGTACATTGTCTTTATTTCGCCGTCAATGCCGCTGTAAGTGAGCTTAATCTGTGATAAAAGCTGTTTTTTAATATCGTCGGTGCTTTCGGAGGTCTGCACGTCGAAGGGGTTGGTGAACAGCCTTTGTCCGGTCTTTGTGTTCTTGACACAAACCTCTCCGGAAAATTCGTCACAGTAAATTTCGTATCCGAATGCAGAATATTCCAGCTTCATTGTAGCAATCTTTTCATCTGCCGTAATATACGGAGTAAGATAGTACTTCTTGGCAATATCCTCATAATCAGAGGAAGAAAGAACCTCTTCCTCCTCTGTACTTTCGGAATCTTCCGCTTGCGATGCGTCTCCGGAAACGTCCCCTACGGAAGACGTAATCTCCGTTTCGTCTTCGGTTGCGCTTGTTGTTTCCACTGTATCCTGTGTGCTGTCGGTCGTATTTGCGCTCTCTTCCCCGTCGGCTAAAACCGAGAATGAAAACGCACCGGCAGTCATAAGAACCGCAAGAATCAGCGATAAAAATCTTAATTTGTTATTTATCATTTTATCAATCCTCCTTGGTTCTTATCTAAACGAGAGTTCCGTTACAATACTTGAGATGAAGCCGACAATCTTCTGAATAAGTCCTGTGAACAAAAGTCCGATGAACATTATTACTGCGATTCCGACGATCGTTGCGATTACTGTAACGAAGTTTTTGAAAAGTGAATATCCGTGTGTAATCATAAGTCCGAAGAATACAAGAATACCTACCCAAATCCATGCAAGAGTCGTAAGCAATGATACTATTCCTGCTTCGTTAAGTGAGAACACATGTGTTAAGAGTGTTGCGGGAATTACAAACAGCGGTAAGGGAGCCAGCGAATAGCAGGACGCTATCAAAATATCCTTATAGCTTCCTTCACCGTCAAACAGCGTTGTAAGACACCAGTTAGAAGTAACAACGAGAAATACAGGTAACAATATTGAGATAGCCTGTACAAACACGTTGCTTATTGCGCCGGTAGGATTGAAGAGGTATGCTCTGCCGACCTCCTGATAGGTAAACGACGCAACCGCAAGAAACAGCCAGAACATCGCTCCTCTCATTGAGCCTCTCTTTTCATGCTTCAGATCCCAGAAGCCGTCAAAGGGATGAGAGAACAGGTAGAATGCGTACAAAACCTCTTCCTTAAAGCTTCGTTTTCCTCCTTTTGCCGTGGCCGCCTTATTAACCTTACCTGCCCAGCTGAACAGCTTAACAAGCCCGATAATAAAGGCAAGAACCACTACAACGGTAATAATCGAATTCGGAATAAACAGAGTATTGTCCGCCAATACCTCTTTGCGGTATTCCTTAAATGCAAGCGAGTAATTATCGGTATCGTAGGCGTACTTAAAGTACTCCATCGCTTTGTTCCAGTCGCCCGCCCTGTAGTAGGCTTTACCGATACCTACATAAGCAATATCGAAGTTACCGTTTCTTTGCAAAATTGCATTCCAGTCGTCAACGGCAAGGTCGTATCTTCGGTCAAGCGAATTACGAAGAGCATTCGCAATGATATCACCGTACTCCGTTCTCTCGTAAACCGTAATATTCAGCGCTTGCTTATCAAGGCACAAAAGCTTTGTTCCCTGATATACGATTGCTTCGCCGCTCTTCAGGTTACCGAGCATTTCGCCCTTGTCGCCAAAAACATGAAGAAGTCTTCCGTATGTATCGTATGTGTAGAACTTTGATCTCTTTTCATCGAGAATTGTCCATGTTCCGTCCGGACCGAGCGCAACGTCTATAATTCTTGACGCGCCTACTATGGAGTTCTCGTCCTGTGCGATCCATGAAATATTTACCTCTCCGCCGGGGCCGAAGAAGCCGCTTCGCATCATTACATCCTCACCGGACGCATTGAGCTTCTTAACGGAAGCATAGTCTCCGCTTTTAGACATAATGGAATTCTGCTGAGCCGTTTCTTCGATAGATGAAGAGGTTACGTATACAAAGCCCTCTTTATCTATGGTGATATTATTATATTCGGTAGGAAGATACTGCTCTGATTGAGCAATCTGCTCTGCCGTCTGGAAGGATCTCCAAAGAATTGCGGTAAGGTCTACTTCCGCCTTTTGAGCGCCGAGGAAGCATTGGAATTTACCGGTTTTATCCATTACGATAATACCCATATATGTGGTGGAGGATACAACATAAAGGTTTCCGCTGGCGTCTACTGCGAGCGCTACCGGCTTATAAATTGCGTCGCTTCCCATGAGTCTTGACGAAGGCTCAAGCACAATGTGATCGAACGTACCGTCTGTTTTGAATACTACAATTCTCTTATTCTCGGTATCTGCAACATAGATAAGATCTTCGGTTACAAACATACCGCTCGGAGCATTAAGAGAGTCCGGAACGCCCTGGTCGTTGTAGAAGCTTAGTCCCAATTCCATTTTAAATTTATAATTGGAATCAAGAACAATTATTCTGCCGGGGACATCTACATTACCTCTGTCCACGATATATACGTTTCCGTCATCGTCAACTACCATATCCGCAGGGTCGACAAGATTGGGATAAGAGCTTTTTGCAAGCCCCATTGCTATGGAGTCAACCTGTCTGTCCGGTGTAAATGCATCCGGAGAGTCAACGGGTTCGCCGTTAATATTGTAGGTATATGATTTGTACGCCGCCGCGCTTGCTTCAAGCGAACCGATAAGCGTTGTCAATGTGAGGACGCACAAAATAAGCGTTAAAATCTTCTTTGCCATTTGCAGCCCCCCTTAGTCCTTCATACCGGAAGATGCCATTGTTTCCACAATCTTCGACTGGTTTACAACGAAGATTATAATCGGTACGGACATCATTATTACCGAGCCTGCGGCCGCAGCTCCGGACGCATTGGAAGAGCTTCCCTGTATTGCAGCCAAGGCAGAGTTAAAGGTCTTTAAGTCCTCACTCCATACATAAGCGGACGCGCCCGCCGCCCATACGCCCTGGAAGGTCGTAACTATAAGCGTAAGCCACGCAGGCTTTACCAAGGGCATCGCTATCTTTAAATAAATGTAGAATTCTCTTGCTCCGTCGATTCGTGCGGCTTCAATCATTTCATCGGAAATACCGTCATCAATAAAGTTCTTCATAAGGTAAAGTCCGAGCGTGCCCGCCCAAACGGGGAGAATTGAAATTGCATAGGTATTAAGCATCTGCAGCTTGCAGTATATAATGAAGTTATATACGCCTGCTATGGTGTTCGGAATCATCAGGGACCAGATAATAAGGTTGTTTATCATCTTATATCCCGGCATACGAATCTTTGAAAGAGAGTACGCCGCCATGGAACCGAGCACCAAGCATCCGAAGGTGGACGCAACCGAGATGTATACCGTATTGAATATATATCTCGAAATCGGAACCCATGTCTGGTTTATATTTGTGAAAAGGTCGATGAAATTCTTGAATGTAGGCTTAATTACATAAAACTTCGGGGGCATAATGCTTAATTCCGCCGCCGGTTTGAATGCTGTGATTACGGTTAGGTAAACAGGCATAAACATAAAAATACCGAGGATTATAAGTACAACGGTAATTGCCGTATCGCCGCCGGCACTGCGGTTCAATATTACGCGGTGATTTTTAACGCGTAGCTTTTTAACTTTTACCGACGCCATATCACTGACCTACCTTCGAAATCATTTTGTTAACCATCTTATTGGAGCCGAACGAGAGTATAAACATGACAAGAGCGAGCGCCGAAGCGTAGCCGAACTCAAATCTTGCTCCCATATATTCGGAAAGGTGATGGTTCAAGGTCCATGCACAATAGCCGTCGGAATACATCGTTCCGCAAAGCGCGGTTACAATGCCGCCGAAGCCGAATGCATTGGTAATTGTAATTACCGCATTAAATGTAAGCATGGATTTCATATTCGGCAGTGTGATATACCATACCTCCTGCCAACGGTTTTTGATGCCGTCAACGGCACCCGCCTCATACTGCGCCCGGTCAATGCCCTGCAAACCTGCAATAGCCGCAAGAAACGCCATTCCCAAGCTGGTCCAGATTGAGATGAATATTACAAGCGGTACTATGTAGGTCTTATCCTGAAACCACAGTATCGGTGAATTAATGATACCGAGCTTCATCAGCCAACCGTTTGCATATCCGTAGTAGTCGTTTCTGAATATCAGAAGGAATACGGAATATACCGTACCTGCGATACTCGGCGCGTAGAAGATAAATGTTACGAACGCTCTCGCCTTCGGCGGAAGCTCGTTTATAAACCACGCAAGCAAATATGAGAGCAGGAAAGATGTAGGACCGGTTGCCACCGCAAATATGATTGTATTCTTGAATGCGGTAATAAACAGGTCGTCGTCAAGGAACATCCTGATAAAGTTGTCGAAGTAAATGAACTTCGGCCATGTGAACATGTCAAATGACGTAAAGCTAAGCAACAGGGAAAGAATAACCGGCACAACCGTAAATGTTATAAACATTATAAGGAAGGGCGCAATCATTATGTATCCGACACGCGTTCTCTTCATCTCGGAACGGGTGTACTGCCACTTTGTCATTTCTTTTTTGGAAACAGGCTTCTTCTGCTTTCGCGGCTTCGGAGCCTTAACTTCCTTTACAGCAGCATCTTGCATTTTTCTTCTCCTTACTTATAATTATTTATTGTCGGCTCCGTCGGCTGATTCTGTATCGTCCGATGAGTCATTGCCGTACGAAATTTCATGGGCGTCAAGTCCGAATTCTTTTCTCTTTCTCGTAATCTCTTTATTAATGTCGAGAATTTGGTCAAGCAGTGCGCTTGACGGGTCCGAACCGTTATTTACGGCGTCTTGGAACGCAAACTGCAAATATGTAGGAATAATGTATGCGCCGGGATATTCCTTGGTAGCGACAAGATTGTTAACAGCCGATCTAACAGCGGTTCTTTCCTCTTCTGTCCACTTCTGCGCCAGAAGGGCCTCGATATTTGCCGTTGAATACTTACTCGTAGGCTGACCAACCGCTATTGTTTCTCTTGCCTGTCTTGTCTGCGAATCGGTTCCGCAGTACCATCTCATAAATCTCCATACTATCTCGTCGTGTCCGCCCTCCGAATTACCTCTCGGCATGATCATTGCCTGGGTATTTGCAACGGCGGTACGGTTGATAGTTCCGTCCTCGTTCTTTGTTCCGATGACGGGGGTCATCTTCCAAAGGCCTCTGAGCTCATAGAAGGTCATAAGCTGGTTGTAAACCGCGATAGAATCGTCAATTACCATGATGGGAACCTCGCCGGTCCTGAAACGGGTTATATCGTAAGCATAGGGGCTGGAGTACTTTGTAAACATTTCACATATCGACTGGAATGCGGAAAGCGCTACATTGGTATCCAGTCCTGTTGAATATCCGTCCTCTGACCAGATATCGCCGCCTTCCAGCTGATACAGGAACAGTTCAGTGCCTACAAGACCTGTGGGGACACCTACCTCCAGGTTCTTGTTGCCGAGCGTTTGCATATTGTCGTAAAGCTCATCCCATGAATCCGGAATCTTTATTCCAAGCTCTTCCAGGACGTCGATTCTGAAGAACGCCATCGGGAATACCAGGGTAGTGGGAATACCGTATGCATGCTCCTTAAATTCGGTATCTCCCGCAGCCTTGCCGACCATAGTCAGCTTTTGAGTCATCGCTTCGGGATATTCCTTCATCAGCTCGTCAAAGCCGTCATAGCCTTCGAGCGGCATAAGCGCCGTACGCATACCGAACGTGATGGTATTAGTCGTATCAAGGAAGGATACGTCAGGTCCGATACCGGCAAGAATAGCTTCCTGCAAGCCGGCTGTGATAACCTTGATACGCAAGCTTATCTTTTCCTGAGGCGTAAAATAGTTATCAACTATATATCTCTGGATAAGCATCGTCTCGCGGTCTGCCACCGCCCACATCTCGATTACATCCGTATATGCTGTTGCGGCATCGTCGCGGAAACCGATTGTCGTATAGTCCATTGAGAAGCTTGCAAAGAAAGCCTTAATCTCAAAGCCCATACGCTGGAACGAGCTCGGTATGGGGTCTGGGAGCTCTTCGTTAACATCGCCGACTATGAAGTAGTCGAGCTTAACGGGCTGCGCCAAAACCGAGTACAGCCAGTCGCTTAATGATATAATGAAGTTTTTGAACGAAATAAAGTTAGGAGCTATCTCGTATTCGTTCGTCGCCATTTCTTTGAACAGATCCGCATAGCTTTCGAGAGCGTTTGCGTTATCGCTCGTTTCGCCCGTCATTTCATTGATCTTATCCTTTATCTCATAGAGCAAATCCGCAGCCTGAGCTATCGTATCAATGGCCTCGGGGCAAAGACGTCCGAATCCGTAGTCTCGGTATGTATCCGGAACGGGACCGGTTATCATAAGCATTGTTTGATATGCGTCGTTCAATTTATCAATCATCTGCTCGATATCGTAAATGAACTCGCACATCTGTCCGACAACAACCTCAAACTGAATCTGGTTTACGCCTTTTTCAAGATAGATAAGGAACTCCTGTTCTCCGTCGGTGGCGTATGAGGTCTGGAACGCCGTGTTAAATTTAAATCTTAAAAAGCTTGCCTCGCGGTACTGAACCTCTCCGTTAACTCTCATTCTTCTGGAGGTAAACATACCGATTAAAGAATTTTGACGGAAACGGAACGAAATCGAGTAAAGTCCCGTTTCGGGAACCTCTACGTCATATAACATCCAGTTGTTTACCGTTCCGTTATCGAGGTAGTTATATTTGATAACCGCCGGATCCTGAGGCTCAGACAGTGAGGAGGTTCTGTCGTTGCTCGGAATAATATTCTGAACGGAAATGTATTTCGGATTTTCGAACTGAATCTTAACGGGCGTTGCGTCCTTAATTTCCTTGACGCCGCTCGCCTTCATGTCCTTAAGCCATTCTTCGTACGGCTTTTCTTCTTCATATTTATATAATTCGATTTTTGAAATTACCATCGCTTCACGGTTGGATACAAGCGTAACTGTGTGCTCGCCCTCGGTAAAGTAGAACTGAAGCGGATCCATTTCATATCCGAGCCAGTCACGGACATAGTAGGTCTGCCATTTAACGACCTCCCATCTTCTCGGACGGGTGTCGTTGCCGTTTTTATCCTTCGGGAAGGTTAGAACCCGTCCGTTGTATCCGTCGAGAGTATCAACATCGGCGGTAATGAAATTTCCGTCGTCGTCCGTCTGGTATTCATACTCCCATACACGGGGGAAGTAGAGATATCTTGCCTCCGTGAAGGGAAGCTCGTCGTCAATATATATCATTCTCTCGATTGTGGTCGGGATTTCACTTGAAATGTCATCCTGCTCCTGTGCGAGTAATGATGTATCCGTTGTATAGGTTATCCTCATGGAATAATTTCCCGTTTCGGGAATGTTCACCTTAAACACCGTGTTGCCCGACGCCGAAGAATAAACCGCGTCGCCTGTGGGGGCGTCCTCATAAACACCTGTCGCAACCGTCTTTTCGCCGGTGTAGAAATTGGTGGTCATAATGTCCTCGGCTTTAATAATCTTAACCTCGGAGGTGCATTGCTCCTTCAGAAGGTCGTCGGGAGTAATTGTGATTAATCTATCCGGTCTCGGGGCATTGCCGTGAAGCTCCGTATACTCATTGTATGAAGGAGCGCCGAGCATTTTTTTCAGCGTTTCTTCATCGTATGTCGCAGTATACTGACTGTCATCCTGCACCGCTACCTCGGTCGGCGTCGTAAGCAGAGAAACATCCTCTAAAGTCGCCTCCTCAACAGCTTCTGCGGGATCGGTTGTACCCAATGCGGTTTCTGCTGTCATTTCTGTAGAGTCACTGCCCTCGTCGGCACTGACCGAAAACGGTACCGCCATCACGCCGACTGCCATAATGACAGCCAGGAAGAAGGATATCGTTTTCCTGATATTTGCGTAATCCATACTTGAACCTCCTCAGGTTTCGAGTTTGTATTTGACTTTTAGGGCAGGATTCGGATACGGGTTGTCCCCCTGCTCCGATTATATTTTAAATCGCCCGATTTTATGAGGTTGTCATTCTCCGAAGCCGCGGATTTCCGTGATTGTCGGAAAATACAACCATTATAATTTAACTCAATAATAATAACACATAACGCCGGCATTGTCAAGACTTCATATATAATGTCGCAACTTGAATTTATTAAGTTTTTTTCGCAAAAATTAAGTGTTTTTAAACGCATAATTTTCATCGTTTTTCAATTTTAAAATTTTATTTTTTACAAGTAAGTTAACAATTGGGCGTTTTTTTAATTTTTATGCATAAAAATGCCGTTTAACAGATTTATTATTTAATTTTTAGTTATAATTTGTCTAAATTGCCTTTTTTTAAGTTAGCTTTTTCTTTCGTTGTCTTGAACAAAAAAAGTTAATATTATTTGTGCAGTATGCACAATTTTTTCCTATGTTTTTCTACACATGTACAAATTGCACAAATTTATTATTTGTGTTATTTCAGCCTAAAATTAACAGCATTTATATGTATTTTAACGAATCGGTTGACTGAATCGGCGTATATGTGTTATAATTTACCGTACAAATACGACCGCAATCAGGGGTAAAAAATATGAGCTTTAATTTCTTTCCGCTTGTTTTCCGCCAAAAGCATATCGCCCGTTGGGGGCTCATGAGAAACGTAACAAAGGAAACTCTCTCGGAGCATTCTTTTGAGACGGCGGTAATCGCTCATGCACTGGCCGTCATAGGAAACACCTATTTCGGCAAAAGCTATAACACAGACCGCATAGTTACGCTCGCATTATATCACGACGCAACCGAAGTTTTCACAGGCGACTTGCCTACGCCGATTAAATATTACAACGAGGGAATTCGCTCAGCCTATGCTTCTATCGAAGAAAACGCCCGAGGACAGCTGATTTCCAAGCTCCCCCCCGAAATGCAGGAAGAATACGGCAGCATTCTGTCTATGAGGGAATCGGACGAATTGACGAGGCTGTGCAAAATCGCCGATGTGCTTTCGGCGTACATAAAGTGCATTGAAGAAGAAAAAAGCGGGAATACCGAGTTCAAGGACGCAAAGCTTGCAACGGAAAAAAAGCTGAAATCATACAATTGCCCGGAGCTCGACTACTTTACCGAGCATTTTCTCCCATCTTTCGAAAAGAGCCTTGACGAGCTTCAAAAAAGCTGATCTGTTTATTTTTACATGCTTTTATGCTCGCCGTGTTCAAATTTCAGTTATCCACAGGGGGAAATTGTCGAAAAATCGCAAAATCCTTGAAAAATCAAGGTTTATCAACACAACGCACAACGTATTCCACAGTTACACACACATTCCGGTGACATTTTATTAACATAATATTAACTCGGCGTTCTGCTTTCAAAGAGATTTCCACATAATTCCCAAGCTTATCCACATGGGAAAATGGGGAAATGATGTTATAAAAGGCAAACTTTAACACCTTTATGTTCGCATTTGCACATAAAATACTCTCTTATCCTTGACAATTATTTTTTCCTGTGCTATACTTTTTTCGTAAAATACTGAGACGGGTATTCAGTAGCAGAGTATAATGCCTAAAGAGAGACGGTTCTCGGCTGTAAGACTGTCGGTAATTTGCTTTTGCGAATTTCGCACCCCGAGTTTGCGGTAGGAAATGACTGCACGGCTAATTCCCGTTACCGAATCCGAGGTAAGAGTCAAGATTTTGAATCTTACGAATTTGGGTGGTACCGCGAGCTTCTCGTCCCATTTTGGGATGAGTTTTTTTATTTTGATTACAAATCGTATTTATAAAGCGCCTCGAAAGGCGTAAACGATCCGGTTTATACAAATATAAAACAGTATATATAAATACAGAAAGGTTAAGCCATGGAAAACAAAATAGCGCTCTTAAAAGCCAAAATCGAAGAATCCGTTGCAAAAGCCGGCGATTCCGAGACTATTGAAGGTCTCCGTGTTGCATTCTTAGGCAAGAAGGGTGAAATTACGGAGCTTCTTCGCGACTTAAAATCCGTTTCCGGAGAGCAGAAAAAGGAAATGGGTATGAAAATCAACCTGCTCAAGCAAAATGCCGAGGAAAAAATCAAAGCCCGCATTGAAGAAATCAAAAACGCCGAGCTTCAGAAAAAAATCGATGAAGCGCCAGCCTATGACGTAACGCTTCCCTGCGATTTCAAGGGCGAAGGCTCGTATCATCCCATCACTCTCGTTGAAAGAGAGGTTGAGGATATATTCCGTTCAATGGGCTTTACCGTTGAGGATTATCCTGAAGTAACGGACGACTATAACTGCTTCGAGGCGTTAAACATTCCGAAGCACCACCCGGCAAGAGATATGCAGGACACCTACTATCTCGACAACGGTCAGTTATTAAAGACGCACACATCTGCGGCGCAGAACTCAATTATGAGAAAATACGGCGCTCCCCTGCGCGCGATATTCCCCTCCCGTTGCTTCAGAAACGAGGCAACCGACGCTTGTCACGAAAACACATTCTTCCAAATGGAAGGTATGATGATAGACACCGACATTTCGATTTCTAACCTTATTTATTTTATGAAAACCATGCTTTCGGAGGTATTTAAGCAGGATGTCAGCGTTCGTCTGCGCCCGGGATTTTTCCCGTTTGTGGAGCCAGGCTTTGAGCTTGACATAAGCTGCCTTATCTGCGGGGGAAAGGGCTGTCCCTCCTGCAAAAATTCCGGTTGGCTTGAATTGTGCCCCTGCGGTATGATTCACCCGAACGTATTAAAGGCAGGCGGAATCGACACCGACAAATACACGGGCTTTGCATTCGGTTTAGGATTAACAAGGCTTGCTATGATGCGTTACGGCATTAAGGATATTCGTGATTTGAACAGCGGTAACCTCAAGGTATTATCGCAGTTTGTGAATGAATAAGGAGGTAAGATAAAATGTTATTATCAATGAATTGGATCCGTGATTTCGTCGACCTTGACGGCTTTGACCTCGACGACCTTATTCACCGTTTTACGCTTTCAACAGCAGAGGTTGAGGATGTTTACCATTACGGCTCTGATATTTCCGGGGTTGTTGTTGCGAAAATTTTATCCGTCGAAAATCACCCGGATTCCAAGAAGCTTCATTTGCTTAAGGTCGATACCGGAGACAGGATTTGGGACGTAGTTTGCGGAGCACCCAACGTCCGCCCCGATATGCTCGTTGCTTTTGCAAAGGACGGCGCAAAGCTCGGCGACATTGAAATTAAACCCACTGCCGTTGCGGGCGTTATGTCGTACGGTATGTGCTGCGGCGCAGACGAACTCGGTCTGTCCGCCGACAGAAGCGGTCTTCTTGAGGTTGACAAAGACGCAGCTCTCGGTACCGATATTAAGGATGTATACGATATCGAGGATACAGTATTCGAGGTTGACAACAAGTCTCTCACAAACCGCCCCGACTTATGGGGACATTACGGCATTGCCCGTGAATTTGCGGCTCTGACAGGAAGAAAATTAAAGCCCTACAAAACGGTTGACCTTGATGAATTCGCTTCTCTTCCTCCTGTTGAAATAAATATCGAGGACCCCGAGCATTGCTACCGTTATTCTTCAATCAAGGTTGACAATGTCACAAAGCATAAGAGTCCTTTCAATATGCAGATTCGTCTTTTCTACTGCGGTATGAGAGGAATCAATCTTCTCACCGACCTTACGAATTACATTATGCTTGAGTTGGGTCAGCCTATGCATGCATTTGACAGAAGAAGAATGAATGCGGTTAACGTTAAGCGTTTTGACAAGCCCTTTACATTCAGGACCCTTGACGGAAACGACAGAGCCATTGACGAAAACACTCTTATGATTTGTCAGGGAGAAAAGCCTGTTGCCGTTGCCGGAATCATGGGCGGACTCGATTCGTCAATTATGGACGACACTACCGAGCTTTTGCTTGAAAGCGCCTGCTTTGACGGCGTTTGCATTCGCAAATCGTCCTCCAGAATGGGACTGCGCACCGACGCAAGCATGAGATACGAAAAGATGCTTGACCCGGAGCTTACTCCCGAAGCAATCAAGCGTTTCCTTGCGTTGCTTTGGGATATTGACGAAGGCGCAAAGGCAGTATCTTCATTTTCCGACAGCTATCCGACAAAGTACAAGCATATAAAATTAACGTTTGACCGCCGTTTTGTAGACAGATACACAGGCATAGAAATCACAGACGACAGAATTGTCAACACTCTCGTCTCGCTCGGCTTCGGTGTAGCCCTTGAAGACGGAACCTTTACGGTTGACGTACCCTCCTGGAGAGCGACAAAGGACGTAACAATACCTGCCGATATTATCGAAGAGATTACAAGAATTTACGGCTACGACAACTTCGTTGTTAAAACGACAAAAAGCGCATTGAAGCCGGTTCCCGAATCGACAACCAAAAATGTCGAAAGGCAGATAAAGGATTTGTTCGTTAAGTCCTTCGGTATGCACGAGCTGCATTCCTACATCTGGTGCGACAACAAAAAGTATGCCGAGATGAATATTGACGTCGAAGACAATATCCGTTTGCTTAACGCCATGACCGTTGACAACAGCGTTCTTCGCAACTCCATGATTCCCTCTCTCCTTTCTTTTGCGAAGGATAACAAGGGCTTTGCTCCCTCCTTCGGAATGTTTGAAATAGGCAGAGTCTTCAAGGGAAAAAGAGCAGACGGTACCGCCAATGAAAGAAAGACCTTCGGCGCCGTACTCGTTTCAAGCGAAAAGAGCGAACGGGAATTGTTCTTTGATTTAAGAAGAATGGTCGCATGCATTGCACACAGCATAAAGCACTGCGATTTCACATTTGAAAATATTGCCGCAGAGCACAACTGGCAGCATCCGAAAAATACGGCGGCGGTTGTAATTGACGGGGTTCGTACGGGTGTTCTTTGCACCTTGCATCCTGCGACGCTTTCCGCTGTTTCAAAGAAGGAAAGCATAGCTTGCTGTGAAATAGATCTTGATACCTTCTGCAGCATGGAAAAGAAGCCTCTCTCGTATGTTGAAGTTTCAAAATATCCGAGTATAGATTGGGATTTGACATTTGTTCTGCCGGAGGGCGTTCAGTATAAAGCCCTCACAAGCGCATGGAGCGAAAGAAAAAATGAGCTTTTGCGAGACGTATCTCTCGTTGATATTTATAACGACGGGGATACGAATTCAATCTCCGTTCGCTTGCACTTTGCATCCGACGAAAGAACACTCCAGAGAAGCGAGGTTCAGGTATTCGTTGACGAAATTATTGAAAAGCTTGCTCAAAGGGGAATAAATTTAAAAGCTTAAACGATTACAGAAAAAACAATTATCTTAAAATCCGCCTATTCAGCGCCCGCCCTTAATAACGCAGGCATTTCGGTGCGGGAGCTGAAAAGGGCAAGAAAGAAGAGAAGTTTTTGATATGCACCCGAAAGGTAAAACGCTTTGCGGGGCGCATATCAGCGCAAGGCTTCTCTTTTTTCTTGCCCTGAAACGACCTTGTATTTAATTTCGGCAAGCGCTCTTGCCCTATGAAGCTCTTACATTATCTGGCTGAGTTTATTTACCGTACAGCCCTTGCTTTCATAGTATTCAAGCAGCTCCGGGAGCTTCTTTTTGTCATAGCTTGTTATGCAGTCAGACAGAACATGAACGTCGAAGCCGCTTTTAGTCATATTGTAGCATGTAGATTTTATGCAAGATGCGGCGTCTGCTCCGGCAATATAAAATTCGGTAATACCGTGCGTTTTGATAAAGTCCGAAAATTCCTCGCTTGTTAAAGCATTGCTCTTTGTCTTGGTGAAAATGTGTTCAGATGCGATTTTCAGCTCGGGAACAAGCTCCGCCCCGTGCGTGCCGGGCTTGAACGTCCTCGTTCCGGCAGACAGATTGTTGTGACATATGTAAACAATATACATATTGCCCTCATATGCCCAATCTATTGCATGATTTACGCTCTCAATGATTTCCCTGTAGTTTTTTGTGATGTCATTCTGAAGATCGATCACAATTAAAGCTTTGTTTTTCATAATATCCCTTCACATATAAACATTATCCGACCCGTTAAAGACCTGACTTTTTTACCGTTTTTATTTTCGAAAATACCTTGCCGTTATGGTTGTGCCGTTTTTTTGCGCAGCTCATGTTCATGGCAACATAGATTCCAATTAAAAGAACGATTGCCACCGTAAGCACAAGATACGAAACACCTGTTTCAACCTTGTTACCGTAAAAGTAAAGGTTGCAATCTATGCTGTCGCGAATGGCCTCCACCACTTCGCTCGGGAAGCCCTGAGCCCCCATTTCCTTAAACACGCCGCGCAACGCATTATTTCGGAGCAACGATGTGCCGTAAGTACCCGGCAGAAAGGAAATTACCTTCTGCAAGCCCCCCGAAAACTGAGAAATAGGCATATATGCGCCGCATATAAATCCGTATCCGGCGCTGACAACGGTGCCCACTGCGGAAGCCTGCCCGTTAGTTGACAGAAAGAAATTGACACATGAGGAAAGCCCCGTACCGAACAGCACCAGAAGCACCGTGTCCAACAGCAGCGCCGCCACATCTTTGACGGTCATATACCATCCGGCATAAGCCAAATATCCGAGGCAAGCGAGCGTAGCCGCAAAGGATATCAGCAGGGTGGTTAACAAAGTAGACAGATAGTATCCGAGCGCCAAAGTACCCGGCTTTACCGGCGCTATGGATAAATCCCGCCGAGCGCCGGTGATCTTGTCCTGAACCGTGAGCAAATTGGAGCAGAACGCTACCGTCACACAGCTTACGGCAAGCAGAGAGGACACAAGCTGAGCCCCTACACAGCCGCCTATGAGCTTCTCGGATACCATTGCGCCCGCCGCCTCCAGAGAAGAGCGGAAGTTTTGCTCATAAACATTGCTCAAAAAGGTAGTGTACAGCACCAACAGAATCAAAGGCGTAATAAGGGAGGTGAAAAACATTCCCTTATCCTTGAAATATAGCTTTGTATTACGCCTAACAAGTGCGCCGAGTCCGATCATTTTCCTGTGCCTCCCGTAAGTTTTTTTCCGGTAACGGCAAGAAAGACATCGTCCATCTTGCCCTTTGTGATCTCGTAATCCTGAAAGACGTTCGGATATTTCAATATCAGTTCTGTTGCCGCGGCCGTATTCGGAACCGATATCCTGTATGCGTCTCGAATAGTCTCATAGGGCGCGTTAAGCTGCTTGATATGCGTCTCATTTGCTCCGTAAACGGTGATAAAGTCACCCGTATAGGTGTTTTTCAGATTCAGAGGCGTGTCCTCTGCGACAATTTTGCCGCTGTCCAGGATAACGACATAGTCTGCGTCGGCGGCCTCTTCCATGTAGTGCGTGGTGAGAAACACGGTCATTCCTTCAATTTTTTGAAGGTCGCCGATAACCCGCCACAGAGTGCTTCTGGTCTGCGGGTCCAAGCCGGTGGTGGGTTCGTCGAGAATAAGTATTTTCGGTTTGTGCAAAAGTGCCCTTGCAATATCAATTCTTCTGCGCTGACCGCCCGAAAGCTTTCCTAACGTACGCTTCAGCAAATCTTTAAATTCCAAAAGCTCCGAAAGCTCGGAAAGACGTTTTTTAAATTCCTTTCCGCAAATGCCGTACAGAGCCGCCCGGCTTTGAAGATTATCCTGAACGGACAAATCCTTATCAAGCACGGAGCTCTGAAAAACCACTCCCAAATTCCTTTTAATGCTGTCGGGGTCGCAGTCCAAGTCAACGCCGTCTATCCGAACGGTGCCGGAATCCTTAGCAATCTGACCGCACATAATGTTAATTGCGGTGGATTTTCCTGCGCCGTTTATCCCTAAAAAAGCGAACAGCTCGCCCTGCTTTACGCGAAAGCTCAAATCCTGTACCGCCCGTACCTGCCCGAAGCATTTGCTCAGATGTTCAATCTCAATAATATTTTTCAATGCGTATACCTCCCCGTAAATTAATATTCCGGATTGCGAGGGATGACAATGGAGGCAATGATATACGCCAGAATACCGCTGCCTCCCAAGGCGCAAAACAGAATCCAGCCAAGCCTTACTAAAGATGGGTCAAAATCAAAATACTCTGCGATGCCTCCACAGATTCCCGCTAACATCCTGTTTTTATTGGATTTATACAATCTTTTGTTCATTTTTCTACTCCTTTGTATGTATCAATCGGCAACCGGTGCCCGTGAAAGAACGCTAATGCAATCTAAAAAGCAACGGAATCAAAAGCCGACCGTCTTATCCTACTATGTATTCGGGGCTCTTTAAAAACAAATACCCAACTGTCAGCTTCATCATATGTCAAACGCCGCTCCCGTAAGTCCGAAGCGCACGTTATACGGAATAAGCCCTCCGAGTATGACCGATTGCAAGAATCCGACGGTAATGTCAAAAAAATAACGCCGCCGAGCTTTTTGTCCTTCGTCTGTTATTTTGAATTTCAAGGCTTTTCCTTTTTTCTCCGAATTTCATACGTATCACTCAGTCTTCGCTGTTATTTTACAAGAAAACAGGCTTTTGGGATAGACACTTTTTTCAGCAGAATGTGTCTATTTTATAGCTTGACGGCTGAGCAATGCCGAATACCGCATTCGTTTCGGTTTTTCAAAGCCGAAAACCCGCTTGAAAAAGGAAAACGGTGCAGCCCTCACGGGCTTACACC
>JAQXHN010000026.1 GCA_029007295.1 Clostridia bacterium | reverse complement strand
CATTCCATATTTGCCAGAGCGGATTGGGAGAAGGACGCCGGTAATCTGCCCTTGACTTCTGATGCTGCCGTGCAAATGATTCAGGATCAGATTCGCTACATCCTCCACGACCCCACCATCCAAAGGGCGCGGAAAATGCTGGTCATCGAGCAGTTCCGGAATCCCGAGCTTGCCAAGCTGCAAACCAAGCAGAATTATTCCGATGTGCTGGGGTATTTCACCGGCATGATCAGGCGCCTGATCCGGAAAGGGATTCTTTTGGAGGATGACCCGGAAATGATGGCGGCGCAGCTCTGCCTGCCCATTTCCGTTTGGCTTACCCTCTGCGACCGGGAACCGGACCGGGAACCGGAGGTTATGGAGCTGGTAGACAGGCACATCCGGCAGTTTTTCAGACGCTATCAGCGGCCAGAAAGGTGACACCATGAGCAAATACAATGCTTTGTGGGCGTGGATCAGAGAAAATGGCACAGACAGTTTCAAGCTGACTTTTGATGAAATCGGGCAGATCGCCGGGGCTCCCATCGACCATTCTTTTCTTTCTTCCAAAAAAGAATTGATGGGTTACGGGTATCAAGTGGTCAAAATATCCTTGAAAGAACAGACCGTACTTTTTCAGAAGTCGGTTTGATGGGTTTCAGAAAGTCATTGGATTGTGAGCATAGTATTATCATGGAGAAACCGAGATAAAATTTCATAAGTATTCCATCCCTATGCCAATAACGGTTTTTCTGGCGCTTTTCATTTAAAGGTTGTGTTAAAAAAGCGTTATTTGTTAATATTTTATTGACACGAATAGTATTATATGATATAATGTCTCGAGCTAATAATCAATCTTCAAAGGGGACTGTGATGAATAAAAAAGAAGTTTCACTTTCCGATATTTTTTCAATAATTCGCAGAAAATGGTGGCTGATACTGTTAGTTGCCATGATTGCCGCGGCAGGAGCGGCTACGCTGAGCATCAAGACATATACTCCTGTATACAAATCAAATGTACTGTTTTATGTTAAATCTCAGAAAACCGACGACGGAACGGCTCTCAATAACGATATAAATTCCGTCAACTGGGCTTTGAAGGTTATAAATTCATATACGACTCTTATTCATACAAACAGCTTCACCCAAATGGTTAAGGATGAATACTCTAGAGCTTTTCCGGAGGATAGCGCGCTCGACCAATTATCAACCAAAACCGTAAAGACCATGATTGCTGTTTCGAGCGTTGAGGATACTAATCTGTTTAAGGTTTCCGTCAGCGCACCTTCTGCGCAGACGGCGCTCAGAATGGGTCAGTGTATTGAAAATATTACACCCGGGTTTATCGAGGAAAAGACAGGAATGAGTGACGCTGTAACCGTTGCCGATCGTGCAATATTGCCTCAAAACCCCGATAATTCAAAACACATGACAAGAAACACGCTCATAGGCTTTGCGCTCGGAAGCATACTTACATACTTGGTTCTCTTCTTTATTGATTTATTCGATGTCAGAATAAAGAGCGAGGAGGATTTGGTTAACAACTACACTCTTCCTATCATAGGTACGGTTCCGACATTTGAGACTCCGACTAACAGAAAGAAGGTTTATAAGTATGGCGACTAATAAGAAAAAGGTAAACGACCGCGCGGTTGAGAAAAAGAAAGCCATCGAGCTGGGTACTCTCAGCAATGATTTTAACTTCTCCGTGATAGAAGCCTACAAGGCAATCAGAACAAATTTGATTTTCTCGCTCCCGAAGGATATAAAGTGTCCTACCGTTTTGTTTACCAGCGCCGTCCCCGGAGAGGGAAAGACGACGACGAGCGTGAATACGGCGATTACCGTCGCCCAAGCTTCTACAAAAACCATTATCCTTGATTGCGACCTTCGCAAGCCGAGAATCCATACAAAATTCGGCTTGACTAACGAAATCGGCATGTCAAATGTTTTGTCAGGCCTTGCGTCGCTTGAAGAGGCTGTGCGCCCTACCGGAAAGGAAAATCTGTGGACGATAACCTCCGGTGTTTTACCGCCTAATCCTGCCGAGCTTCTTGCAAGCGAAGCTATGGCAGAGCTGATTAAAAGGCTAAAGGAAAGCTTCGAATATATCGTAATTGACTCAACTCCCGTAAATATCGTTGCCGACGCTCTTTCTCTGACTAAGATTGCTGACGGTGTGGTTGTTGTCGCAAAGCAGAACAGCACAACACACCCCTATTTAAAGGAAGCGCTTTCAAAGCTGGAATTTGTCGACGCCGCCGTCCTCGGAATTGTGCTGAACGGTGCAATGAGCACAGGCGGAAAATACTACAATAAGCGTTACTCCCGATACGGATATAAATACCGCTACGGCTACGGCAAAGGTTACGGCTACGGCTACGGAAGCTACGGCTACGGAGGCTATGGCTACGGAAGCTACGGTGGCTACGGCTATGGCAATAACCAATCGAAAAAAGATTCAGGCAAATAAGATAAAGAGCAGTGATCATAATCACTGCTCTTTATAAATGAGCAACATAATCAGTTACCGGATTACATTGCTCATTTTTTGTGCTTTATTATTTAACGAAGCAAAACCTAACTGGAATACCGACGACCTATACGGTATGTAGGACTATTTCTGTTATTCCGCCTCGGCGCTGTTCCTTGCTTCTTCGATAATCTTCGGTGCAACTGCGGCGGGTACTTCCTCGTATCGGATGAAATTGAACGTGAATTTGCCCTTTCCCTGAGTCATTGCGCGAAGAGCTATTGTATAATCTACCATTTCCGAGAAGGGAACTTCGGCTTCAAGCAACTGATAACCCTTTTTGCCGTCGATGGCGTTCATGCCCAGCACTCTGCCTCGACGCTTTGTAACATCGGAAATTGCGTCACCGAGCATTTCATCGGGAATTGTGACCTTCAATTCGCCAACCGGCTCTAAAATCACGGGATTTGCCTTTGACAGTCCTTCCTTATAGGCAAGCGAAGCCGCAATCTTGAATGCCATTTCCGATGAGTCAACATCGTGGTAGGAGCCGTCATACAGGTCGGCTGCAAGATTTACAACGGGAAATCCCGCAAGAACGCCCTTTTGCATGGATTCAAGCAGACCCTTTTCCACTGCGGGGAAAAATCCCTTCGGTACCGCACCGCCGACAACGGATTCGGTAAATGTCAGTCCCGGTGCCTCTCCGGGTGAGAATGTAATTCTGACATGACCGTACTGACCGTGTCCGCCGGATTGCTTTTTGTGTTTACCCTCGGCTTGAACAGTTTTCTTGATGGTTTCGCGGTATGCGATTTTCGGCGCTCTCATGTCGACCGATACATTGTATCTCGATTTTAATCTTGCGGTTATGACGTCTAGCTGAATATCGCCTAAGCCGAAAATGACAAGCTCCTTTGTTTCTGCGTTGTTTTGGAATTTAATAGTCATATCTTCCTCAAGAAGCTTTGAAATGCCTGAGGAAATCTTATCCTCGTCGCCCTTTGCTTTCGGCAAAACAGCCATAGACATAAACGGTTCGGGATAAACCGTTTTGACGAACTGAATGTTCTCCGATGAGGATGTAAGCGTGTCGCCCGTCCTGGTTGAGGCAAGCTTCGGAATCATGCCGATGTCTCCGCAGTCGAGAGAATCAACCTCAATCTGCTTCTTTCCGCACATAGTATAAATGTGAGCCATTTTCTCATTTGCAAGCGTTGTTGTGTTGCGAAGAGTCATTGAATTATTCAACTCTCCCGTCATAACCTTGAAAAATGACATCTTTCCCACAAACGGGTCGGCAACCGTTTTAAATATAAATAGGCTTGTGTCCTTTGCGCTCTTAATTTCTATATTCTTTTCAGAATCGGAGTCAATCAGTTTTTCGTATGCTTTTGCGGTATGACGGGGGAACGAGTCCGCAATAATTCCGAGAAGCTCGTCAATGCTCCATAAATCCTTCGATGAGCCGCATACTACCGGAACTATAGTGCCGTCAATAATGCCGTTGTGGAGAGCCTCCACAGCCTCTTCGCGGGTTATCGGTTCCTCTGCGAAATATTTGTCCATCAGCTCCTCGCTGGTTTCGGCGATGGATTCATACAGCATGGTCTTGTACTGTTCCGCCACATCCTTAAAAGCTTCGGGTATTTCTCCCAACGTTGCATTTCCCTTGTTATCGTATGTTACGGCCTTCATATCAATCAGATTCAAAAAGCCTTTAATAATTCCGTCAACACGCATCGGCAGGAAAAGCGGAACTACCGTGTGTCCGAATTTTTCTCTGAGCTCGCCGAACAGCTTGGTAAATCTTGCTTCGGGGTCGTCAAATTTATTAATGAAAAACGTTTTTGGTATTTTTGCCGCCGTTGCATTATCCCAGGCAAGCTCGGTTCCGACCTCTACGCCGTTACGTGCGTCGATAACGATGATAGATGCATCTGCCACCCTTAAAGCCTGGTGTACCTCGCCTTCAAAGTCGAGAAATCCGGGTGTATCTATAATATTGATTTTCGCGTCCTGCCAATAAATCGGAGCGAGTGACGCGGAAATGGAATAGCCTCTCTTAATTTCCTCCGGATCGTAGTCACAAACGGTATTTCCGTCTTGTGTTGTTCCTAAACGATCGGTTCCTTTTGTCAGAAAAAGCATCGCCTCAACCAACGAGGTTTTGCCACTGCCGCCGTGACCGAGAAGAGCCACATTGCGGATTTGCTTTGTGCCGTACTTTGCCATGGTATTTACTCCTTAATAATTATATCCTTTTTAATAAGAAAAAACGAATAAAAAGGTTTTGTAACAAGATTATTATACAATAGTTAACACCGTATTGCAATACCATTTCCAAAAATACGAACGTATAAACAGGAAAAATTTCGGCATAAAATTTGTGCTATTTGCACAAAAAACCCTGATATGTGCCCCTCCTCAACAATTCTTTATCAATTTCGTTCAATATTGTTTTTTTCCTGAGCGACCATTCAGGCGCCACCGTTTTGTTTCGGGGAGCGTCTCCGGAAAGACGTCCCAAACATATTTCGGGCGGAATCAGTTCAATTTCATCACAAACGAGAGATACATATTCATCCATTGGGGGAATATAAACATCGCCTTTTTTATACATATCGTATAGCATGGTGTTTTCTGTCACAAACAGACTGTGCAGCTTTATCAATGCGGGCTTCAGTGAAGAAACCGTTTTTACATTTTCAAGCATCATTTCATAGCTCTCGCCGGGAAGATAATTTATTAAATGAACACCTTTTCGTATGTTTTTAAGCTTTTCATAGCCTTTAATAAAATCTTCAAAGGAATGACGGCGGTTTATTTTCTCGGCGATTTTATCGGATACGGTCTGTAAGCCTATTTCAACCAATAAAAACGTCCGTTCGTTTAATTCATTAAGATAATTAACCGTTTCGTTTGAAAGACAGTCGGCTCTTGTTCCGATGATGATGCCTTTTACATCGGGAAAAGACAGCGCCTCTTCAAATAATTCCCTTAACCTTTCCGTCGGCGCATACGTTGCGGTAAATGAATTAAAATACGCAATTTTGCAGCAGGCCTTCCACTTCTTTTCCGCTGCTTTGCAGCCTTCTTCAAATTGCCGCTTAAGGGAAAGCTCGGTATGCGGACTATTTTTCATGCCGCAGTAAATACAACCTCCTACGCCCTTTGCGCCGTCAATATTGGGACAGGTAAAACCGCCGTCAAGGGGTATCCTTGCGCATTTTTGCGATAGGTTATTTCTCATATAATAATCAAATGTGTGATACCTTTTGTTTGAGTCTGAGTACGGAAACGGATTTTTAAAGGTATTCAAATCAGTATTTCTCCTTATTGACTTTATTCTGAAAAAATATTATAATTAACTAAAATACTGCGGAGGGAAAAATGGGACTTGCCGAAGTTTTCGTTACGGGAATTGTTCTTTCTATGGATGCCTTTGCCGTTGCCGTATGCAAAGGCTTGAGCATGAGGAAAATCAACTATTCCCATACCTTGCTGATAGCGCTCTTTTTCGGAGGCTTTCAGGCGCTGATGCCACTTATCGGATGGTATTTGGGAGACACCTTTGAGAAATATATAAACGCCGTCGATCACTGGATTGCATTCGTCTTGCTTGCCTTTATCGGAGGTAAGATGGCGATTGAAGCGATAACGGAGAAGGAAGAGAATAAACAGAAAAAAGAGAATAAACCGTTTTCCGTTCCGGAGCTGACGGTTCTTGCGCTGGCCACAAGCATCGATGCGCTTGCGGTTGGTATCGTTTTCGCTCTCACGCCTATGGAAACGAATATTTGGTCGGCAATTGCCGTTATAGGCTGCACAACCTTTGTTTTAAGCGTAATAGGCGTTGCGGTCGGCAATAAATTCGGCAGTAAATATCAGAGCAGGGCGGAGCTTGTCGGAGGCGTCGTTCTTATTGTTCTCGGAATTAAAATATTACTTGAGGGACTTTCTGTTATCTGAAGTCCCGATATTTATAATATTACAAAATGATACGGAAATCAAGAGTAAAAGTGATATCAAAAATGATAAAAAAATACCGAAAGGGGATATTTTACAATCTGCTCGGAAGCGCAATTCTTGCGTTCGGAATGTACAATATTCACTCAATTTCAAATATTACCGAGGGTGGCACGCTCGGGCTTGTTTTACTTATTTCGCACTATCTCGGAATAAACCCGTCGATTTCAAACGCAGTTATAACGGCAATATGCTATTTTGTCGGCTTTCGCACCTTCGGCAGGGAATTTATTATACTTTCGGCATTTTCCGCAGGGGGATTTTCTGCATTTTATGCACTGTTTTCTTCATTTAAGCCGATATATCCCAAAATAGCATCCATGCCTCTTTTGGCGGCGATTATCGGCGCACTGTTTGTGGGGGTGGGCGTCGGAGTGTGCGTCAGGTTCAAGGGAGCCCCGACAGGAGACGACGCTCTTGCCATGACGCTGAGAGAAAAAATTCATATTCCGGTTCAATGGATTTATCTTATCAGCGACTTGGCGGTATTGCTCGCTTCGCTGACATATATACCGGTAAGGAAAATTGCATATTCACTGATTACCGTTACGATATCGGGACAAATAATCGGTTTTTTGACAAAAAGCAAGGAAAATTAGGCAAAATTAATAAAATTCAGCATTATTATTTATTGTTTATTTGTTTATCTTTTCAAATTTTTATATTATCATTTGATTATCCCGATGTGGCGTTTGAAAAAAACACAGAAGAAAGGCGGAATCTATGAAAAAAATTATTGCAATAGCGGCTGCAATCTTAATGATAATTTCAGCCGTTCCGACGGCGGTTTTTGCGTCGTCGACCTCTGTTACGCAGAATCCTCCCGTAACAATGCCCAAAGCTCCTCCCGTGATAGACGGCAAGCTTGAGGATGACATTTCCGACGGATATTGGTCGTCCCCCGCAAAATTCGACGATACTACGGCAGGCTATTTCTGGGCTCAAAATAAATTGACAATGAGCGGCGATTTGTACTTTGCATACAACAACGAGGGTTTGTTTTTTGCCGCAGATATTGTAGACAACGATGAAGACAGCGGATTTGCGCTTTCTACCGGATATGACGATGTCGATCCGAGCGGAAGCAAAAAGCCGTACGGCTATAACGGCGATGTCTGTGTGCTTATGCTCGATATACTCGGCGAATTTGAGAGGAAAAGCTACAATACGCCGTGGTACTGTGTGGGTATGTTTGAAAACAATGTTGTCAGAGTTTACCGTTCTCAGGCAAGAGAGCAGGAAATAACAAGTCAGGTTCAGGCTTCGGGGGAAATAACCGAAGACGGCTGGAAATTCGAGCTGTTTATTCCGTGGTCAATTATTGTTCAGGACGCAAAAATTGCGTCGAATTATAACATTTCCAAAACGGTGGAACAAATGTACGCCTCCGGCGCTTCTCACAGGGCTTCCGTTATGTATATGGACAGAATACCGGAAAGCGCTACCTGGGGCAGATACATAACGGTCTGCACCAAAACCTATGACGGTTATGCGGGAACGGTAACAAACGGCACAAGTCCCAAATCATACGGCTTGAAGCTTGTGAACGGCGCGCAGGCGCATATTCACAACTGGGGAGAGTGGGAAACAGTAACCCCGGTTTCCTGCCTTGCCGACGGCTCACGCAAGCACAGCTGTATTTCGTGCGGCAAAACCGTAACCGAAATTTTAAAAGCACCGGGACACGGAGATTTCTATGATAAAATTTCTCAGCCCACGTGCGTAAATAACGGTATCAAATATACGTTTTGCGGTTTTTGTAATCAGAAAATGTCGAGCGAGCCGATTAAGGCAATCGGTCACGATTTAGGCGAATGGTTTACGGATAAGGAGCCTACAGCGTCGGACAACGGTATCGAAAAGAGGGTATGTTCACGCTGTGACTACTCGGAAACAAGGCTTATTCCGGCGTCGAACGCTCCTGCAATCACAAATGACAACTATCTTGTTTTCATTCCCGACGCCACCGATGTTTTGTACATTCGGGTAGCCCCCGGCATTATCGCAAATGCAGGCGATGTAAAGACGGCCCCCGGGCTTGTGAGCTACAATGCTTCATACATTGCAAGCCACACCGAAGACAACAAGGTTACAATAGATATGCGCGACGGCGGAGTATATACGTTCAGTATAAAGAAAACCGACGGCAAATGGTACAATGTTTCCTGTGATATAAGCAGTATGGAGCAGGAGGTTGTATCCGACGGAGTAACCGTTACCGTAAAAAATCTATACGGAGTCAAGGATTATTTTATTTCCAAAGGGAGCTGTACCACATATGAGGAAATAAAGGCAAATCAGATAGTGCGCGTTATTACGGATAATATCGGAGTACGTCACAGCTATACCAATGTTTTGTCAGAGCCGGGCGATTATACCGTATATATTCGTTACGATGATAATTCAAGACAGGAAAGCTTTATTTATCATACCGTAACAGTGACGGAGCCGAGCTTTGTATATGACGGTCTTGAGATGCATATTTCAAATATTGACGACGTTAGGTCCATAAGATATGCATACGGTACGTATACGTCGTCTCAAAATATAAAGCAAGCAGAAACATACAGAGGCTTCAGCGCAAAAACAGTAGCGGCAAAGGATACCTTCACTATACGCTTCCCGAAGGAGGGAGTTATTACCTGCGTCGTTGAATACAGAACGGGATATAAAAAATTTGTTCAATACGACGTTAAGAAAAAAGTTCCCGGAGTATTAACAAGAGGCGTAGACGTTTACCTTTCCGAGCTTGACGGAGTTTATATTGTAAGATATGCAAAGGGCGAATACCAAAGCGGCGCCGAGGTTAAAAATGCAAGCGGCTCAAGGTTTATAAGACCCGCTCAGGTGGATAACGGTAAATGCAAAATAGAAAATCTTGAGGACGGCGCAACGTATACAATTTATGTTGAATATGCCGATTCGAGTAAGAATATTATTACGGTCCATCCTTCAAATATGCCGAGCGAAGACAAAATTGCATACGTCGGCTCCGAAAGACAGGTCCTTTTGGAGGACTATGCCATCGACTACGAATATACTACGGCACAGCTCAATTATATTGAACCTGTAAAGAAAGGCTCTGTATTCAACTTCAGTCAGGGCTATGAGGCAACGGACGCCGTATACCACAATATTGTAAAATTGCCGAACAACACATACCGTATGTACTATAAGGCAACGGATTCCTCGGGACACCGCCGTATTTGCTATATTACAAGCACAAACGGTACAACCTGGAGTCGTCCTACTATAGGAAAATACTCGTATAACGGCTCAACGGCAAATAATATAGTAACGGATTCCAGCATTGACAATCTATTTGTTTTCTATGATGATAATCCAAATGCAACCGGCTACCGTTGGAAGGGTATTTACGGCGAATGGGGCAATGCGCTTTACCTCGTTTATTCACAAAACGGAAACGAATTTTTCAAGAACGGAACCGCAACCCTGCTGACCACTCCGCAGGAAACAGGGGGATGCTTCTTCGATACTCTTAATACCGTATATTACGACAGTGCAAAAGGCAAATATGTAGGCTTTGTAAGGGGCTTCCACAGGGGAAGCGATTATTCGCTTTCAAAGCAATTTGTACAGGAAAACGAAACAAAGATCACAAGAGATATCCGATATACCGAATCCGAGGACGGTCTTCACTGGACAACTCCCGTCCCGATAAAATACGATGAGGGCGGGGATATTCAAATGTATGCGAACGCTATCGCACCTTACTACAGAGCAAATCAGCTTTATGTCGGCTTCCCGACGCAGCTGAGCTATTACGGAAAGGCGCAGGATAAGGTAACCGATGTATACTTAATGTCCAGCCGAGACCTGATTAACTGGGACAGAACCGCCGCCCCGATTATGACTCCGAACGGAGAGGGATCGCATTATTACTACGGCAACAGCGGTTATCCCTGCGTAGGTATTATTCAGACGGGCGCAAAGGAAATGTCTATTTATATGAAAGAGAAGAACAATAGCTCCGGATGTATGGTGCTGTACCGCTACACTCTTCGTATAGACGGATTCAGAGGCGCGTCGGGCGGCGAAGAATCAAGCGAGCTTGTAACTAAATATCTGAATTATACAGGCTCTTCCCTTGCTGTAAACTATAAGACGGAAGCCGGCGGAAAAATAAGAGTGACCGCAACCGATGTTAAGGGCAACCGTATTTCAAGCGACTGGTTCTCCGGAGACGCAATAGATCAAACAGTAGAGTTTTCAAGCGAGCTTTCAACGCTTGCCGAGGGCCCGGTTCAGCTTTCGTTTGAGCTTTGCAACGCAAGCATATATTCGTTTAAATTTAACTGAAGCGATATAAAAAGAGGATGTAATGGATTACATCCTCTTTTTTCATATTTATTTCGGGTGCTATACAAAATAATGCGCTTTTCACAGCCCGGCAGGTAAATTCAGAAAACACGGTTTTATTTTCAAAAGATGTTCTGCCGTATTATTGCACCAGCGGCTGTACGGCTCTGTCGAAAATACCGTGTATTTTCGCAATCAAAGCGCCGTAATTAATAATGGGAACTCCGGATTTTTCCGCAAAGCGTATTCTGCTTTGCATTTCTTTTTCATTCAGCATGCAGCCGCCGCAGTGAATAACTACCGCAAATTCCGACAAATCGTCGGGAAATTCCGTGCCCGAGGTGAAACGGAAATCAGGCTTCACGCCGGTGTATTCTTCAATCCATTTCGGAATTTTTACCGTGCCAATATCCTCGCACTGCCTGTGGTGAGTGCATCCCTCGGATATTAAAATTTTATCGTCGGGCTTTAAAGCGTCAATCGCATGGACTCCCGATATCAGTGCATCAAGCGTTCCCTTATATCTTGCAAACAGCAGCGAAAATGAAGTCAGAGGTATATCCTCGGGCGTTATTTCGGCCACTCTTTCAAAGTCCTGCGAATCGGTAATTACTATTCTCGGTTTTTTTGCAAGGCAGGAAAGCGCAGACGGTAATTCGTCGGTCTGGCAGGTTACCGCAACGGCATTAAGGTCGAGTATTTCCCTCAAGGTTTGCTGTTGGGGCAAAATCAAACGTCCCTTTGGAGCCGCCGAGTCGATAGGGGTTACAAGAACAACGATATCGTCTTTGTTTACTATATCATTTAGGATGAACTTGTCAGGCTTTACTCCCTTAAGTATGTGTGCAAGCTTCTCTTTTAATTCAAAAATTCCCGATTTGTTTTGAGAGCTTGTTTTTATCTCGTTTTCCTTTGTTTCAAATTCTCTTTTGCATATATCGCTTTTTGTATAAGCGACAATGTACGGTACTTTTCGCTCTCGAAGAAGCTCGGTAAATTGTTTATCCTCGTATGAAAGACCGATATTAGAATCTACGGCAAGAACAGCAATATCGGTTTTTGCTAAAATCGCCTTAGTTTTTACTATTCGCTTTTCGCCGAGCAGACCTTCGTCGTCAAATCCGGGTGTGTCGATGATGACGCACGGGCCGAGAGGCAACAGCTCCATTGCTTTTTTGACAGGGTCGGTAGTAGTTCCGAGAACCTCCGATACAATGCTTAGCTCCTGACCGGTAACTGCATTTACCAGGCTCGATTTTCCGGCGTTTCTCTTTCCGAAAAACGCTATATGAACACGTTCCGACGACGGGGTATCATTTAAACTCATTTTTCCATCCTCATTCCGTAATTAATTTTAATCCTGTTTTATCCGCTATCTTGAAAATATGCTCGGGACCTGTAATCTTTCTATGGTCTATTACTCTAAAGCAGCTTGCGTTCTCGTCCGACAGCAAATCGAAAAACAAAACGTTCGCTCCTGCGTCGATTGCAGCTGAATTTCCGTCAATGTCCGAAAGTCCGTTTCTCATATCCTTGCCGGGCTGCTGAGCCGTAATATTTACATTCGGTATCATCAGTCTGAGAATTGCTATTTCCTTATAAAGGGTTAACAAATCTCCCCGTTTGTTCTCCTTTGCGAGCGGGGTGTTCAACGCCGGTAAATACGGGATTATCGGAGCCCAGCTGATTTCCAGCTTTTTCATCAGCATAATATCGTCTGCAAGCTCGTTCATGCTCTGTCCCGGCCAGTCTACAATGTTTCCCGAAGCCAGCCGCATCCCAGCGGATTTTATATATTCGATTGACCGCATTCTTTTTTCAAAATTCGTTGACGGATTAAGCCTGTTAAAGCTTTCGGGATCGGACATCTCGAACTTTAAAACATATTCGTCAACACCGGCGTCCTTTAACTCGTCATACTGAACTTTTTCAAATTCACCGCAGGCGAGACTTACAAATATTCCTTCTTTTTTCAGTGCTCTGACAATGCTTAAAATATTGTCAAAGCCGTATTTCGGATCCTCTCCCGAAATCAAAAACGTTCTCTTAAAGCCCTTTTCTTTTGCGTCAACGCACGCTTTTATTACATCTTCTTTTTCAATTCGGAATCTTTTTATCGTGGGGTTTCCCGCTCTCATGCCGCAATACAGACAGTTGTTTTTGCAGATGTTACTGTAACCCATCATGGAAGTTACAAGAAGCTTGCCCGAGAGCGTTTTTTTACATTCCTTACGTACCTGTGGAATTATCTCGCTGTAAAAGCTGCTTTCCGGCATAGATAATATTTCAAGTATTTCTTTTTTTTCGGTAATACGCATTTGCCGTCTCCTTTTGTGTACTGTCTTGAAAGCCGTACTCCCCTGCAAAGATCATATTATGAAAAATGACCTATGCAAGGGAGATATACTGTTTATTAATATACAAGGAAGAAATCGTCAGACGGCATTTCTCCGCCGACGGAAGCAGGGTTTTGATTAAATAATACTTCAAAATAGCCCGTCACTGACTTTTTCATTTCATCGCCCGTCATACATACAATATTGCATTGAGGCAGAGCCTCCTTGGCAATATCGGCGTTTACAATGTCATATTTTTCTATCAAAGACGCAGCTTCATCAATGTTTTCCTTTACGAAGGTTGTCGATTTTTCGTAATCTCTCAGAAATGCTTTTACAGCGTCGGGATTATTCTCCGCAAAATCGGCGTTTACTACAATTCCCGCAGTAACAAATTTACTGTTAACGCCGAGCTTTTCCCATACTTCATTCAGATCAACGGCGACACGAAGCGTTGGGATTTTTGACTTTGCAACCGCAACGAACGGCTGGGGAAGCATTGCTATCGCATTGTCCTGAGTCGCCATTGCCGCAACTGTCTCCGAAGGCTCGTTTTTCCACTCTATTGTCAGGTCTTTTTCAATATCAATTCCGTTTTGATTCAAAAGATAAGCAAGAACATATTCGGGGGTTGAGCCTTTTCCGGTTGCGTAAACCGTTTTTCCCTTAAGGTCGGAAAGAGCTTGTACGGTTTCGCCGTTCTTTTCGCAGATATATATCGCACCCAGCATATTTACGGCTAAAAATTTAACGGCGCCTTCGGATTTGTTGTAGAGAACCGAGCCGAGATTTGCAGGGACGGCAAGAATATCCAGCTCGCCCTTTAAAAGCTTGGGCGTCAGCTCGTCCGCAGAGCCTGCCATTGTAAATTCGTATTCGTTTTCGGTTTCGCCTTTTTCATTATCATCAAGCATTTTAACCATGCCCATTGACGTAGGTCCCTTAAGTCCGCCGAGACGAACGTTAGCTTTTTCAACCTTTACTTCTTCTTTTGCCGTGTCCTTTGTATTATTGCTTTCGGTATTATTCGCACAGGCAACAAGAGTAAGTATCGTTAATAAGGTTAATAAAATCGATAGTATTTTCTTCATTTTGTTTACCTTCCTTCTGATATCGATATTATGATACCAGAAAAGATAATTATTATGCGTTGCCGTTGCAACAAAATTGCATAATTATATAAATTATCTTTTATAATATTCGTAATTATCGGCGCCGTTAATTTTTACGGCTTAGATAAGCTTATATAAGCGGAAACACCTCGACGTCGGCGCCGAGGTGTTTCTGTTTGAAGCTCAAAATACCAAATTGATTATGTTCTGCGACATATCGTCGTATTCTACAAGGAAGGTATACTTTCCTGTAAGTCCTGTTAACTCGATGGTATTGTTCTGGACGTCCGCAGGACGGATAAACTTGCTTCCGGGTGCGTTCTTAATTACGGAAGGTGAACCGTACGTGCCCGGTACGTAACGGAACAGCGTGAGTCCCGCAAGGTCGGTAAATGTGATTGTGTTGCCGTCCTTTACGTATGTGGGA
>JAQXHN010000025.1 GCA_029007295.1 Clostridia bacterium | reverse complement strand
GTATAAGCCTATACCCGGAAGATTTAAGGACTATATAGCCATGCCAAAGCCTAACGGTTATCAGTCCCTTCATACAACACTTATCGGACCTAAAGGTAAGCCTTTTGAGATACAGATAAGGACTGAGGAAATGCACCGTATAGCTGAATACGGTATATGCGCTCATTGGAAATATAAGGCGGGAACTCAGAGTAAGGAAGAAATCGACCGTAAGCTTGAATGGATTGCCAAGCTTATCGACACCGAGGACGATACGAGAGACCCCGACGAGTTTATGCAGGCGCTCAAAATTGATATTTTTCATGATGAAACCTTTGTATTCACTCCTAAGGGAGATGTCATAACATTGCCGTACGGTTCAACCGTTATAGATTTTGCTTATGCGATTCACTCACAAGTCGGAAACCGTATGGTCGGAGCAAAAATTAACGGTATGATAGTGCCTATCGACCGCGTGCCCCACAACGGTGAGATAGTTGAGATACTGACTTCTTCGTCTTCAAAGGGTCCGAGCAGGGATTGGCTTAAGATTGTAAAGACGGGTGAAGCTCGAACCAAAATCAGACAGTGGTTTAAAAAGGAAAAGCAGGAAGAAAATATTCAGGTCGGAAAATACGAGATTGAAAAAGAGCTGAGAAAATACAACCGTCCTTTTACCGAAGAGCAGATGGAGGAAATACTGTCCAACATCATTCCGAGAATAGGTATAGTATCCGTTGACAGTCTCTATAATACTATAGGATACGGCGGACTCAGTATCAGCAAGATTTCCGGCAGATTGAAGGATGAGTTTGACAGAGTAGTTAAGATACCCGAAGAGGAAAAGCCCATTACGGTAGACAGTATTAAAACGGGTACGATTACTCATAAGCATAAAAACGGCGGTGTAATAATTGACGGTATAGAAGGCTGCGCCGTGAAGTTTGCAAAATGCTGCAATCCGTTGCCGGGTGATGAGCTTATCGGATTTATTACAAAAGGCTACGGTGTTTCCGTTCACAAAAAGGACTGTCCGAATGTTTGTAACAATTACGGTAAGCCCGAATACAAGGACAGATTTGTTTCGGCTAAATGGGAGAATGAGGAATTGGGCAAAAACTCATCTATGTTTGAGGCGTTGCTTGTCGTATACGCCCGAAATTCGTTTTCGCTGCTGGCTTCAATTACAGCCGCCCTTGCCGAAATGCGGGTAACCTTACTTCAAATAAATACGCAGAAGGCTCCGGACGATTGCATAATAATCAATTTAACGGTAAGCTGTAAAAATCTCGACCATGTCAATTCCATTGTTTCGAGGTTAAATAGTATAGAAAATATAGAAAGTGTAAAGAGAGGCTTTGCGGGATGAAGGCGGTAATTCAGAGAGTAAACAGAGCAATATGCCGTGTTGACGGTAAGACGACGGGAGCGATTGACAAGGGACTTTTGGTTATGCTCGGAGTAATGCAGGAGGATGAAAAGAGCGACGCTGAGCTTTTGGCCGCTAAAATATCGAAAATGAGAATATTTTGCGATGAAAATGATAAAATGAATTTAGCCCTTAACGATGTAAACGGAGGCATACTTGCCATTTCGAATTTCACATTAGCCGCAAATTGTTCGCACGGCAACAGACCCGATTTCTTTGCCGCAAAAAAGCCCGAACAGGCAAATCAACTGTATGAATATTTTGTTTCTCTTCTTAGAAAGAGCGTAGAAAAGGTTGAAACCGGCGTTTTCGGCGAACATATGATAATTGAAAATGAATTAAACGGTCCGATTACAATTGTTCTTGACTCAAACGAGCTTAAAAGGGGGAAAAAGGGATGATACTTCATGTCGGCGATAATATTAACAGGTATTATGTTCAGACTCTTTGTATGGTATTTTTCCCCGGAGCAAAATTTTCAGAAGACGAGGAAATTACTCCGGAAACTCCGAGAGTTACGGTGTCAAGCGAGGATGCGGGAGATTTTATTAAAGCGAAGGTTACAATAGCTATAGGTGAAATAAGCGTCACGGCGGAGCATTCCGAGCAGAAAATAAAAACCAAAGCAAAAATAAAAACGGAGAAGGTTGCGCTCGGTGCGGCTTTTCTGAAGGCCGGAGAAAAATTCTTTAAATATTCTCCTTCCTGGGGTATATTAACCGGCGTCAGACCCACAAAGATAGTACGTGATCTTATTGAAAAGGGAGCAAGCACAACCGAAATTCGTTCAATACTGACAAAGCAGTATTTTGTAATACCGAAAAAAGCTTCATTGGTATTGAATATAGCGCAGACGGAGCATAAAAAGATAAAAATGCTTTCCGATAACACGTGTTCGGTATATATTTCAATTCCATTCTGTCCGTCAAGATGTAATTACTGTTCTTTTGTTTCCTATTCGACGCCGAGATTATTGTCTCTGATAGAGCCGTATTTAAAACGTCTTGACAGCGATATCAAAAGGACCTTTTCACTGATAAAGGAATTGGGATTTAAGGTTTCCACGGTTTATATAGGAGGCGGAACGCCGTCAATATTAAACGAATATCAAATTTCCCATCTTCTTGAAGTCATAAGCGGCGTTTGTGATATTGCCTCGCTTGATGAATTTACCTTTGAAGCGGGAAGACCGGATACCGTAAATAAAGAAAAGCTGAAGGCCGCATACGAGGGCGGAGTTACAAGAGTATGTATCAATCCTCAGACCTTAAACGATTCCGTGCTTGAAAATATCGGACGTCGGCATACGGCAAAGGATTTTTACCGCGCTTTTGATATAGCGAAAAATTCGGGAATAGGATGTATCAATACCGACCTTATCGCCGGTCTTTCCGGAGAAAGCTTTGCAAGCTGGGTTTCCACTATCGACGGAATAATGAAGCTTCATCCGGATAATGTTACTGTACATACCTTCTGTGTAAAAAGAGCCGCCGATATTGTAAGGAACGACAAGGATATTTTCTCAAGAACGGGAGGCACCGTCGGAAAATGCGTTGATTTTGCACAGCTTGAAGCTAAGAATGCGGGATACATTCCTTATTACATGTACAGGCAGAAAAATACGGTAGGAAATTATGAAAACGTCGGATTTTCTGTCGAGGGAAAAGAAGGCTTATATAATATATATATGATGGAAGAGGTCCACAGCATTTTCGCAATCGGCGCAGGAGCGGTTACGAAAATGGTTTCGCCCGACCATACCGAAATCAGAAGAATAGCGTCGCCCAAATATCCTTATGAGTATCTGGCGGAAGGCGCCGGGGAGCGTCTTGACGACAGCTTTGAAAAAATCAGAAAATTCTGTTCGGAATACAGATAAGTCTGTAAAAGGAGTTATTTACATTGAAAAAAGGCATAAAGCAGACAACAAAAAAGACAGTAAATTTGTTCTATTCCGGAGTATTGATGCTAACGGTTGCGAACATTCTTGTAAAAATAATCGGAGTATTTCTTAAGGTACCGTTATCCGGAATTATCGGAACAAACGGTATGGGCTATTACTCCTCGGCTTACGATATTTATGTTTGGCTGTACATGGTGTCAACCGCGGGAATACCGGTTGCCATTTCAATCATGATAAGCGAAAGCCGTTCAAAGGGCAATTTGCGGGAAGCAAAAAAGATTTTCCGCATAGCGCTTGTCTCTTTTATAGTAATAGGAACAATAGGAACGGGAGCAATGATGGGGGCGTGCAAATGGTTTTCGTCACTTTACGAAATGCCCCATCTCTATTGGTCGATACTGACTATAGCTCCCACACTGCTTTTTGTGTGTGTATCGTGCGCTATAAGAGGATATTTTCAGGGATATCAGCATATGACGCCGACAGCGATATCGGAGGTTATCGAGTCGCTCGGTAAGCTTATTATCGGTATATTATTGGCGATTTGGTCTATTAATCATTTTGCGGTCGGAAATTTAAGCTTTAAATTTGACGACGGCTGGTCGATCGCTTCTCTTATAAATGAGACAAAGGATTGGCAGATCGGTGCCGACATAATGTATGCTAAGGCTGCGGCTTTCACCATTCTCGGACTTACGATAGGTGTTTTTATCAGCATGTGCTACCTTATTGTAAAGAAGCTTGTTTTCAAGGAGGAGGTCTTTAACCGCGAATTTGAAATTGCCGACGCCGATAAATTGCCTGTCAGAAGCACCAAGCGTTTGCTTAAAACGCTTTTGATTATCGCAATCCCCGTCACAATCAGCGCATCAATGATGAGCTTTGCCAATATGCTTGACGGTATGATTATCGGAAACCGACTTGCCTCCTTCGGCTACGGAGAGAGGGTTATTTCCGGTATTATAGGGGCGTTCAAGACTCAGGTTGTGACGTTCTTTAATCTGCCTCCTGCGCTGATATATCCGATTTCAGGGTCTCTTGTTCCGTATATTTCAACGGTACGAACAACAGGTACAAAGGAACAGCTTCACAAGATAATGAACTCATCGGTAAAGGTAACTTCGCTTATTGCTTTACCCTGTGCGCTCGGTATGAGCGTTCTCTCAAAACCGATTATTCAATTATTGTTCTCAATGAGTAATAATCCTGTAGAAATGACCTTCGATACCGATATTTTGTTATCGGTTCAGTCAATAGCGGTGTTTTTTGTTGCTATGCTTGCAATTACAAATTCATTTTTACAGTCATATAAATATCAGTGGTATCCTATTTACAGTATTATAGCCGGCTGTGTTGTTAAAATGCTTTCGAGCCTGTTTTTAATCGGGCAGGAGAATATTCAAATTCTCGGAGCGCCTATCGGTACTTTGCTGTGCTACGCTACTATTGTGATAATGAATTTCTTCTTTGTTGCAAAGAAGATAGGCTTTATTCCAAGCATCGTTGACACATTTTTAAGACCGCTCATGGCGGCGATTGTATGTGCGGCTGCCGCTCTCGGTTCGTATAAGCTGATATCTGCCTATATTAAATCAAGCTTGACCGTTCTTGTTGCAATCGGAGTCGGAGGATTATTTTATATTGCCGCAATATTCCTGTTCCGTGCAATCACAGAAGAGGATCTTAAAATAATTCCTAAAGGCGACAAGCTTATCCGTATTCTTAAAAAGCTACGTCTGATAAGATAAGTTGAGGTAAACAGATAAAATGACGGAAATTAATTATACTCAGTATGAAGAAGAAAAAATACAAAGCTTTGCAAAGCAGGATAATTTCTCATATAACGATTTACTTGATTTAATGCTCATACTGCGAAAGCGGTGTCCGTGGGATAAAGAGCAGACTCATCAAAGTGTTCGTATGAATTTTTTAGAGGAAGCTTACGAAACCGTAGACGCTATTGATTCAGGCGATAATGAAAATCTGTGCGAGGAGCTTGGCGACGTCTTGTTACAGGTTGTTTTCCATGCGCAAATTTCCAAGGAGTGCGGCGAGTTTTCCATGGACGATGTTATTAACGGTATATGCCGTAAGCTTGTTTTAAGACATCCTCACATTTTCGGCGACATAAAGGTTAAAAACACCGATGAGGTGCTTGACAATTGGGACAAAATTAAGGCGGTCGAAAAAGCTCAAAAAAACACTCGAAAAAAGCTGGATGATGTACCAAAGGCTCTGCCGAGTCTATTAAGATGTCAAAAGCTTCAGTCAAGAGCGCACAAGGACGGTAAATTTGAATATTCCGACATGTATTCCGAGCTTACAAAAGAGCAGGCGGAGGAAATGATAGGAATTCAGCTTTTTAATATATGCTCTGCGGCAAAGTTACTCGATATTAATGCAGAGGAAGCACTAAATCGAAAAAACAATGATTTTATAGAAAATTTTTGAATTATTTTTACTATTTATGATAAAAATAATAAAAAAACTATTGATTTTACATAAAATAGGTGTTATAATAGGTTAGAATTCTAAATAATTGAAAGGGATTTAAAAATGACAAAGACAAATCTTGTTGATACCGTTGTTGCAAAAACAGGTCTTACAAAGAAGGACGCCGATGCTGCTGTCAGCGCAGTATTCGCAGCTCTTACCGATGCGCTTGTAGCAGGTGAGAAGGTTCAGCTTATCGGTTTCGGAACATTCGATGTTAAGGAGCGTTCGGCTCGTACAGGCAGAAACCCCCAGACAGGTGCTGAAATTAAAATTCCTGCATCAAAGGGAGTTCATTTTGCTCAGGGCAAGGCTCTTAAGGACGCTGTTAACAAGTAATATCGATTTGTTATGTTACCGGGAACCGTTGTCTTTACTGGTTCCCGGTTACTGTTTTTTGTATGAGATTAGATAAATTTCTTAAAATTTCAAGAATAATAAAAAGACGCACCGTTGCAAACGACGCCTGTGACGCAGAGCACGTATGGGTTAACGGAAAGCGTGCAAAAGCGTCTTACGACGTTAAGGTAGGCGATGTTTGCGAGGTTATGTTCGGGGAACGCACTCTCAAATTTCGTGTAACCGATGTTCGCGAGCATGTCGGAAAGGCCGACGCCTCAACTCTTTATGAAATAATTAACTGACAGTAATATCCTATCACAAATCGGAATATAATTATTTCGAGGTGATTAGCTATGCAAGAAAACAAAGTCAGTGAAATTAAATTATCGGACAGAAAGCATATGAGTGTTTCCGGGGTAGGCGAAATATTATCGTTCGACGACCGAAGCGTTGTACTTGACACGGCTCTGGGAACATTGCATATAGACGGTAATTCCCTTGCGGTGAAGCGTCTTGACCTTGAAACGGGTCAGGCAAGTGTTTCCGGCGATATTAACGGTATTTTCTATTTAGAAAACGGAAAGAGTAAAAAACGCCGAAAGGACGCAAGGTAAATTGTGGCAGTCCTCGGCTGATATATTATTATTTTTTTCACAGTCTGTAATTTTCGGTGCAATTCTCTCGGCTTTCTTTGACTGCTTTCGAATATTAAGAATAGCGCTGAAAACAAAAACAATGAAGGGAAAAATAGCAAGAAAGGCCGATTTTATTATCTGTTTTATAACGGATATAGTATATTTTTCGGTATTTTCGGTTTCGTATTGCATTTTTTCTTATTGGGCTAATGACGGCAGATTCCGGATTATTTCTCTTATAGGAGCTGCTGCCGGATTTTTTGCATACCGTTTGACGGTTGGAAAGCTGATAATTAAGCTGTCTGAAAAAATAATAGACATTATATACCGTATTTTTTATACGATATTTTCATTTACCGTCCTGCCTGTTATTAGATTGATAAAAAAACTGTGTCTGCTAATCAGGAGAAAGCTGTTTTTACCGATAATATCCAAGATAAAATTACACATTACGGATAAGAAAAAAGAAAGAAAAAACGGAAGGAAGTGCTATATTGACAAGAACAAACCTATTTGTCCGCATAGCTCTTATAATAATAATCCTCGTTTCTCTGTTTACGATAATCAAGCTTCAAATTCAGTTCAACAATTTGAACGAAACGAGAAAAGAACTCGAAAGCTCGGTTTTAAATTACAAAAACGAAATAGAAGAGCTGAAATCGAAAATTGACGAACCGTTTGATGATGAATATGTTATCAAATTGGCCAGGGAAAAGCTCGGCTATCACCTTCCGGATGAAATTATTTATTATAACGATTTAAATTAGTATGAACGTAAAAAGAAAAAAAGTACTTATAACGGGAGGCTCACGTGGTATAGGAAGAGCGTGTGTCTCCCTTTTTACGAAAAAAAACTGTGACGTCGTCTTTTTTTATCGTGAAAATACCGACATGGCGAATAGGGTTTGCTCCGAAACAGGAGCCCATGCCGTAAAATGCGATATATCAGACCCGGAAAGCGTTTACTTCGGCGTAAAAGAAGCAAAGGAACACCTCGGCGGCTTTGATATTCTTGTCAATAATGCCGGCGTCGCTCAATTTTCACTTTTCACCGAAATTACAAACGACGATTGGCAGAGAATAATAAATACAAATCTCGGCGGTACATTTTATGTTACGAGAGAAGTATTGCCTTCAATGATTAGTCAAAAGAGCGGCTCAATTATTAATATTTCCTCTATGTGGGGACAAACCGGAGCGTCGTGCGAGGTTCACTACAGTGCTTCCAAGGCGGGAATAATAGGGCTGACCAAGGCTCTTGCAAAGGAAGTCGGTCTATCGGGTATACGTGTTAACTGCGTTGCGCCGGGTGCGGTTAATACAGATATGAATGCGACGCTTGACGAATCGGCGATTAAGGAAATTTGTAATGAAACGCCTCTGTCAAGAATAGGTACGGCGCAGGATATCGCAAATGCAGTTTATTTTCTTGCCGGCGAAAAAGCGTCGTTTATAACAGGCGAGGTTATTTCGGTTAACGGCGGTATGGTTATTTAAAATCATAATCAGACATACCAAATGCGCAAATAATTCTTCGGATATTTTAAGAATAGTCGGTAAAAATCAAATGGCTGTCGCAGAATAATGCGACAGCCGTTTCAATTTATAAAAAGTATTAACCGATAATAGTTACCGGAACAAATCCGACGGTAGGTCTTCCGGGTGCGGCAATTTCAACTAAAACTCGGTTAAAAGGCTCTACCTTTTCGTTTGCAGTAATTGTAAATTCAGCAACGGTAGGCAGGTCTTGAGGCTGATTATACCAGTGGCGAAGATATACGGAACCGGGACCTTCAACGCTCCAGCCATCGGGCAAATGCCATTTAAAGGTCATATTTCTGGGATCCGGCATTGTGCTGATAACAGAGAGCTTAAAATTTAGCTGTCCGTTTGCCTTAATTACAGGTTCGCCGTCAAATATTACGGTCGCTTTACCGAGGATAAAGTCCGTTTCGTAAGACCATGCCGGACGGCTGTATAGACGCTTTGCCGCATCTCTGCTGCACATTGTGTCAAAGCAGGCTTCGGAAATATCGGAAGGCTGATTATCGCAAATGAAGGCGTTTGCATTATTTGCATAAAGCACCTGAGGCGCAACGGCAAGAATGCGGTCGGTTAACTCCGTACAGGTTTGAGGACAGCCCCAAATATCGCCTCGATTGATTGCAACTGTTATAATTTTATCTCCGATGTATTTTCTCCAGTCTTCGGGAATTGCCTTCATACCGCCCATAATTCCCAGCAGCGCACCGCAGGTGGCTCCGGTACAGTCTGTATCGTCGCCGCAGTTTATGGCTAAAATCATTGATTTTTTAAAGTCGCAGTTTCCGTAAAGGAGACCGAGAACGGTAAATGCAATATTCTGAGGAGCTTGGAACATTCCGAGATCTTCATTTTCCTTAACGAGGATTTGTCTGCATTCCTTCCAGTCAACGCCCTTTGCATGGCAATCGATAACGGTATTAACGCTCTTTGCAACTCGGCAATTTTCCGGAATTTTTGAAAGCCCGATTTTAATAAGCTTTTGAATGTCATTGCAAACAAACGCTGCCGACTGAATAGACGCGGTGAACATTTCGGCATATGTACCTTCGGACATACCGTGGTCTACCATTGCGTCTTCAACTGCGTATTTTAGCGCAATGTCAGGACAACCCGGAGCACAGCATGCCCAAATTTCGGAGCGGATCCATGCGCCGTTTGAATTCTTCCAATAGTTTTTATATTCTCCGGAAAGCGGAGGCAAAAGTCCCATCATAAGATTGGATTTGCCTATTCCGTATTCATTCCACGTAGGGGGAATAAAGTTGAGCCAATATTCACCTAAAATTTGACCTGTTACTGCACGGGGACCTCGCTCCTCCAAAATCTTCAGCCAAATAATCTGAAGATCAAGGTCATCGTTTGGAAGCGCTTCGCCCTCCGGGGTGGAAAAGCCCTTGATATCAAGAATATCCTTTGACCATTCGTAAGGACCGCCCATTGTTCCGCCGATATTTTTACCAACCCAGCAAGCGTAAATTTTGTCTCTTAATTCATCTTTGTTAAATCTAATCATGATAATCTCCTGTTTACCGTACATTGTAATAAATTAAGCTTTTTCGGGAACTGTTGTCTTTCTTTCTTTAATTTCGTTTGTGACATAGGAAACGAATTCATCTGTATTCTTTGTACCCAAATCTCCATCGTCTCTTGAGCGAACGGAAATTGTTCCCGATTCAAGCTCGTTATCGCCTATAACAAGCATGTATGGAATTTTGCGGAGCTGCGCCTCACGGATCTTATATCCTGTTTTTTCGGTTCTCGTATCCATTTCACAACGGATACCGGCATTTTCAAATTTATCGACTAAATTCTTGCAGTAGTCGTTATGTCTGTCTGCGATAGGCAGTAAAATAACCTGCGTAGGAGCAAGCCATGTCGGGAATTTGCCGGCAAAATGCTCAATAAGAATACCTATAAATCTTTCTATTGAGCCGAATACAACACGGTGAATCATGATAGGACGGTGACGCTTGTCGTCAGCTCCGACATACTCGGCCTCGAAGCGTGAAGGCAACTGGAAGTCGAGCTGGATAGTACCGCACTGCCATGTTCTGCCGATAGAATCTTCGAGGTGGAAGTCAATTTTCGGACCGTAGAATGCGCCGTCGCCTTCATTTACGATGTAGTTAAGTCCAAGCTCCTCCAGTGCCGCACGAAGACCGTTTGTGGCATTTTCCCAATCTTCATCGGAGCCCATGGAATTTTCCGGACGGGTTGAAAGCTCGACGAAATATTTAAATCCGAAAAGGGAATAGGTGGAGTCAATAAGCTTAACAACGCCCTTGATTTCTTCTGTAATCTGTTCGGGAGTCATAAAAATGTGTGCGTCGTCCTGTGTAAAACAGCGAACACGCATAAGACCGTGTAAGGCGCCTGATTTCTCGTGGCGGTGAACAAGGCCGAGCTCGCCCATTCTAATGGGAAGGTCGCGGTAGGAATGGGGCTGTGACTTATAAACGAGCAATCCGCCCGGGCAGTTCATCGGCTTAATTGCAAAATCCTCCTCGTCTATAACCGTCGTGTACATATTATCCTTGTAGTGATCCCAGTGTCCGGAGGTTTCCCAAAGGGTGCGGTTTAACATTATCGGAGTTGAAATTTCGACGTAACCTGCCTTGCGGTGAATTTCACGCCAATAGTCGATAAGCGTGTTCTTTAACGTCATTCCTGCAGGCAAAAAGAACGGAAATCCCGGACCCTCGTCCATAATGGTGAATAATCCCAACTCTTTGCCGAGCTTTCTGTGATCTCTTTTCTTTGCCTCCTCCATTCTCTCTAAATATTCTTCAAGCTGCTCTTTTTTGGGAAACGAGATACCGTAAATTCTCTGAAGCATCTTGTTTTTTTCGTCGCCTCTCCAGTAAGCACCTGCTATGGCGGTTAATTTGAACGCCTTAACTGAGGATGTTGAATAAAGATGAGGACCGGCGCAAAGGTCGGTAAATTCACCTTGACGATAGAAGGATATCTCGGCGTCTTCCGGTAAATCTTCGATAAGCTCAACCTTGTACGGCTCATTTTTTTCTTTCATAAAGGCAATTGCTTCGTTTCTCGGCAGAGTATATCTTTCAAGCTTGATATTTTCCTTTACGATTTTTTTCATCTCTTTCTCGAGAGAATCGAGAATTTCGGGAGTAAAAGCGGTAGAGCAGTCAATATCATAATAGAAGCCGTTGTCAATAGCAGGTCCTATCGAAAGATGTGCGTCCGGGTACAAACGCTTGACGGCCTGCGCCAATATGTGCGACGAGGTATGCCAAAATACCTTTTTTCCTTCGGCGTCGTCAAAGGTAAGGGGGGTAATTTCGGAATTCTCATCAACCTCGCATGAAAGCTCATAAGTCTCTTTGTCAATAACAGCGGCGAGAGTATCTCTCGATATTTGCTCACGTTCCTTTAAGATTTCATAAACTGATTTCATAAAAATCTCCTATATGTAATATTTATTTTTAATAAAAAAACTCACCGTCCGAAAAAGCAAAAATGCTTGTTCGGGGTGAGGAATAAACTATTTTCCGCACGGTTCCACCCGAGCTTTAACTCATTTCTATTTAAATTTTATTTAAAAGCGAGGCGGTATCTTATTTCTAAAACAACGGGTGCTTACAGCACGGCACAGCCGGCACCGTTCTCTTAATTGTTTTATCGAAACAGAGCTGTTCTCGCCGAATAATATCAAATAACTGAATAATTGAATCTATTGTGGTTGACAACAAATCCGTTTTATGATATAATTAATTGTATGACTGCAAGGAATATTTTTTGTAATAATTCCGACAATATCTAACTGTGTCGCATTATATCACAAAGTTTCCATATTGTCAATAGTGAATTTTATTAACGGAGAAAACACACACAATGGCGGACGCAAATATTCCGAAAAATAAGACGTTAAAAATGCACCTGTTAGAGCTGACGAGTATGCTTGTTAAGTTAAAGCGTACAAGATTACCCATTTCAAATATTGCATATAATACGACCTTAGACCAGACCTTAATGGCGTCGATTAAGAAATGTGAAAACAACGAAAGCCTTGTTGCAGCTATGGATTATCCCCTTTGTGAATCGTCAATGGTACACGGCGTAATGGGACTGAAGGCCTATATGCTGAATCTTCTTTATGAAAATGTTTTTTGCTCTGAATTTGACAGGGAAGACATCTTGAAACTGTATACTGCGGCATGTAAAAATAAAAATTATGACGAAGAGAGAACAGTATTTAATTTCTTTACGTTTGTTTATTTAAACGCACTCTTCTGCGACTATCTTAAAAAGGATTACGGAACGCTTAAGATATCCGAAAACGATTGTTATCTTATTCAGGATCTGCTCGGAAAGCTAACCGATGAGGACAGATATTTAATTTTGTTCGGTTCCGCAAAGCACTTCACTTTCGGTTCGCTGGCGTACAATAATAAGGCATATGAAAAGCTTTTTCCGTTAATATCTTCGGCGTTAAGAAGAAAAAATATTGAAAAGCTGCTGATAGTTGAAAAATGATAAAAAGACTCGGCTGTTTACCGTTATGTAAACAGCCGATATTATTTATACCATTTTATCTGCACGAACGTACTTATCAAAGGTTTGGGCGTCGCAAAGACCGAGTTGTAGGGCTGATTCCCGCAGCGTTATTCCGTTCCTATGAGCGTGGTGTGCGATTTCGGCAGCTTTTTCGTATCCGATAACCTCCTTCAATGCAGTAACAAGCATTAAGCTGTTATCAAGATTTGACTGAACCCTTTCACGGTTTATACGAATGCCGTCGACGCATTTTTCCGTAAAGGATTTTATCGAATCACAAAGTAAATTACAGGATTGAAGAAAATTATATGCAATTAAAGGCATAAAGACATTCAATTCAAGATGTCCCTGAGAAGCGGCGATTCCTATTGCCGTATCGTTTCCCATTACCTGAACGCAAATCATTGAAAGCGCCTCGCACTGAGTCGGATTAACCTTTCCCGGCATTATCGAGCTTCCGGGTTCGTTTTCGGGAATTGACAGCTCGCCTATTCCGCAGCGGGGACCCGAAGAAAGAAAACGTATATCGGTTGCTATCTTAAACAGATTTGCGGCAAGAGCCTTTAGTGCGCCGTGTGCAAAAACAACTGCGTCCTTACTTGAAAGAGCGTGAAATTTATTTTCATCCGGTAAAAACGAATGGCCTAATTCTTCGGAAAGCACTCGGCAGACCTCTTTATCAAAATTATGAGGCGCATTCAGACCGCTTCCGACGGCAGTGCCGCCTATTGCCAAATACGAAAGATGAGAAATTGCATCCTCAAGCATTGATACCGGCTTTAAGATATCATATCTCCAGGCGCTGATTTCATCGGAAAAATAAAGAGGAACTGCATCCTGATAATGCGTTCTGCCTATCTTGATAATCCCCTTTGATTTTTCGGCTAATTTATTAAGCGAAGCTTCAAGCGCATTGCATGCTTCCATTACTTTTTTTACGGCAATAACGCCCGAAATACATATAGCGCTGGGAAAGGTATCGTTGGAGCTTTGCGACATGTTTACGTCGTCGTTCGGATGGAGCTTTTCTTTGGCGCCGATATGTGCGATAACTTCATTCACATTCATATTAGTCTGAGTTCCTGAGCCTGTTTGCCATACAGATAGGGGAAATTCATCAGGATATTTATCTTGGATAATATCTTCGCATGCGCTGATGACAGCCTCCGCTTTTTCTTTTGACAACTTGCCGAGCTTACAGTTTGCTATTGCGCATGCCTTTTTTATATAAGTCAGCGCGGATATAATTTCGCTTGGCATTTTCATATAGGAAATTTTAAAATTCCGCCTTGAACGCTCGGTTTGCGCGCCCCAGAGACGGTTTGCGTCTACCTCTATTTCGCCGTGTGAATCACGTTCGGTTCTTTTTATAGCTTTCATAAAACATTATCCTTTGGTTTGATAGTAATAATATACCATAACGGTATCCGAAAATCAAGAGAAATAATTATTAAAAGGTAACATTCACTTGACATTTAGAGCGTATGCAATTATAATATTTATGATGATCCCCGGAAAGAAAGGCTGATATTATGAAAAGAATAATTGCACTTATACTTTGTTTGTTAATGCTTTTGAGTGTTTTTTGTTCGTGTGAAAAGAAAAACGAAGACGGTAAAGCAAATACATCTGAAACACAGAAAAGCAGTATTCCGGACGGCTCAGCCAATGATGCTCCCGGCGATGTTATTTCGTTTGAGAGCGAGCATTATAAAGTGGATAACAACATGCTGAATTACTTTTACCGTTTTGACTATTATGAGGCGATAGAAAAGTATTACGATTCATATTTTCAATATTACAATCTTAATCCGAAAAAGGATTTAAAGCAGCAACAGTGTAAATTGTACGAGGAAAACAAGACGTGGTTTGACTACTTTATCGCTATGACAACCTCCAATATCGTCAATTTCCTTTATTTTGCCGAGCGTGCTTATGATGTAGGAAACAATACTGCTCCCGAAATTACGGAAAATGTAGAAAAAGATTTAGAAGCAATTAAGTCTGCGGCGGAATATTACGAAATTTCAAAGGAGGAGTTCATCAAATCTCGATTCGGCGCAACAGTTACCGAAGAGGATGTCAGGAGAGCGCTCGAGCTATATTACACAGGAACATATCAGTATGACCTGGACCTTGCTTCTATTAAGGTTTCCGACGAGGATATGGATAAATATTATGAGGAAAACAAGTCGGAATTTGTCTATTGCGATTTCAGAAGCTATTCAATAAAAGCAAACGTCAAGGACGGCGCAAGCGAAGCGGAAACATTAGCCGCCTATGAAAAAGCGGAAAAGAAAGCCAAGGAGCTTCTTGCGACAGGTAACGAGCAAGCCTTTATTTCTTGGATATACAATTATGAAAAAGAAATAAACGATACTCTCGAAACACCTCTTACAGAACAAGAAATGCAGTATTATTCAAAAAAAATAACGGTTGAGTATAATTATACCGATAAAACCGCTTTCGGAAAATGGGCGTTCGAAGAGGGCAGAAAGGTCGGGGACATGACTATGCTCGATAACGGGCAGGGCACATATACCGTTTATTATATTTATACTGCTCCGACACGTCACAACAACAAAACGGCAAATATTTCAAGAATACTTGTAGATATTGAGGATTTTGACAATAATCAGGATAAAGCGTACGAAAAAGCGAAGGAGCTTTGGGAAAAATGGGAAAATACAGACAAGAGCCTCGACGCTTTTAATAAGCTTGCAAAAGAATATAACAGCGAAGATAATATTGAATATGACGGATTAAAAACTTCGGATATGGAGACTCAGCTTTCCTCATGGTGTACCGATACGGAAAGAAAAGCCGGAGATTCGGAGCTTATTCCGTCAAGCTACGGATATTATATTGTTTATTATCGCGGTTCGGGTGAAATTCAGTGGAAGAGCGAGGCGTATGAAGCAATAAGAGAAAATGCCATCAAGGATATTTACAATGAATATATTGACAAATACAGCGTATCGCTGAACGAGAATAATATTAATCTTGTTTCCGGTATAACCTCGTATACTTCAGATGACGACTCAACCGAAACAACAAACAGTTAAGGACACGGCAAAAACCGTGTCCTTTATTTATCCGAAAAATTTTTTAAATCTGTTCCGGTACTTGAAATAATAAAGAGAAATCAATCTTGTTAAAGCGATATCAAAAAGTACAAAAGCAACATTTGAAATTACAACGCCGGCAATAATTATCCACGGCGTTTTAAATTCATTATCCGAGAGGATAAAAACAGACGCCGATATTATCAATGCAAGCGAAATATTAAACAGTATGATTTTTACGGTCCAAGCTGCGATATTTGACTTTATTCTTTCAATATAATTTTTTGCAATCGGATACCAACCGATAAAGCCGATATAGCATACGGCGCAGAATTTGTCCGGTAAAAGAATAAACGACAATGTGCCGACAACAAAATAAATCAAAAGGGAATAAGATGTTCCTATTTCAATATTTGCAAGCAGAATAATCAGTGAAGCAAACCCTGCGCAGGTAATATCCAATACATTGGTTGCCGAACCAAAAAACATCAATACAACGCTCAAGGAACAGAAAACTGCGGAGAGCGCAATTTTTTTCGTGCTTTTCATATTTTGTCAGCAGCAGGGAACTAAATCTCCGCCGCAGCATTCACAAAGGCAATCGGCGCATATCAGTCCCTGGCAGATATCGCACGCTGAGGCGCCGCCCGTTGTAGTAGTGGTTCTGTAGCTTCTGCCGAAGTTTTGAGAAGCGTTTTTCATTCTGAACTGTGCGTCCTGATATTCGGTATTGTTCGGGTCCATAGCGCAGGCGGCGTCAAAGGACTGCTGTGCTTCATAATACCAGCCCTTTTGCGTTTGAATACATCCCTTAAGGAAATTCCACTCGGCGTTTCTGTCATAAACGGGTATGCTGTCGAGGATTTCGTTTGCTTCATTTGTTTTGCCTGCATTTATCAGCTCGCGGACATGAATATATTTCGAAGCATGTGCGGAACGGTCACCGGTATTTGTGCTGTATTGTGTTCTTCCGTAACTGTTTCCGCCGCCGGATTTTTCCTGACGCTCATCCTGAATTTGCTGATAAGCTTCGTTTACCTCTTTCATTTTTTCTTCCGCAACATCTGCAATGGGAGAATTTACAAAGTTATCCGGATGATATTTTTTTGCTAAAGCACGGTATGCTGATTTTATTTCTTCATCGGTAGCGTTTCTGTCAATACCGAGAACCTTATACGGATCCTGCATATCACTTATTCCTTTCTTTGGCTTTATTCAGTACTGTTTTTGCCGTTTGAGGCATGCCGAGATAAACAATATTATCTATTATATTTCGAATGCCTTTCTGACATTCCGGAAGTAAATCTATAGAATGTGACAGCGCCAACAGCTCAAGATTAAGGCTTTGCTCGATGTCTTCAACAGGAATACCGTCAACCGATAAAAACGGGTTAAAGCGCCCTGCTTTTTTGTCGTCAAAATAATCGTCGACGGCGTCCGTTATGTAAATCCATTTTCCTGTATGATAGCCGATATCATATAGAATTCTGTTAATACTGCCTTCGGTTTCGTGAGAAAAAACAAGCCCGAGAGCGTATCCGAACTCATCCGCCAAAGCGCTGAGCATGTTAGAGTGGGTGTTTTCCAAATTTCTCAAATTCGCCAAATGAACGTCTATTTCAGCCGACAGGGAGGCAAAATCCGATTTTTTTCCGTAGCGTCTTATCGGAATCGACTTTGTCACAGCGCAAAGCTTTGTTACTCCTTTTGAATCGGAAATATCATCGTCGCTTTTGCATTTTGCAAGAATTGCGAATGCTCTTGAGCAATATGTTAAGGATAAAGGAGCAATAATATAATTCCTTTTCTTAATGGGGTGGACAACGCATCTGCCCCTCTTTGTAATTACGGTTTCGCCTGAAGCGGCAATACGGACGAGCGCAAGAAAAACAGCGTCGTAATTTAAAGTGAAACGGTAGGTTTGCGAAATAGATTTGCCCATATTACGGCATAAACCGCAATAAATGCTCCTATAAAGCTCGTCTTCGACAACCTTTAATTCAGGACGGAAAGGTTTAATATATCCGAACATATTATCACCCCATTTAATCTATTATAATATTTTTTCATATATTCATATTAACAAGGTAATAAATTTTCTGTTAATTATTTCTTTATTACTCCGTTTGTTACCGATTAACACTGTCGTGCATATCATATATCGAAGGTAATAATACCGATAACACAAAGGAGAATAAACGAATGGCAGAAAACAGATGCAATTCACGCAACCAAAATACAAATGTTTGTATTGACTGCAATCAGATACTTGACAGTTGCCGTGATAAAGATTGCTTTTCGGATACGAGAGTTTTTCTCACCGAAAGAGGACAGGACATTATTAATTCAAATGTCAATGTCAGAATAAAGGATACTGAAGTATTATGGACATATCTCGGTTTAGAGCCGGTACAGTTTAACAGGGGATTTTATCAGGCAGATATCAGATTTTTCACAAAAATTACTTTAGAAACCTGTATTGCTGCAGGCAGAACACAAGAATTTGACGGTATCTGCGTTTGTGAAAAAAGAGTAATACTGTTTGGCAGCGAGGGCAATGTAAGAATATTCAAATCCGAACCCGGATGCGATTGCTTTTGTCCCGGATTGCCTTCATTCGACTCCCGGGAAACAAATGAACCGAGCGTTGTGTGCGAGGTGGTCGACCCTATAGCTCTTTCAATGGATATAAGAGACCGGGCTTGCGAATGCAAATCCTACGAAATACCGGACAATATCCTCGGTTATCTGGACGGAAAGCTTGCAGACGAGGGCTGTGTTACGAGACGCTTATATGTAACTCTTGGATTTTTCTCGGTTATAAGACTTGAACGTCCCGGTCAGTTTATTGTGAGCGCAGGAGAATACTGCGTACCGGATAAGGTTTGCTGTGATATATCAAGCGACGATCCGCGCAGTGCATTTGAGAACATGAGCTTTCCGGTAAACGAATTTTGTCCGTTGTCGGCTTCGGAATTAAATAATTGAGTATAAAATGAATATGCAATTCTATTTGCATATTCTCCAAATATCAGACAGAGTCTGCTGTTTTTATGCGGAAAAAGCACCGCTAGGCTGTTCGAATTTGCTCTCGGAGCACCGTCTTTAAACCGAGAGCAAATTCGAAAAAAAGCTGTAAAAGCCGTATTATTCAAAGCGACGCTATTCAGATTTTTTTCAGTACTTACGTCTTATCAAAAAAGCTTTAAAAGCAAAAATGTTATCTAAAATAATGATTAAATATAAAAAAGGGGTTGACAAAAAGGTATACTTGTAGTATAATTTTTCTTGCGTTTCGGAGGAATACCTTCGGAGTGCACATGCGCCCGTAGCTCAGCGGATAGAGTGCCCGGCTACGAACCGGTAGGTCGAGGGTTCGAATCCCCCCGGGCGCGCCAAATCCCCAAAGGCGCAGGTCTTTGGGGATTTACTTTTTTACATTCCGCTTTTTACTCTTAACCTAACTTGCCTTTGGTGCTTTGGAAGCAATAAGTAACAGTGAAAAGGTGTATAATACAGAAAAATATATTTGTAAGAAAATTAATGTGTTTTGTGCCTTAATGAGTAGATTTGATATCAGTTTTTTGAACACACGTCATACATGGTTCGGTAGAGTTAATACAATCTCTACCGACATTTATTTTGCTCCTAAAAAATGTCGGGCTTACCAAAACATTATTTTAGGAGCTTATACATTAATTATACCATACGTTTCCTATTTTTCATCTGTTTTTGAAAAAACAAAGCCCTTTCGGGCTTTGTCTAAAGTTTGACTGAAAAAATCTGCTTTTTGCAGATTTTTTCAGTATCAGCCAATAGGATATACTTAAATAAGCTTACGAATAAGAGACTTAATATCGTCTACCGAGGCCTCTTTCGGATTTCCGGGAGCGCAAGCGTCGTCATGGGCGGACTGTGCGAGAAAATCCAAATCCTCCTCTTTAATTGCTTCTAATTTTGAAGGAATTCCAACGTCCCGGCTAAGCTTGCGAACGGCGTCTACTGCCGCCTTGCGGTATTCGTTCTGATCCATACCGGTTGTGTCAACGCCCATTGCGTTTGCTATGAATTTATATTTATCACCTGTAACGTCGGCATTATATTCCATGACAATCGGCAGCATCATAGCGCAAGCCACTCCGTGAGGAGTATCGTATACCGCGCCGAGAGTGTGCGCTACGGAGTGTGCAATTCCGAGTCCGACGTTTGAGAATGCCATACCTGTAACAAACTGTCCGAGTGCCATTCCTTCACGTCCCTCGGTTTCGTTGTTAACAGCGCCGCGCAGCGATTTAGATATAAGGCGAATAGCCTCAAGATTAAGGCAATCGGGAAGAGCCCAAGCGGCTTTTGTGGTATAACCCTCTATTGCGTGCGTCAAAGCGTCCATACCGGTAGCGGCGGTTAAGCCCTTAGGCATGGTTGACATCATATCGGGGTCAACTACGGCGACGTCGGGAATATCATTTGTGTCCACGCAAACAAATTTGCGTTTGCGCTCTGTATCGGTAATAACATAGTTAATGGTTGCCTCTGCGGCTGTACCTGCAGTGGTGGGGACCGCTATTGTAAAGACAGTGCGATTCTTTGTCGGAGCTACGCCCTCCAAGCTGCGAACATCGGCAAATTCGGGATTGTTTATTATAATACCTATTGCTTTACCGGTATCCATTGAAGATCCGCCGCCTATGGCTATCATATAATCTGCCCCGCTGTTTTTATACGCCTCAACGCCCGACTGAACATTTTCTATTGTGGGGTTGGGCTTGATGTCGGAATAAATGACGTATGCCATTCCCGAGTTATCCAAAATATCCGTTACTTTCTTTGTGACGCCGAATTTTAATAAATCGGGATCGGTAGCTATAAATGCTTTTTTAAAGCCTTTTGCGGCAACAATACCGGGAATTTCCTTGATTGCCCCGTTACCGTGATAAGAAACAGCGTTTGAAACAAAACGATTGACCATAAAAAGTCCCTCCTTAATTTAATTATATTTTTGCGAGGAGAATGTCCCCGTTTTTTATGAATTTGTACATTTTTGCCAAAGAGTAAAAAGGTATATGTTCTTTTAGAAACGTCAGTATTATTATTTACTTTACTGTCTTTTTTATGATTAACGAACAAAAACAGAGGCGTGCGGCTCAAAACGGTTTTAAGTTCGCCTACTCAAAATTAAAGTTTTTTTGGAAAAAGCTGAAGAAATGCTTTGAGTTACAGTAATACGCATACCGATTGACAATGATTATCGGTTGTATTATAATAATATTATAACAACACAATGTTGGATTTGCAATCATCAATTTGTATAAAAAATGCTGTAAAATCGACATATTTTGCGAAAGTGACGGAAAAATAGATGAATATTAAAAATAATCAAAGAACTCGTCTTTCAAAAATGCTTTTAAGAAACTCTTTAATGGATTTGCTCAGCGAAAAGGGGTCGATCGGCAAGGTTTCCGTAAGAGAGCTTTGCGAAAGAGCCGAGCTTAACCGTTCCACATTTTACGCACATTACAACGAGCCGAAAGATCTGCTTTTGGAGCTGGAGGACGAGCTTTTAAATTCAGCCGGAGAGCATCTAAAGAAAATCGGCAATGAAAAAGATATCGGAGCGCATAAGTATATTCTTTCTTTTCTTAAGTATATCAGAGCTAACGATAAACCCTTCAGAACCCTGCTGATTGATTCCGCAGACCCGGAATTTCGCTCAAAATTTATGAAACGTTCAATTATTCAGTTTATTCGGAATTTCGACATGGTATTTCCTAAAGAAACAGAGCCGTACATTTTTTCTTATGTATTAAACGGAAGCACCGGAGTTATAGTACAGTGGATACGCTCATCTTATTCAACTGATGAAAATACTGTTTGCAACCTGCTTTTTGCCATTAACTGTAGAGCATTAAACAGCTTAGCATTGTATCAGGATACCGAGCTGAAAACGTATATTTAGCTTTCGGAGAATTTCTTATGCCTTAATCTGCGTTCTTATGATGTTTTGATTAATAAGGTTCATCGGACAGAAATTTCCATGTAAATAATGAAAAATAATAAAAGTAAATAGGTCTTACAGGTAAAAGGGAGCAGTACAAACAAAGCTTGATTTGTACTGCTCCTGATTATATTATAAATCTATATCGGATTTAAAGGCCTCTCTTAATATAAGAGGTGTGGAGAATTTCATGAGCCTTGTGGCTGTTGGGCTTTTCAAAGAATTCGCTGTAGAGAGTTTTAATTGCGCTGTTTTCATGAGATTTTCTGACGTCAAGCTCTCTATCTGCCTGGTAGAGAACTGCGGCTCTCTTAGCACGCAGGTCAACATTATTGCGAACAACCGCAGGCTGATAAGGCTGACCGCCGCCGTTAACACAACCGCCGGGACAACCCATAATTTCAATGAAGTCAACCTTGAGCTCGCCGCTCTTAACTCTGTTAAGCAGCTCTTTTGCATTCTTAGTACCGCTTGCGACAGCAACTCTAACGGTTACATCGCCGAGCTTGTAGGTAGCTGTCTTAATAGGATCCGTACCGCGAACTTCTTCAAAGTCAATCTTCTCCAGGGGCTTACCGAGCACAACCTCAGCAGCTGTACGAAGAGCCGCTTCCATAACGCCGCCGGTAGCACCGAAGATAACGCCCGCACCCGAACCGATCTGGAACGGATCGTCAAAGTCCTCGTCCTGAAGGTTTCTGAAGTCAATGCCTGCTTTTTCAATCATTCTTGCAAGCTCACGGGTGGTGATTGCAACATCAACATCCGGAACTCCTGCCGCGGATTGATCTGGTCTGCCAACCTCAAACTTCTTTGCGGTGCAGGGAATGCAGGACACAAACAGAATATCCTTAGGATCAAGATTGTGCTTTTGCGCATAGTAGGTTTTATACATAGCGCCGAACATCTGCTGAGGAGATTTGCAGGTAGAAAGATTGTCGGTAAATTCAGGGAAGTAATGCTCGCAATACTTTATCCATCCGGGAGAACAGGATGTGATAAGCGGGAGATTTTCGCCTTTTGTAAATCTGTCGAGGAACTCATGCGCTTCCTCCATAATGGTAAGGTCTGCGCTTAAATTCATATTGTAAACACCGTCAAAGCCGAGCGCCTTGGTAGCGGCAACCATCTTGCCTTCCGTATCGGTGCCGGGCTCATAGCCGAAGCATTCGCCGATTGTTGCGCGAACAGAGGGAGCAAGACATATTGCAACATGCTTTGTAGGATCCGCAATAGCGTCAAGAACCTTTTGAGTATCGTCCTTTTCGTAGAGCGCACCCGTAGGACAAGCAACAATACACTGACCGCAGTTTACGCAGGAGGTATCACCGAGCTTGTGCTCAAATACCGAGCCGATGGATGTATCGAAGCCACGGTCGTTTGCGCCGATGACGCCGATGCCCTGCATATTGCCGCAAGCGGCAACACAACGGCGGCACAGGATACATTTCTCATTGTTACGGATAATAGCGGGGGAAGAGTCGTCAACCTCATAATGGTTAACCTTACCGCTAAAGTAATTTTCGTCAACACCGTAATCGTTGCAGAGCTTCTGCAATTCACAAGTTGTCGAACGAACACAGGACAGACACTCCTTATTGTGGTTGGAAAGGAGAAGCTGAAGGTTCATCTTTCTTGCAGCTAATACCTTAGGAGTGTTTGTGAAAATTTCCATACCCTCGTTAACGGGATAAACGCAAGCGGTTACAAGACCTCTTGCTCCCTTAACCTCAACAAGGCAAAGCCGGCATGCGCCGATTTCGTTGATGTCCTTTAAATAGCAAAGGGTAGGAATATCAATCTTCGCATAGCGTGCCGCTTCAAGAACGGTAGAATTTGAAGGAACGGCATATTCTCTGCCGTTAATTTTTACATTAACTGTTTCCATATTATTTAATAACTCCCTTCATTAGTGCTTAACGATAGCACCAAACTTACAGGTTTCCATACAAACACCGCACTTAACACACTTTGTGGTATCGATAACGTGAGGGTTCTTAACGGTGCCGCTGATAGCTGATACAGGACACTTTCTGGAACATGCGGTACATCCCTTACACTTGTCGGCGATAATCTCATAACTGAGAAGTCCCTTACATACGCCTGCGGGACACTTCTTATCAACAACGTGAGCGACATACTCGTCACGGAAATAACGAAGCGTAGAAAGTACAGGGTTGGGAGCAGTCTGTCCGAGGCCGCAAAGTGAAGCGGATTTGATATAATTACAAAGCTCTTCGAGTTTATCAATATCTTCAAGCTCACCGTTTCCGGAAGTAATCTTGTCGAGAATTTCGAGAAGTCTTCTTGTTCCGAGACGGCAGGGAGCACACTTACCGCAGCTTTCATCAACCGTAAAGTCGAGGAAGAACTTAGCGATGTCAACCATACAGGTGTCTTCGTCCATAACGATAAGTCCGCCGGAGCCCATCATTGAGCCGATGGCGATAAGCGAATCGTAATCGATAGGAGTGTCGAAAAGGGAAGCAGGGATGCATCCGCCCGAGGGACCGCCTGTCTGAGCAGCCTTGAACTTCTTACCGTTCGGGATGCCGCCGCCGATTTCTTCAACAACCTCACGAAGCGTTGTACCCATAGGAATCTCAACAAGACCGGTATTTGTAATCTTACCGCCGAGCGCGAATACCTTAGTGCCCTTAGATTTTTCTGTTCCCATAGAAGCAAACCAGTCAGCGCCTTTTAAGATAATCTGGCAAATGTTTGCATAGGTTTCAACATTATTGATAATTGTAGGCTTGCCGAACAGACCCTTAACTGCCGGAAACGGAGGACGGGGACGGGGCTCTCCTCGATTACCTTCGATAGAGGTAAGAAGAGCTGTTTCTTCTCCGCATACGAACGCACCGGCACCGAAACGGAGCTTAATGTCGAAATTAAAGCCTGTTCCGAAAATATCGTTGCCGAGCAAGCCGTATTCGCGAGCCTGTCCGATAGCAATTTCAAGACGGTGAATAGCGATAGGATACTCTGCGCGAACATAAATGTAACCTTCGTCAGCGCCGATTGCATAGCCTGCGATAGCCATTGCTTCGAGAACCGCATGGGGGTCGCCTTCGAGGATTGAACGGTCCATGAATGCGCCCGGGTCGCCTTCGTCTGCGTTACATACTACATATTTCTTGCCTGCAGGCTGAGCTGCCGCAAAGCTCCATTTTCTGCCTGTGGGGAAGCCGCCGCCGCCTCTGCCGCGAAGACCTGAATCGAGAATTGTCTGAATAACATCCTCGGGCTTCATCTCGGTGAGAACCTTAGCGAGAGCCTGATAACCGTCGAGAGCTATGTATTCGTCTATTTCTTCGGGGTTTATAACACCGCAGTTACGAAGGGCAACTCTCTTTTGCTTTTTATAAAACGTAGTATCTGCGAGCGATGTAGGAAGCTTTTCTGCAATTGCTTCATCGTGCTCGTGATGCATATACTTTTCAACCGGACGTCCCTTGAGAAGATGCTCTTCTACGATTTCGGGAACATTCTCGGCGGAAATCATTGAGTAAAAGGTACCGTCGGGATATACAATAACGATAGGACCGACGGCGCAAAGACCGAAGCATCCGGTTCCGACAACCTTAACTTCTTCTTCAAGACCTTTAGCCTTGATTTCGTTTTCAAAGGCTTCTTTGATCTTCTGGCTTCCGGAGGAGGTACAACCGGTACCGCCGCAAACCAATACTTGTGAACGAATCATTTGTGTTTTTTCCTCCTGCCTTATTTATTACTGATTGTGTATTCAGCTATAACATTACCGCCTTTTAAGTGCTTTTCAACAACTTCCTTAGCCTTTTCGGCGGTCATATTAACATATGTAACCTTTTCTTTGCCGTCCTCGAAAACTTCTACAACCGGCTCATACTGACAAATGCCGATGCATCCGGTCTGCGTTACGGTAACCTTATCGGAAAGTCCTGCGTCGGTTACATCCTTAACAAATTCGTTAAGTACCGGACGTGCGCCTGCAGCGATTCCGCAGGTAGCCATACCTACAACAACTCTTATTGCGCCTTCGCCTTCACGAATGACGACTTTATTCTTCATTTTTTCTCTGATAGCATTAAGCTCTGCTATGGATTTCATTTATTTATCCTCCGTATTATTATATTGTTCATCAAGGTACTCCCTAATCCATGTTATTACCTCGGGATTGTCAAGGGGAACATCACCCAGCTGTTCGCGCAATTCTTTTGTAAACAGCTTAACATTAAGAATAGGTGAAGTGTGCGTAAATTCAAAATCAATTTCGGGAGAACCGAGTATCAGCGTCACTATTGTCGAAGTCATATCTCCGATGGGAGTAAAATCAATACTCTTTGTATCAAAAGTAGCCGTTACCGTTGTGCCGACATTTTTTTCGGATTCAACCTTCATTTCGCCTAAGGCTTGCTCTGATGCAAGCTTCAGCAAGGGAAGTCCGAGTCCGACCTTTCTTGTCGTTCTTGTTGTATAAAATGGATCTGTCACCTTGTTTTTGGTTTCTTCATCCATACCGCAGCCGTTATCGGCTATGATAAGCGTAAGAATACCGTTTTCGTCTTCCGACAAGGAAATTGAAATAAGCGAAGCCTTGGCTTTTACCGAATTTTCGGTAATATCAAGTATATTTAGGGAAAGCTCTTTCATTGTCTTAATGAATTACTCATACTTTGCGAGAATGTCGTCAACGTCTTCCTTCTTAAGTCTGCCGTAAACATCGTTATTGATGGTCATAACGGGAGCAAGTCCGCATGCGCCGATGCAACGTGTAGCTTCGAGAGAATATTTTCCGTCGGGTGTAGTTGCTCCGGGAACAAGACCGAGCTTTTGGGTGATACGGTCAAGCACACCCTGCGAGCCCTTTACATAGCATGCAGTACCCAAACATACTGCGATTGCAACTTCGCCCTTGGGATTGAATGAGAACTGTGAATAGAAGGACGCAACGCCGTAAACTTCTTCAACGGAAATGTCGGTTTTTTCAGCAATAATTTTAAGAACCTCTATCGGCAGATAGCCGTAGATTTCCTGAGCCTGCTGAAGGATCGGCATAAGCGCACCCTTAGTATCACGGTTCTTCTCAATCACAGCACAAAGTGCTTCTTCCTGAGACTTGGTACCGCGAAACATGACGGTAGTCAGGTTTTTCTTCATTTTGTTTTCCTCCGATTTTATTTATATTATTTAATTATTTAATAAATTAAATATCAAATTTTGTCTCACCAGGGAACCGGAGTACGGCTCATCATCAATTTCAAAGCTGTTTTCCGCCTCGGAAATATTCCAAAGGCAGTGAGCGTCCGATGAGCAGACAATATTCATGGTTTCGGTGATGGGGTATTGCATGCGGTAAGCTGCAATATTGGACGGGTCGTTAAATTCACAGCATTTAAAGCGGTAAAATTCCGGAATATCTCCTAGCGCTGTGATAATTCCGTTCGACGGTCTGTCAATATGGGCGGGATAGCACACTCCTAAACGCTTTTCAACCTCGATAATCGCATTTGAAATATCGAGAGATGTTGCGGAAATTAAAAGAGTATCAAGCGTTGACGCTACCTCGTCGTTTTCATTATAGATGATCTGATTTCCGAAAATTTGGGGGTTGTTTTTAACAGGCATTATTAAAGGATATACAAAGCTGTCAAAATCCATCGCCGACTCCAGGGTAGGAAAAAGGCAGAGCATATGCACATCCTCGGCGGTGGTTAACTCCATTCCGGCAATCGGAATTATTCCGTTTCTTTTACAGGCTTTAAAAAAAGCAGGGCAGTTTTTAGAAGAATTGTGATCCGTTAACGCCATTATCTGTAAGCCCTTCAGGGCGCCCATGCCCGCAATGTTTTCAGGGGTCATATCGTCGTCGCCGCATGGGGAGAGACAGGAATGAATATGTAAATCGTAAAAATAACGACTCATATCTTTAACATTTTTGCTATTTCAAGGCAAAGCGTAAAGGAAGATTTTTCACTTCTGAAAAGATTAACTCCCTGTTGCTTTGCTTTTTCAATAACATCATCGGCAAGCTCGGCATTTTCGGCAACTATTACGCAAGCCGTATCAACAAGGGATGCGACGGCAACAATATTAACATTTGTCATAATGGTTATCCATGCATCGCCGTATTTTGCTTTTGACATTACCCAGCTCAGTAAATCTCCGGTATATCCGCCTTCGATTTCACGGTCCGAACATGCCATATTTAAAACCTCTAAATCAAGGTGGGATACAATATCATTTACCGTCATTGTCGCCGTTCTCCTTTTCGAGATCGTGTAATTTTTCCCTCATAAGGAATATACAGTCCTCGGGATTTCCGCCGAAGCGGACAATGTCTTCCGCAAACGCCCGGCAATTCGGGGCGCCGCAGGCACCGCAGTCAATATGAGGGAATTTTTCAAATATCTGTTGAATATCCGACATCATTTTAATCGCAACATCTCTGTTCGGATCGAGCTGAGAAACGGGTTTATATTCAACCATACTGTCCCATAGCACATTAGGCGGGACACGGTGAGTTTCTTCAATCGGTATATGATTCAGAGAAACCGGTAAATATCTTCTGAGATTTTGCAATCGCGCCTTTGCGATAAAGGGGTTTTCAACCGTGAGAGAGCCACCCACACAGCCTCCGGAGCACGCATTAAGTTCAATGAACTCAAGGTCGGCGAAGTTCTCGTTTTCGATTTGGTCAAGAACCTTTATGACATTTTCAATGCCGTCTGCGGATAAGTATTTATCGTTAAACAGTGCGGACGCTTCGCCACCGGTGCTCGCCCAGCTTAACCCGATTATTCCTGTTTGCGCAGATGTTTCGGGATTAACTATTTTTTGCATTGCCGGAAGCAACTTAAAATATATGTCCGATATAGACAAAACGCCGTCAACTGCGCTTTTATCCGTTTCAATCGGCATTCTCACATAGCTTACCTTTGCAGGGCACGGTGAGATGAAAAGACAGCAAATATCCTCCTCTTTTAAATCCGGATGAGCCTTGAGTGCCTCCTCCTTCGCCATCCTCGCCGCTATCTCAATAGGCTGAAGTATAGGCAGGAGATGGTCGCACAGATAAGGAAATCTAATGCTTATCAGCCTTGTAATAACGGGGCATGCCGAAGAAATAACCGGCTTTACGATATTGTCACCTTTAAGATAATTTCTTGTGTACTCCGATACTATCTCGGCGGCTCTTGCAACCTCAAATACATCGTCAAATCCGCAGTTTTTAAGTCCGCTGACAACATAATCTATATCGGACAGATTGTCAAACTGTCCGTAAAGTGCAGGCGCCGGCAAGGCAATTTTCCACTTGTAATTATTGAAAGTATCCAATGAATCGTATGAGGCGGTTTTTGCTTTATAAGGACACAGCCTTATGCATTCGCCGCAGTCTATGCAACGGTCACCGTCAATAACAGAATGACCGTCCTTTATTCTGATGGCTTCCGTCGGACATCGCTTGACGCAGTTTGTGCAGCCCTTGCATTTGTCAAGCATAAGTGTCACTGAATGTTTTTTTGTATCCATCGTGAAATTATGCCTTTCTTTGCATTGATAAGCAGATCGGCGATTATTTGTTGATGTTAACGGTCATAGTAACCGTTGTTCCTACGCCGAGTTCTGACTCAATATCCATAGTATCGGTGTATCTTTTCATGTTGGGAAGTCCCATGCCCGCCCCGAAGCCGAGAGAACGCACGTTATCGGGCGCTGTAGAATATCCCTCCTGCATTGCAAGATGAATATCTTTAATTCCGGGACCCTTGTCAGCCAGAATAACGGTGATTTTTTCATCGTCAACGAGAACGTCTGCGACGCCGCCATTTGCGTGAATGACCATGTTTATTTCGCCCTCATACATCGCCACAGACACACGGCGGATGCAGTCGGGGGAGATTCCTATCTGACGCAGTAATTTTTTTACCTGAACGGACGCCTCTCCTGCCGATGTAAAATTCTCACCGTCGACATCAAAATGAAATTTAATAACATCACTCATCTGTCTTACTTCCTATGCAAGATTGCCGCCGGCAAGACCGTTGGAATAAAGAAGTCCGCAGGCTGTATACATACGCAAATCGGTGGTAAGTACTGCAATACCGGCTTCCTCTGCCAAAGAGACAATGTCTTCTGAGGGCTTTTTACCCCTTACAAACACAATGCATCGCATGTCCATCATGTCGGCAGTGCGAACGACCTGAGGATTACATAATCCGGTCAGCAAAACAGCTTGATCCTTGACAAAGGCGAGAACATCGCTCATCATATCGCACCCGCAGGCACTGTTTACTTCGCAATCAAGCATATTATTGCCGTAAATTACATTTGCGCCGAGAAGCTCTGCAATAGAACCAATCTTCATTGTAAGTGATCCTTTCATTCAGTTTCCATACTTATTTATCATTATACTACATTATTCAATAAAATAAAAGAGTTTTTTAGAAAAATTAACGAAATTTAAATAATCTTCATATTTTTAAGTGAAATGCGGTTTATGGGTTGAAATTTTTTGTAATCGGGTTATAATATATTTATTGAAAATACAAATAAGAGGTGCAATATGGCTAACGAAGAAAAATGTACTCACGACTGTTCGAGCTGCGGTGAAAACTGTCCCTCTAAACAGGGAAAGGAAAGTCTTTTGGCTCCGCAGAATAAAATGAGCAATGTAAAAAAGGTTATTGCCGTTGTAAGCGGTAAGGGAGGAGTAGGAAAGTCTCTTACCACATCAATGCTTGCCGTTTTGTTCAGCAGAATGGAATTTAATACCGCAATACTCGACGCAGATATAACGGGACCCTCTATCCCAAAGATATTCGGTCTTCACGGACAGCTTGTCCGCGGCGATGATAACGGTATGTTTCCCATTGAAACAACTACAGGCATCAAGATTATGTCAACGAATCTGCTTTTGCCGTACGAGGAGGCTCCCGTTGTGTGGAGAGGACCCGTTATTGCCGGTACTGTTAAGCAGTTTTGGACCGATGTAATATGGGATGATGTAGATTATATGTTTGTGGATATGCCTCCCGGAACAGGCGACGTTCCGCTTACGGTTTTCCAGTCGCTGCCCATTGACGGAATTGTAATCGTAACTACGCCGCAGGATTTGGTATCCATGATTGTCGGTAAAGCGGTAAATATGGCAAAGATGATGAATATTCCGATAATGGGAATTGTTGAGAATATGAGTTATCTTGAGTGTCCCGACTGCGGCAGAAAAATCAGCGTATTCGGTGAAAGTAAGCTCGACGAGGTCGCAAAGGAGTACAATATTGACGTTCTTGCAAGAGTTCCTATTGACGCTAAGCTATCAGCCGCTTGCGATAAGGGCGCAATTGAGCTTATGGAGAACGATTCGATGGATACCGCCTGCCAAATCATCATTAACAGAACAAAGGAATCAAAGTAAAAAGCCGTTTAAAAACGGCTTTTTTTACATCAATTCAAACTCCTCGCTTTCCTTTGGACGGACAATTTTGTAGCCCGAAGCGCTCGGATAGTATACATGAACTCGACGGTCTGTTTTTTGAATCAAGGTTCGGCAAACACCGTCCTGCCATAAAATAGCCGTGCCGTTTTCAAGACCCACAATGGGGTATGATTCGTCGTTTGCGATTCTTTTGCGCAAATCGGCTTTTCTTTTTGTTCCGTAATGCACCGAACACATTGCCGGAATAAACCCGAAGCATTTAAATTTAACGTAGGTGTTTTCAATGCCGTAATATCCTATGGCGTCGGTGTGCGTATAATCGAACCAGCATGCGCAGCCGGCGCTTATTCCGCTCAGTACGGTGCCTTTTTTTGCGGATTCCCACATCATTTTATCGACGCCGAGCGAACGCATGGTGTGTACCAAACGAATGGTGTCGCCGCCTCCTATGTATATGCAGTCTGCAGAAAATACTGCCTCTTCAATTTTGTTTTGCGAGGGCATATCCCGAATTAAATGCATTACCGAAACGTCAAAACCCAGCGAATTAAAATATTTCTTTGCATTTTCGCCGCCGACGGGCTCATTGTCTCCCGCAGTAGAAAAATAAAGCATTTTAGGAGCCTCGCTTTGTCGCTTGGCTTTAGCAAGTCTGAATAGTTCAAGGTCGATTTTTTCTGTTTCGCCTTTTTCGTAATTTCCGCCGCCTATGGCTATTATTGTCGGCATACTAAAACTCCGTTTTAACTGTTATTGTGTTTCCGTCGCTCGTGCATACGGTTGTACCGCAATAATCTGTTCTGTAGATTTTTATATTTCTATCTGATAATTTTTCAAGTGTTTCATAATGAGGATGTCCGTAATCATTACCGGCACCGCAGGAAATAAATGCGTATTCCGGGGAAGCCTTATCCAAAAAAGCCTCGTCGGTAGAGGAGACTGAGCCGTGATGACCTATCTTTAATAAATCGCAGTCAATAAGAGATGAGTATTCGGATTTCAAAATGTCTTTTTCGTTTTCGGATTCTGCGTCGCCTGTCAGAAGAAACGAATTATTGCCGAAATCCACACGGATAACTAAGCTGTATTTATTCAGATTATCGTATTCCATTCCGGTAAGAGAGAGAACGGTTATTTTTGCGTTATCCAGCATAAAAGTATCGCCCTGCTCCGGAATAATCGTCTCGCAATTCTCGCTGTCAATGGCGTCAAGCAGCTTTTCGAAGGTCTTTGTGGAACTTTGTGCGTCGGGTAATAGAACCTTTTCAACTCTGAAATTATCGAGCACGGCGTCTCCTGAGCCGATATGGTCCTCGTGAGGATGCGTAAATAAGGCGTATTTCAGCTTCTTGACACGGCGTTTTTTCAGGTAAGAAATCAAAGATTTTTCACATTTGTTGGGACCTGCGTCTACGAGCATAAAGCTGTTATCGGTTTCAAGCAGAAAGGCGTCGCCCTGACCGACGTCAATCATATGGAGCTTGAAGTATTCGGCGTTTGATTTGCCGTCCTTCGACGCTTCGGTGCTTATAACGCAGGAATTTGTCATAATTGCCGAAATAAGAAGGCAAACCGTAACAATTAAAAACTTTATTCCTTTTCCTTTATTCTTCATTATCATTCCTCCGATACCTATATTATTTTATCACAAATCAAATCATAATGCAATATCCATAATTTGAGTGTTACATTTTTTCGCTGTTTGGATTATAATGATAGGGGAAGGGCGGTATGGCAAATGGAAATGATTAAGATAAGCCGTGATAAGCTGAAAGTAATGATGACATCGCATGATATGGAAAAATATGAGCTTGATATAGATAAAATGTCGTATGATGATATTAATACTCGCACGTCAATCGGTAAAATACTTGAAAAAGCAAAAAAAATATGCGGTTTTGAAAGCGTCGGTAACAAAATGCTGATTAAAATTTTTCCTTCGAGGGACGGAGGATGTGAAATTTTTGTATCCGCAATTAACAGTGAAAAGTCTTTGCATGAAAACGATAGCTACAAAATATATTCCTTTGCTACAATGAAGGAGCTGATAAAATGCTGTTATTTAATGAGCAAAATAGGTTACTCGGGAGAAAGCAGCGTTTACTCCTGTGCGACAAACGGTAATTGCTATTTGGTATTTAACGGACAGCTTTCCGACGTAGTAGGTGAATTTGCCGACAAATATTCAAACAAGCAATTTGCGTACAAATATAAAGAGCATCTTGTACCGATTATCGAAGGCGATGCGGTACATATGCTTGCAAAATACTATGTGTAAAAACGGCTGTCAACCGACAGCCGTTAAATTACTATATTATGTTACCGGTATTATTTTCCGTTCCAATACGCCGCCGGCGTGCCGTTAATATCGGTAACTCTGTATGTATATGTAAGCCCCGGGTCGTTAAGCGAACCGCAAACTCCTATACTCAAATAGCCCTTCTCACATGAAAGCAACGGATTAAGATTGATATCCTCTTTTTTAGACGTCATGGAGTTTAAGTCATACATATCGCTTGTATTGTTCGGATAATACGCAATGGAATTGGAGCTGTAATAATCTATTCCGTTTATATTAACTATATAACCGTGCATATCATCCTTCTTAACGGAAACGGTTAGACCTTCTGAAATATCAATATTTGCATATTTAGATACAATCTTTGTGTCGTCGCCGTTTGGAGACTGACTCAAAAAATTCCGTGCGGTAAAGGACCAACGATAACCGAGTCTGTGGTCGATAGCGTCGTGAAAATCTCCGTTTATCAGAGTAATCATCAGGTTTGAAGCGGTTTTTGTACCGTCGTTTACCGAATATGAATTATTAAGCGTAATACATAGACCCTTTGTCGGTTCTGCCGAATTACGGATGCCGTTTGTTGCCGTGAAGTCAAAATGAGCCAGGGATTCGTCTATTGTCTGTATCGGATCCTGCGTCCACATAATTGATATTACCTGACTTCTTATCATCTCATCTAAAGAGAAATCCATTTCATCGGGCATAATGGTAACTGACAGTCCGTCAAGAGGCGTAGTGTTTTTACTTGTCAGCAGGGAAAGCGGCATATAACCCGAGCCTTTGCCTGCCTTAACTTTTATACTTCCGTCACTTTCTTCTGAAAATGTAATATTATCGCCGTGGGAGTCTTCTTTAAGACTGCCTGATTTTAAATAACGTACGGAATCCGTTTCCCAGTTATCTGCGAACGACCCTTCCTTGTTTTTGTCGGAAGAGCAGGAAAAAAGCGAAAAGCAAATCAGCAGCGAAATAATCGCCGAAGCCGCTTTTTGAAGTTTCGGTTTAAACATACAGGTTAATTCCTTTGAAATGGGTATTAATATACAACAATATAATACATGAAAAAAGTATCAAATACAATGTTATTTCTAAAAGTAATTTATCTGCTGTTTTTATCATTGATTATGCATAATGCACAAATTATGAATATTATTTTTTATTATTTTTTCCGTTTTTTCACTTATAAATAGATAAATTATAAATAAAAAACAAGCTGAAATGAAGTGAATTTCATAACAGCTTGTAAATTTTTATTCAGTTTCCGTCGCAGTAACGAATAGCTCCGAGAGCGGCAATCGCACCGTCCGAAACAGCGGTAGCGATTTGTCTTACCGCTTTGGTACGGCAATCGCCCGCACAGAAAAGTCCGTATGTAGATGTCGTGCATTTTTCATCCGAAATAATATAACCGACCTCGTCAAGTGCGGAAAGGGAGGCAAAATACGAGTTTTCAGGGGCAAGTCCAATGCAAACAAACATACCGTCCGTTTCTATATCGGATTCAGCCCCGCTGTCGGTATTCTTTACGGTAATTGCGCTAAGCGAATCGTCTTTGCTCTTTAATGCGGTTACTACGGTTGAAAAAATCACCCTGACATTGCTTTTTGATCGGATTCTGTTTTGCAAGCTTGCTTCACCGGTCAAAAACGACAGATTTTGAATTACTGTAACGCTTGCGCATAGGTCGCTCAATAAAAGAGCTTCCTGCAATGCGGAATTGCCCCCGCCGATAACGCAAACATCCTTACCCTTGTAGAACGCTCCGTCGCAAACAGCGCAGTAAGAAATGCCTTCAAGTGAGTCTTCTTTGTCAAGCTTGAGCTGTCTGTGCTTTGCGCCGGTTGCGATAATAACGGCCTTTGATTCAAAATCTCCGTCCTCGGTGTGTACGGTAAAGTGTTTTCCGTTTTTATCAATGCCGATAGCCTTTGTCATTTCAAAATCGACGCCCTGAGAAATCGCCTGCTCAACCATTTTATCTGCAAGCTCGTTCCCGGAAACGGATTCGAATCCCGGATAATTCTCAATTTTAGGAGAGTGAGTTATTTGACCGCCGAAGCCACCCTGCTCTAAAACCACAACAGACTTTTCCGCTCTTTTAGCGTAAATAGCTGAGGTCAAACCGGCAGGACCGGCTCCGATGATTAAAATATCGTACATTATCTGTGTTCCTCGATATATTTCTTGATGTTAGAAACATTCGTTACCTTAACAGCTTCGTTACCGTTTGTGATAACTAAGGTCGGTGCCTGACGGATTCCGTATTCATTTGTCATATCCACGTCGAGCTCTGCGTCAATCTTAGTATAAGAAATTCCCGCCTTATCAAGCAAGGCTGCGGCTATTTTGCAATTGGGACAGGTTTTTGTGGCAAACAGCAGAAGCTCTCCGTTTTCAAGGGCTTTCTTTTCTGCCGTTAAAACCTCTTCCGTTATGTTTTTATGCTTTAAGACGGAGTTGGATATGTCATATACCTTGCGGTCTTTGAATTCTTGAGCCTTACCGTCGTTGAAATTCTGTACGGGACGGTAGTAGCCTGTAATACGGCTGTAAACCTCGGTTGCTCTTCCGCATTCGGGACACTCGTAAATTTCACCGACGATATATCCGTGGTCGGGACATACCGAGTATGTCGGAGACATCGTGTAGTAAGGGAGCTTGTAGTTTTCCGCAATCTTGCGAACAAGAGAAGCCGCCGCCTTCCAGTCGGGCAGCTTTTCTCCGAGGAATGCATGGAATACCGTACCGGAGGTATAAAGCGTCTGCAAATCGTCTTGAATGTCAAGTGCGTCAAATATATCCGAGGTAAATCCGACGGGTAAATGAGATGAGTTTGTATAGTAGGGAGTACCGTTCTGATTTGCGGTCTTTATATCGGGATAACGCTCAACATCCTTCTTTGCGAGACGGTAGGTGGTAGACTCTGCGGGAGTAGCCTCGAGATTGTAAAGATCGCCGTATTTTTCCTGATAATCGGAAAGTCTGTCTCGCATGTGATTGAGGACGTCCTTTGTGAACTGCTGGGTTGCTTTGTCCGTCATGTCCTTGCCGAGCCATGCGGCATTTAAGCCTACCTCGTTCATACCGATAAGGCCGATAGTCGAGAAGTGATTGTCAAATGAGCCGAGATATCTCTTTGTATAGGGGTAAAGACCTTCGTCAAGGAGCTTAGAAATAATAGTTCTCTTTATCTTGAGGGAACGTGCCGATATGTCCATTAATTTATCAAGACGCTCGTAGAATTCTTCGGGAGTCTTTGAAAGATATGCAAGGCGCGGCATATTGATTGTAACAACGCCTACGGAGCCTGTCGATTCGCCCGAGCCGAAAAAGCCTCCGGATTTCTTGCGAAGCTCTCTCAAATCAAGGCGCAGACGGCAGCACATCGAACGAACATCGCTGGGCTCCATGTCGCTGTTAATGTAATTCGAGAAATAGGGCGTGCCGTATTTTGCCGTCATTTCGAACAGCAGCCTGTTATTTTCGGTATCCGACCAGTCGAAATCCCTTGTAATAGAGTATGTGGGAATAGGATACTGGAAGCCTCTGCCGTTTGCGTCGCCTTCAATCATGGTTTCGATAAACGCCTTGTTTACCATATCCATTTCCTTTTTACAGTCTTTATATTTGAAGTCGACCTCTTTGCCGCCTACGATACAGTTAAGCTCTGCCAGATCGTTTGGCACGGTCCAGTCAAGAGTAATATTCGAGAACGGAGCCTGAGTGCCCCAGCGGGAGGGAGTGTTAACACCGAAAATAAAGCTTTCAATGCATTTTTTAACTTCTCTGTATGAAAGATTGTCAATCTTTACAAAGGGCGCAAGGTATGTGTCAAAGGAAGAGAAGGCCTGAGCACCCGCCCACTCGTTTTGCATAATGCCAAGGAAGTTTACCATCTGGTTACACAGCGTCGCAAGGTGGCTTGCGGGAGAGGAGGTAATCTTGCCGGAAACACCTCCCAAGCCCTCCTGAATGAGCTGCTTCAGAGACCAGCCTGCGCAGTATCCTGTGAGCATAGAAAGGTCATGCAAATGAATATCGGCGTTTCTGTGAGCGTTGGAAATTTCGTCGTCATAAATTTCGGAAAGCCAATAATTCGCCGTTATAGCACCGGAGTTTGAAAGAATAAGACCGCCTACCGAATATGTAACCGTAGAGTTTTCCTTAACTCTCCAGTCAATGCTCTTTACATAGCTGTCGACGATTTCCTTATAGTCGAGTATCGTTGACTTCATATTGCGTATTTTTTCTCTCTGGCGTCGGTAGAGAATATACGCTTTTGCAACATCGGCATATCCCGCCTGAACAAGCACGGATTCAACGCTGTCCTGGATGTCCTCAACGGCAATCTTGCCGTCCTTTATTTTCGGCTCAAAATCAGCCGTAACTTTTAATGCGAGGAAGTCAATTACACCCGGATGATACTGTTTGTTTTGAGCAACGAAGGCCTTGGTGATGGCTTCGTTAATCTTAGTAATGTCAAATTCGGCAATTTTGCCGTCTCTTTTAATTACCTGATACACGGTTGTTTCTTTCCTTTCTTTATAAATAATCCGATATATTGATTATGAGGTGACATAAAATAATGCGCTACCTAACGGTAACGCACTAATTATATCACAGCATGTAGAATATGTCAATAGCAAAAATCAATATATTGTTGCTTATTTTGTATTCAACCACAATATATAGGTGAAAACGTTCAAATTCCGCGAATACCGACAGCAGAAACATACTGTCCGGCAACGGCCGCCATTTCCGAAATTTCGTTTTTTTCAAGCGAATGAAGACCCTGTCCTATCAAGTTTCCCGAGTCCTTAAAGGCTTGCAGGAAATATTTATTACAGCCGGATATCCACCTTGCAATTTCCTCGATCTCCTCTACGGAATGAAATTCGCGGCACACGGTTGTGCGAAATTCGTAATCGGTATCCGTTGATTTCAAAATATCTACGGAACGCTCGATTTCTTTTGTGTCAAAATTATCAATACCTACCGTTTCGCCGTAACGGGCTTTTGAATTCTTTATATCCATCGCTACATAGTCGACAAGCTTCTTCGACAGCAAATCCTTTAATACAGACGGAAAGCTGCCGTTAGTGTCAAGCTTTACCGAAAAGCCCATATCCTTTATTTTTGAAATGAATTTATCTATATCCTTCTGGATAAGAGGCTCTCCTCCGGTAATACATACTCCGTCAAGAATACCTTTTCGCTTTTCGAGGAGGGAAAAAACACTTTCCTCACCGATTTCAAGGCTTCTGAAATCCTCGGTAACAAGCGTTGCGTTATGACAGAAGGGACAGCGAAGATTGCATCCTCCCGTAAAAACCGTGCAGGCTGTTTTACCGGGATAATCAAGCAGAGTCAGATTAGCCAATCCCGAAATAATCATTTTGTACCGTTCTTTTGCGAGGAAATAAAATCATCCAAAATGGAAACAGCCGTCATAACACATTTTGTGCAGGGACGCTCGTTATAGAATTTTTGAGTTCTTTCGCTCGGCGTGCCGCCGACCGTCGCCTTATCTTCGCCTAAAATATCGCGGCAAAGGAACGAGCCGATTTCCTTGGAAAATTCGGAAATAAGCTCTCTTTCAATCTCATAAAGAGTTGCTTTGTCAAAGGAACCCTGTTCGGTTCCGAATCCGTAAAGAGCTCCGAAAACAATAGTCATTCCCGAAACTGCGCCGCACATTTCGCGCATTCTGCCGAAGCCTCCGCCGAAAGCGCTGGACAAGCGCAGCAACATGTCTTCGGAAAGAGACAGCTCGTCGGCAAACGCTCCCGCAACCGCTTGTGCACAGTTAAATCCTAAATCTTCAAATAAGTGCTTAGCTTTTTCCGTTCGTGTCATTTCAGTTAACCTTCATAAAGTTTGCAGTAAGAGTATCGGATTCGAATAAAAGGTATTGTCCGTCATCGGAAACGGTATATTTCGCATTAGGCAGTGATATACCTTCGCCGCTGATGTCTATTCGGCCGTTGTCCGAAACGGTATATTTTGCGTCGATGAAATTCCCTCCCATGGAGATGTACAGCTTTGCGGTTCCGTCAGAGCGGAAGGAGAATGCGGCACGGTAGCTCATATATTCAACCGTTTCCGGATTATTGTCAAGCTCCATTTGAACCTTTAAAACGGAAGAAAACCAAATACCGGTAATATCGCCTCCGGCTCCCGGCTTGTATTCGCTTAAATCAACGTGGTCGATGTTATAATCAAGCATCTGATTTATGTCGGGAATATCGCTCTCACTGTTTATCTTCAATGTCAAATAGCCGTTTTCGTCGGTATCAGCCGAAATATTATCATTATCGCTGTAGGCTGTATCTTCGGGCTTTTTATCGGTTGTGTCCTCGGCTCGGCTCTCGGCTGTGCTATCGGTTATGGGGTCGCCGGAAGCGTCGCCTTTTCCCGAGTCCTTAGAACAGGATGAAAGTAATACCGCTGTGCAAAGCAGCGCCAACATAAGAATAACTGTCGATTTTTTCATAATTTTGCTCCTAAATGTATATAAACAGTACATAAATGATATCACAGTTTCAAATTTAAGTCAAGTTTTTTATGTAATTCATTATTTACAAAATTCATGTTGAAAAATAATAATGTATGTATTACAATATTGTTTTGCTTAAAATCATAAATAAAAAAAGGGAGTACATAATAATGAGTGACAATAGCATGAATAAGGGCGGTATCAGCGTTGATACAGAGCATCTTTTCCCTATTATTAAAAAATGGCTCTATTCGGAAAAAGAAATTTTTCTTCGTGAAATAGTATCAAATGCATGCGACGCCGTAACAAAGCTTAAAAGACTTGCTTCGCTCGGCGAGACCGAGCCGATTGAGGACGCCTTTAAGGTTACCGTAAAATTTGATAAGGATGAGTCTACGCTTACCGTATCCGACAACGGAATCGGTATGAATGAGGACGAAATGCGTCGTTATATATGTCAAATAGCACTGTCGGGCGCCCTTGACTTTATTGAAAAATACGAGGGCGATTCCAATGAGAGCAACGGAATTATCGGTCACTTCGGACTCGGCTTTTATTCCGCATTTATGGTAAGCGAAAGGGTTGACGTTGTTACAAAATCATATGACGGCTCAAAGACCGTACACTGGTCGTGTACGGAGGACGGCGACTACGAATTTTCCGACGGCGAGGAGAGATCGGAACGCGGAACCGATGTAATAATGCATATTGCCGACGAAGAAAAGGAATATCTCGACGAAAACAAGCTTCGCTCTATCCTCAATAAATATTGCGCCTTCGTTCCCGTTGAAATTTTCTTAGAGGGAACAGACGCCGAAAAGGATAAGGACGGAAATGAAATTCCGCCTAAGCCGATAAATGAAACATCGCCCTTATGGCAGAAGAACCCTTCGGATTGCACCGACGATGAATACAAGGAATTTTATACAAAGGTATTTAACGATTTCCGCGAGCCTCTTTTCCATATTCATATCAACGCCGATTATCCGCTTAATTTCAAGGGAATACTTTATTTCCCGAAGATAAATACAAATACCGACGCTCTCGAGGGACAGATTAAGCTTTACTATAATCAGGTTTTTGTGTCCGACAGCATTAAGGAGCTTTTACCGGATTATCTGTTGCTGCTGAGAGGAGTAATAGACTGTCCCGAATTGCCGCTGAACGTTTCAAGGAGCTATATGCAGAACAGCGCCTACGCAAAGAGAATGGCGCAGCATATTTCCAAAAAAGTTGCCGATAAGATCAACTCCCTGTTTAACACCGACAGAGAAAATTATGAAAAGATGTGGAAGGATATTAAGCTCTTTGTTGAATTTGCATGTATGCGTGAACGCAAATTCTACGACAGGGTGAAGGATTCTGTAATAACACAGCTGTCAAGCGGCGACTTTATTACGCTGAAGGCTCTTGTCGACGAAGCGAAGGAAAAGCAGGATAAGACTGTTTACTATACCGACAGTCAGGAAACAAAATCAAGCTATGTTAAGATGTTTACGGACGCCGGTATAAAGGTTGCATTACTCGATTCATTCATGGATTCGCAGTTTATTAATCTTGTAGAGACCGATATGGACGTAAAATTCAAGAGAGTCGACGCCGACGTTGCCTCTGCGTTAAAGGCAGACGGGGAGATGTATGAAAACAAGGATTTGGAGGAGCTGTTCAAGAAAGTTGTGCTCGGAAATACAACGGTCAAATTTGAATCGCTTCGCGATGAGAACACGCCCGCAATTATTACAACCGATGAACAGAGCCGACGTATGAACGATATGATGAAGCTGTATAGCTTATCCGGAAATACAGGTGCGGATATTCCCGTTGACAGTACGCTTATACTGAATTCCTCCTGCTCGCTTGTCCGCCGACTTGCCGAAAAGCCGGATGAAAGCGTCGCAAGAATGATTTATTCGCTTGCGCTTTTGGCATTAAGACCGTTAAAATCGGAGGAGCTCGGAGGCTTTCTTTCCGACAGCTACGATTTAATCAAAAAGGTGCTTGACTGAATGAACGTAACGGGATTTCATGCCTGTGTTGAAAATATCGGATATCTAAATCGTAAATACGAAAAGCTCAGCCACTGTATAAAGGTTCATGTTTCGGAGGCTGTCCGAATAGGTGCGAACGGTTTGCGCTTTGAGGATATCATATCCGATACAGACTCCGCAATCGAAAAATTAAATACGGCTATAAAAGGGATGAGCAGTGAATTCGGTTATCCGGAAACTTTGTTAAGGTTACTGTTTTGTAAGTCGCTCGCCGATACCGTCTCAATGCCGAGCGCCAAAGCGCTTTGTAAAATGATTTCCCCGATTGAGGAGAAAGTATCCGAACAGACCGTAATTTCCTGCCTACGCGGAAAAATGTCCGATGAAGCGTACGGACGTTTTTCCGTTGCCTTTGACAACGCAAGAATCCGGTATGCCGACACCTTTTCAACTGTGTGTGAGAATGTTTATCATTCCGTATGCGATTTTGCCGTTATGCCTCATGAAAACTCTGATGACGGCATTTTGCAGGGCTTTTCTAATCTGATAGACAAATATGAGCTGTATACCGTAGGCTCCGTCAAGCTGGAAAATGAAAATGATTTCGGTACGACAAGCTATGCATTACTTGCTAAAAATCCGATGATTATTAATGTCGGCGGAAAAATGCGGGTTTCGGTCAAAATGACTCAGGAAAGAAATTACACTCCTCGTCTTTTTGCAATCGGAGAGTATTTCAGCGCACAGCTGCTTCAGATTCACTCGGTTTCTCTTAGCGACAAAAGAAACAGGACGCAGTGCGTTTTTGAATTAAGTGACGATAATCCCTGTCCGCTTGTGTTAGCTCTGTTGCTGAATATTCCGGGAATAGAGGTAAGGGGTATTTACAGAGCAAATTAACCGTATTATACTTATTATCCAAGGAGAAATATTACATGAAAGAGTATATTTCACAGTACGAGAAATGGAAAAAAAGCGAATATGTGCCGATGAATTTAAAGTCGGAGCTTAATGCAATCGCAAGCGACGATAGGGCTATAGAGGAACGCTTTTCCGCCCAAATGAATTTCGGAACGGCGGGCTTGCGCGCTGTTATGCAGGCAGGCACTGCGTATATGAATGTTATTACGGTAGCTCATACCGCAAAAGCGCTTTGCGCCTTAATAGAGCGCAGTGACGCAAGGGAAAAGGGAGTTGTAATAGGATATGACAGCCGAAACAATTCGCAGCTTTTTGCCAAAACAATGGCAAGAGTGCTTGCTTTCAATAATATCAAGACATATATTTTCGATGAATTGAGACCCACTCCTGTTTTATCGTTTGCCGTAAGGGAGCTTAAGTGTATTGCCGGAATAAATATTACTGCGTCTCACAATCCTAAGCAGTATAACGGCATTAAGGTATATTGGGAGGACGGCGCACAGATTTCGCCCGAGCAGGCAAAGGTTGTCAGTGCGGAAATGGAAAAAACGGATATGCTGTCCGTTGAAATGTGCGATTTTGAAACGGCGGTAAACGACGGCAGAATTACAATTCTCGAAAGCGATTTTGATGAGAAATACATCGAGGCGGTTTTAAAGGAAACGGTTGATACAAGTATAATTCCCGAAACGGCGGAAAAGCTGAGCGTTGTATATACTCCTTTAAACGGCGCAGGTTACCGTCTTGTTCCGAAGGTGTTGAAGCGAGCCGGTGTAAAGAAACTGACCGTTGTAGATTCTCAAAGCAAGCCGGACGGGGAATTCCCCACCACTCCGAAGCCGAATCCCGAATATCAGCAGGTATTTGAAGAGGGAATACCTCTTGCCGAGAGAGAAAATGCGGAGCTGATCATCGCAACCGATCCGGATGCCGATAGGGTAGGCGTTATGGTGTTTGACCGCAGCATAAACGATTATGTATGTCTAACGGGAAATCAGGTAGGAGCTTTGCTTATTGATTATATTATCGCTTCATATCGAGAGAGGGATTGTATGCCCCCGGACCCCTATGTCGTCAAAACGATAGTAACAAGCGAGCTTGCGACTAAAATCTGCGAGAAAAACGGAGTCCGAATTTATAACGTGCTCACCGGCTTTAAATATATAGGAGAGGTAATCAAAAAGAGCGAGCAGACAGGGAAGGGCTCTTTTATTCTCGGATTTGAGGAAAGCTACGGTTATCTCAAGGGTACCTATGCCAGAGACAAGGACGGCGTGGTAGCGAGCTTGCTTATATGTGAAATGGCTGCGTACTATATGAAGAAAAATATGACTCTTTACGACGCTCTGACGGATTTATACAAACGGTACGGCTATTATACGGAAAAAACCTGCGAAAAATATTTCGAGGGTATGGACGGCGCCGAAATAATGGAGCAGAAGATGGATACGCTCCGCAAAAAAACGCCTGCTGCTTTAAACGGAGAAAAAATTGCCGCAGTACGGGATTATCTTAAAGGAACAATAACGGATATCGCAACAGGTAAGTCGTTTTCTACGGGACTTCCCGAATCCAATGTTCTTTACTATGAAACCGAAAAGGGAAATGTTGCCGTTGTAAGACCCTCCGGCACAGAGCCCAAAATTAAATTTTACTATATGATACATGCAGACTCAATTGAAGAATCTAAGAGAATATGTTCTCAGATAAGAAGAGAAACGGAAGCACTTTTTGATTGATTTTTTCGAAAAAAGCATCCGGGATATTTCATTGCCGTGAAATATCCCGGATTTATTATTCATTTGCCAGGCAAAGCCCGAAGCTGATGTTTATTGCAATATTTACCCTTTCCATCAGCGAATCGTCCAAATGTCCCGTTTTTTCTCTCAAACGTCGTTTATCTATCGTCCGTATCTGTTCGAGAAGAATAACGGAATCACATGCAAGACCGCAGCATTTGTTAACGTCCAGCGATTTCGAAACATCAATATGAGTGGGTAAGCGAGTCTTGTCAAGCTTGCTTGTAATTGCGGCGGCAATGACCGTCGGAGAATATCTGTTTCCAATATCGTTCTGTATTATCAGTACCGGACGCAAGCCCCCTTGTTCGGAGCCAATAACCGGACTTAAATCTGCGTAAAATATGTCGCCTCTGCGAACCGCAACCTTATTGTGCTGTGTATTTGTGTAAAAATTTTCTTTTTCCTTTGTGTTCATATGAATTACATCTCCTTATGCATTTATTATCGCTACATTCGGATAATTTTAGTCACAGTATAAAAAAGAATAATCCGACAATATATTCCTTTTCAATATATTATATCCTTCTCGGCCGTAAAAAGTGCTTTTGATTTTACATTATCGGATATACATATTATTTCCTGATATAAAAAATATAAGGAGGGATAAAAAAACACCGTATTTTAAGCAGTTAAAGCAAAATACGGTATTATTTATTAATATGAAAACAAAAAACCGATTTGAAATTAATAATTCCAAATCGGCGAAAACTTACGATGGCAGATTATGCCTGCATAGCCGTGAGCATCTTTGTGTAACGAGATTTCTTTCTCGCAGCCGTATTCTTGTGAATGATGTTCTTAGCTACTGCAACATCGATTTTCTTAACGGCATCAGCATAGGCAGTCTCGGCATCCGACTTGTTACCGGAAGCAACGGCGGCCTCGTACTTTTTCATTGCTGTTCTGTAGGATGACTTGAACATTTTGTTCTGAAGAGTCTTGCTTTCAGTTACCAGCACGCGCTTTTTTGCGGATTTAATATTCGGCATGATTTTCACCTCCTGTAAAAGTTGTCCGTAGACATTTTATGCAAGAACGCATATTACCATAAGATAATACCACAAATCAGCAAATAATGCAAGTGTTTTACAAATATTTAATAAATTAATTTTTTGTAAATAAATTTAATATTTTTTTATTTTACTTGACAATTCGATTATATATATGATATAATTTTGTTCGAATTTACGCAAAAACATAATATATATGAGGTCATACCTGTTTTTTAAACATTTCCGGGGTTGATTCTCGTCGAATTTTGCTCTGTTTATAATTTGACTGTAACCAGCATGTCATACGGATGGAGCAAAATTTCATCGGGTGTCACTGCGGACATCGAGAAATTCCGGTATGATTTTTTTGCCTTAGCGGACTGTATATTGTGTGTAAATTTCTTATTCAGTTATTATTAACATGGAGGACGGTTTAGTGGTAAAAGAACAGAAACTCGGTAAAGTAACCAGAATGAGCTTCGCCAAAATAGATGAAGTTCTTGAGATGCCTAACTTAATCGAGGTGCAGACCAAATCCTATCAGTGGTTTTTGGATGAAGGACTTCGCGAAGTATTGAAGGATGTTTCTCCTATTGTGGATTATTCCGGCAATCTTTACATTGAATTCCTTGATTTCACTGTAGATCCTACACCTAAGTATCCTGTCGAAGAATGTAAGGACAGAGATGTGAACTATGAGGCTCCTCTTCGTGTTACGGTTCGCCTTTTCAATAAGGCGACAGGCGAAGTTATGGAGAAAGAAATTTTTATGGGCAACTTCCCGCTTATGACCGAAAACGGTACGTTCGTTATCAACGGTGCAGAGCGTGTTGTTGTTTCACAGATTGTTCGTTCACCCGGAATGTATTACGATTCCGTTATCGATAAAATCGGTAAAAAGCTTTTTACGGCTCAGATTATTCCGTATAGAGGAGCTTGGCTCGAATACGAAACCGACATCAATGATGTTCTCAGCGTTCGTATAGATAAGAACAGAAAGATGCCTGTTACGATTCTTCTCAGGGCGTTGGGTATAGGCACCGACGCAGAGCTGCGTCAGGTGTTCGGCGACAGCCCGATGATGAGAGCAACTATCGAGAAGGATACTATGCCTCAGGAGGCGGAAAAGAACGGTACAACCGCAGAGGAAGAAGCGCTTAAGGAAATTTATAAGAAGCTTCGTCCGGGCGAGCCGCCGCTTGTCGAGAGCGCACAGACATTAATCAGCAATATGTTCTTTGACCCAAAGAGATATGATCTCGCTCCCGTGGGACGGTATAAGTTTAACAAAAAGACCGGTATCGCCGCAAGAATTACCGATAGGGTAGCAACAAGACCGGTTGCAAATCCTTTTACCGGCGAAATTCTCGTGTTACCCGACGAGACAATTACGGCTGATACGGCAAAAGCTATTGAGGACGCCGGAGTTAACGAGGTATGGGTCAGGGTTGAAGACGATACCGAGGAATTCCGTGTATTTTCAAACGGTTCGGTATTCCCCGAGGCAGTGCTCGGTTACGATCTCAAGGAAGCCGGTATTAACGAGAAGGTTATTTCATCTGCGCTTCAGGCAATCATTGATGAAGTTGGTACGGACAGAGAAGCGGTAATCAAAGCCGCAAAGGAGCACATAGCGGAGCTTTGTCCCAAGCATATTACACGAGACGATATTTTTGTCAGCGTTAACTACATTCTTGGTCTGTACTATGATATAGGCTTTACCGACGATATTGATCACCTCGGAAACAGAAGACTCCGTTCAGTAGGCGAGCTTTTACAGAATCAGTTCAGAATCGGATTCTCCAGAATGGAAAAAATCATCCGTGAAAGAATGACGACTCAGGACGCCGAAAATATTACTCCCGAAGGACTTATTAACATAAGACCTATTGCAACCTCAATTCGTGAATTCTTCGGTTCGTCGCCTCTTTCACAGTTTATGGACCAGCACAATCCTCTTGCGGAGCTGACGCACAAGAGAAGACTCTCCGCACTGGGTCCGGGCGGCTTGTCAAGAGACCGAGCTTCATTTGAAGTAAGAGACGTTCACTATACGCACTACGGCAGAATGTGTCCTATCGAAACGCCCGAAGGTCCTAACATTGGACTTATTTCCTATCTTGCAACTTATGCAAAGATTTCAGAGTACGGATTTATTATGGCGCCGTACAGAAAAATCAATAAGGAAACCGGCGAGGTTACCGATGAGATAACCTATATGACCGCCGATATGGAAGATAATTATATCGTAGCGCAGGCAAACGAGCCGCTCGACGAGAACAAGCACTTCGTTAATGCCAAGGTTACGGCGCGTCACCGTTCCGAGATTATCGAGGTTGAAGCCGAGAAGGCCGACTACATGGATGTGTCTCCCAAAATGGTTGTATCCGTTGCAACGGCTATGATTCCTTTCCTTGAAAACGACGATAACTCCCGTGCTTTGATGGGTTCAAACATGCAAAAGCAGGCGGTACCGCTTATGGTTACCGACAATCCTATAGTAGGTACCGGTATGGAGCATAAGGCGGCAATAGACTCCGGCGTTGTTGTTTGCGCTAAGGAATCCGGTATTGTTGAGAAGGTTTCCGCAGATGAAATCGTTATATTAAACGACAACGGACAAAAGAATGCATACCACCTGATAAAGTTCCGCCGTTCAAACCACGGCACCTGCATAAATCAGCGTCCTATTGTTGATAAGGGCGAAAGAGTTATTAAGGGACAGGTAATAGCAGACGGTCCCGCAACCTGTAACGGCGAGGTTTCCCTCGGCAAGAATGCGCTTATCGGATTTATGACGTGGGAAGGCTATAACTATGAGGATGCGGTATTGCTTAACGAAAACCTCGTTCGCAATGATGTTTATACGTCCATTCATATTGCAGAGTATTCGCACGAGGCCCGCGATACAAAGCTCGGTCCCGAGGAAATCACCCGTGAAATCCCGAATGTAGGTGATGACGCCCTGAAGGATTTGACAAGCGAGGGTATTATAAGAAAAGGTACCGAAGTTCGTGCGGGCGACATCCTTGTCGGTAAGGTTACGCCTAAGGGCGAGACAGAGCTTACAGCCGAGGAAAGACTTCTGCGTGCAATTTTCGGCGAGAAGGCAAGAGAGGTTCGTGATACATCGCTTCGTTTGCCTCACGGCGAATCCGGCGTAGTTGTTGATGTTAAGGTATTCTCCCGTGAAAACGGCGACGAATTGAGTCCCGGCGTTAACAAGGTTGTCAGCGTATATGTGGCACAGAAGAGAAAAATTTCGGTAGGCGACAAGATGGCAGGCCGTCACGGTAACAAGGGCGTTGTTTCGAGAATATTACCGCCCGAGGATATGCCGTTCTTGCCTGACGGCACACCTTTGGATATCGTTCTTAATCCGTTGGGCGTGCCCTCCCGAATGAATATCGGACAGGTGCTTGAGGTACACCTCGGTATAGCTGCAAAGAAGCTCGGATGGAAGGTAATGACACCCGTATTTGACGGTGCAACGGAGCAGGATATCACAAAGTGTCTTGAAATGGCGGGTATGAACAAGAACGGTAAGACCGTCCTGTATGACGGTAGAACCGGTGAAAAGTTTGATAACCCCGTAACGGTCGGCATCATGTATTATCTTAAGCTTCATCATCTTGTTGATGATAAGATCCATGCCCGTTCAACGGGACCGTACTCGCTCGTAACTCAACAGCCTCTGGGCGGTAAAGCTCAGTTCGGCGGTCAGAGATTCGGCGAAATGGAGGTATGGGCGCTTGAGGCATACGGCGCGGCGTATACTCTTCAGGAAATCCTGACCGTTAAGTCCGACGACGTCACAGGACGTGTGAAGACCTACGAAGCGATCGTAAAGGGTCAAAATATTCCGACTCCGGGCGTTCCGGAATCCTTTAAGGTGCTTGTTAAGGAGCTTCAGTCGCTTTGTTTGGACGTTCGAGTGCTTGATAAGAACGGAGAGGAAATCGAACTTGCCAAGCTCGGTGAAGAGGAATACGACGAGCCACAGTATATTGCTCCTTCTGATTTGGGCGCAACCGTTGAAACCGACGAAATCGGTGAAGGAAGCGTAATTAGAGAAGCAGATGAAGACGACTCATTATTTGATGAAAGCGAATTTGAATCCGATGTAATCGAAGACGATTTCGCTGACGACGATTACGATATTTGATTGAAAGGAGAATGCAAATGGAAAACAACAATACTTTTGATTCAATAAGAATCGGTTTAGCATCTCCCGAGATGATAAGAAGCTGGTCTTACGGCGAAGTTAAGAAGCCGGAGACGATTAATTACCGTACCTTAAAGGCGGAGCGTGACGGACTTTTCTGCGAAAAAATCTTCGGTCCCACTAAAGACTGGGAGTGCCTTTGCGGCAAATATAAGAGAGTTCGCTACAAGGGAAAAATCTGTGAAAAGTGCGGGGTAGAAGTAACCACCAAAAAGGTGCGCCGTGAGAGAATGGGTCATATCGAGCTTGCAGCTCCTGTATCCCATATCTGGTATTTTCGTGCTATTCCTTCGAGAATGGGTCTGCTGCTTGACATTTCACCGAGACTTCTTGAAAAGGTTCTGTATTTCGCTCAATATATCGTAATTGATCCGGGCGACACCCCCCTTATGAAGTACCAGCTCTTAACAGAAAAGGAATACCGTGAAAATTATGAGCGTTATGAAAATGATTTCCGCGTCGGAATGGGTGCGGAAGCAATTAAGGAATTATTAAGTGAAATTGACATAGAAGCCCTTTCGGAGCAGTTAAAAGCGGAGCTTGAAACAGCCTCCGGTCAGAAAAAGCTTCGTATAATAAAGAGATTAGAGGTTGTTGAGGCGTTTCGTAAGTCCAATAACCGTCCCGAATGGATGATTCTTGACGTTATTCCGGTTATTCCTCCGGAAATCCGTCCTATGGTTCAGCTTGACGGCGGTCGCTTCGCTTCATCAGATCTAAACGACTTATACAGAAGGGTTATTAACCGTAACAACCGTCTTGCAAAGCTCATTGAATTACGTGCTCCCGAAATCATTATCCGCAACGAAAAGCGTATGCTTCAGGAGGCTGTTGACGCACTTATCGATAACGGCAGAAGAGGAAAGCCGGTAACGGGACCCAACAATCGTCCCTTGAAATCGCTTTCCGAAATGCTCAGGGGTAAGCAAGGTAGGTTCCGTCAGAATCTTCTCGGAAAACGTGTTGACTATTCGGGCCGTTCCGTTATCGTTGTCGGACCGGAGCTTAAGATTTATCAGTGTGGTCTTCCTAAGGAAATGGCGCTGGAACTTTTCAAGCCCTTCGTTATGAAGCGCCTTGTTGAGACGCAAAAGGCGTCCAATATAAAGGACGCAAAGAAAAAGGTTGACAAAATCAGCCCCGAGGTTTGGGACGCACTTGAAAATGTAATTAAAGGACATCCTGTACTTCTTAACCGTGCGCCTACACTTCACCGTCTGTCGATTCAGGCGTTTGAGCCCGTGCTCGTAGAGGGCAGAGCAATAAAGCTCCATCCCTTGGTATGTACTGCATTTAACGCCGACTTTGACGGCGACCAGATGCCTGTTCACGTACCGCTTTCAGCGGAGGCTCAGGCAGAGGCGAGATTCTTAATGCTCTCTGCAAATAACCTCTTAAAGCCTGCAGACGGTAAAGCCGTGACCGTACCTTCACAGGATATGGTGCTCGGTTCATATTACCTTACCATTGATAAAGCCGGTGAAAAGGGCGAAGGTCATGTGTTCCGTGACTTTGACGAAGTTACGATGGCTTATGAAAACGGCGACGTAGGACTTCATGCTCCTATTAAGATCCGTGTAACAAAGAATTTCGACGGAGAGGAAGTAACCGGACTAGTTGAAACGACATACGGCAGACTGATTTTTAACCAGTCAATTCCCCAGGATCTCGGGTATGTAGACCGCACAGATCCCGAAACAAGACTAAACTTTGAAATTGGCTTTGAGTGTAAGAAGAAACAGCTCGGTCAGATTATAGACCGCTGTATCAGAATTCACGGTGCGGCAGGCACTGCTCCCGTAATTGACGCAATTAAGTCAATGGGTTATAAGTACTCCACGAAAGCGGCTATTTCAATTTCGGTTGCGGATATTGACGTACCCGGTGCGAAGTATGAATTAATAGCTGAAGCCGAAAAGAAGGTTGAGCAGGTCCGTCAGCATTATTTGCGCGGCAGACTGACCGAGAATGAAAGATATAAGAGCGTAATAGACATTTGGGATAACACGACCAAGGAGGTCGTTAAATCCTTGCAGGACGGCTTTGACCGCTACAATTCAATCAAGATGATGATTGACTCCGGAGCCCGCGGTAACACAACACAGCTTCGTCAGCTTGCAGGTATGCGCGGACTTATGTTTGCGGCGAACGGACGAACGCTTGAGATTCCGATTAAGTCAAACTTCCGTGAAGGATTAAATATACTTGAATATGTTATGGCAGCGCGAGGTGCACGTCAGGCTCTTTCAGATACGGCGCTCAGATCAGCCGACTCCGGATATCTAAGAAGACTTTTGGTTGACGTATCGCAGGAGGTTATCATCCGCGAGGAAGACTGTCATTCCGAAAAGGGTATCTGGGTATCAACCATTGCAGAAGGCAAGGATATTATTGAGCCGTTGCAGGAACGCCTTGTCGGAAGATATTCCGTAGATACGGTAGTTCATCCCGAAACAGGCGAAGTTCTCGTTGAAAAGAATACAATGATTTCCGACGCACAGTCAAAGGCTATTGTTGACGCCGGTATCGAAAGAGTATGTGTTCGTTCGATTCTTCACTGCAAAGCAAAGCATGGGGTATGCGCTCATTGCTACGGCGCCGATTTGGCGTCCGGTAAGCCTATTACGGTAGGCGAAGCCGTCGGTATTATTGCGGCGCAGTCCATCGGTGAGCCGGGTACACAGCTTACGATGAGAACGTTCCATACGGGCGGCGTTGCAGGCTCTAACATTACAAACGGTTTGCCGAGAGTTGAAGAGCTTTTTGAGGCTCGAAGACCGAAAAAGACCGCCGTTGTCAGTGAAATCGACGGTACAGTTAAGATTAACGATGTTAAACGAGGTCACAATGTTACAATTACCGGTGAAGACGGAGAGGAGAGAACATATCTCATCCAGTTCGGTATTCATATGCTTGTTGCAGACGGTGACACGGTTACAAGAGGGCAGGCACTGACCGAGGGCTTTATGAGTCCTGCCGATATTACGAGAATTAACGGACTTGATGCGGTCTATGACTACATCATTCGTGAGGTTCAGCGTGTTTACCGTATGCAGTCCGTTGATATTAACGATAAGCATATTGAGGTAATTGCCCGTCAGATGACCCGTAAATGCAAGGTCGACGATTCCGGCAGTACAAACCTTCTCGTTGGTACCGTCGTTGATGTTACCGAGTTTGAGAGTGAAAATGAGCGAATTCAGAAGCTTATTGACGATGGAGACAGAACGCTTTCACTCGCACAGGCAACTCCTATGCTTTTAGGTATCACAAAGGCGGCGTTGCAAACAGAATCCTTCCTCTCTGCGGCGTCCTTCCAGGAGACGACAAAGGTTCTTACCGAAGCGGCTATCAGAGGTAAAACGGATAACCTGCTCGGCTTGAAGGAGAATGTTATAATCGGTAAGCTCATTCCCGCAGGAACCGGTATGGAATGTTATAATAACATTCAAATCGAAAAGGTGTCGGACTAAACAATACAGTATAATTCCATGTGTAATTGCCTGTTTTACGACAATTACAGATTGAATAAAGAAGATAAAGAGCATATCATTATTGATTATGACAGAGGATATTATTTGATTCTATACATAATCTTGATATGCTCTTTGCTTATATTAGATATAGCAGAATTACTTCAACGGAAATATTCTTTTTTAGATTAACATATTCAATGAAAGGTTAAAAATATGACGGATATTTTTGCTAAATGCTTTACGCGTTCAAGAGCCGATGATATTAAAGATATGGGAATATACCCGTATTTTCACGCATTGGAATCAAAGCAAGACACGCAGGTGATAATGGAAGGAAAACGGCGAATCATGCTCGGTTCCAACAATTATCTCGGATTGACGACTAATGAAAAAGTAATCAACGCCGGCGTATCAGCTTATAAAAGCTTAGGCTCCGGATGTTCGGCTCACGGTTCTTGAACGGAACCCTAAAGCTTCATTTAGAGTTTGAAAAAAGCTTGCCGAATTTCTACACAAGGACGATGTTATAACCTTTTCTACGGGATTTCAAACAAATTTAGGCATAATCAGCACAATTGCGGGACTGGGCGACTACATAATAATGGATTCGGAAAATCATGCGAGTCTTTACGACGGCGCAAGGCTTTCTTTCGGAAAATGCGTTCACTATGAGCATAACAACATGGAGGATTTAGAGAGACTTCTTTCCAAAGTGCCCCAAAGCAAAGGCTGTTTAATTGTAACGGACGGCGTGTTTTCTATGGGTGGAGACATAGCAAATCTGACTAAGATTTGCAGTTTGGCTGAAAAATACGGAGCAAGAGTAATGGTTGACGATTCTCATTCAATCGGTGTATTGGGTGACGGAGGAAGAGGAACAGGAAGTTATTACGGAATAGAAGACAAGGTAGATATTCAAATGGGCACTTTTTCAAAGTCTTTGGCTTTTTTGTGAGGATTTATGGCGGCCTCCGAGAGAGTAATTGATTTTGTTCGGCACTCGTCCCGTCCTTTTATTTTTTCAGCTTCCATACCGCCCGCAAATGCGGCGGCGGCGTTAGAGGCTCTTTGTCAGTTGGAGAAGCATCCGGAGTTAGTAAATAAGCTTCAAGATAACGGCTTATATATGAGAAAGAGGCTTGCGGAGAACAATATAAAAATGCGTCCTTCCAACGGTGAAATTGTTCCCATAATTCCGATTTATACATACGAGGAAGAGAAGACGCTTGTTATTGCCAAGGATTTATACGACAACGGAGTATATGTTAATTCAACTCTTCCCCCGGCATGCGCAACTCATGAATGTCTGCTTCGCACCAGCTTAATGGCTACGCATACGCACGAGCTGATTGACGAAGCGGTGGAGATTATTGCAAATGTACTTAAAAAGTACGATTTGATACCCGAAGTATAATGCCGAAGTATAATGATTATAAGTTTAATATCATAATTTTCAAGGAAATATAAATTATGAAAAGAATTGACGAAAAAAGAGTAGTAATTGTTACGGGCGCTTCATCCGGGATAGGTCGCTGTGCGGCGGAGCTACTCGCAAGTTACGGTTATAGTGTTTATTCGTTCAGCCGTCACGGAAAAAGTGAAAACGGAGTTATACATATTTCATGTGATATAACCGATGAAGAACAAGTAAAAAACGCCGTAACCAAGGTTACGGCGGAGCAGGGAAGAATCGACATTTTAATATGCAGCGCAGGCTTCGGTATTTCCGGAGCGTCCGAAACCACTTCTATTGCTCTTGCAAAAAAACAGTTTGACGTAAATTTTTTCGGCACGGTTTCATGTGTTTCTGCCGTTTTACCCCAAATGAGACTGCAGCGCAACGGAAGAATTGTCGGTATAAGCTCGTTAGCGTCGATTTTTCCTATCCCCTTTCAAGCCTTTTATTCAGCTTCAAAATCGGCGCTTGATTCATATATGTTCGCTTTGTCGAACGAGGTGAAGCCGTACGGAATTTCAATATGCTGCGTTCGCCCGGGCGATACAAAAACCGGCTTTACTAAGGCAAGAGAAAAAAGCGCTGAAAACGGGGATTATAAAGACAGAACAAACAGAAGCATTGCCCGTATGGAAAATGACGAACAGCACGGTATGAGCGCAGAAAAGGTCGGAAAATTCGTTGCCGAGGTTGCGATAAAAAAGCGAGTCAAGCCTTATTTTATTCCCGGCGGCGGCAATAAAATTCTGGGATTTCTTTGCAAGCTGTTACCTAACTCTCTTGTCCGAAAAATAATCGGCTCTATGTATTCTAAGTAAAAAAAGCTCCTATGACAGCTTATTTGACTGTCATGGGAGCTTTTGCTAATTAACTTTATTATTCGGATTACCTTTTATAAAGGCTTCAATATTATCCGAAACGATTCTGCACAACCTGTCTCTTGTTGTATACGGAGTCCACGCGACATGAGGTGTAATAATTATGTTTTCAACACCGATTAAAGGACATGAGCTCGTCATAGGCTCTTTTGCGAGAACATCAATTCCGGCGCCGGATAGTTTTCCCGATTTTACGGCTTTCGCCAAAGCAAATTCATCAATAACGGCACCTCTTGCGGTATTGACTATAAAAGCGCCGTTTTTGCATTTAGCAATTTCGTCACCGCCGAACATACCTCTTGTTTTATCGGTTAAAGGGCAGTGAAAGGAAATAATATCGGAGCTTTCAAGCAATTCATCGTATGGTACTTCACATATACCTTCGATATTCTTCGGAGTTCTCGTTGACGCAATAACCCTCATACCGAATGCTTTGGCTATTTTTGCAACTCTTAACCCTATACTGCCGAGACCGACAATACCGAGCGTTTTACCGAAAAGCTCGTCCGAGGCATAAACAAACATGGAAAATTTCGGTGAATTCAGCCAATTTCCCTCCTGCACAAATTTGTCATAGTCGCCGACTCGGCTGAAATGCTCCAAAATCAAGGCAAAGGTATGCTGCGCCACAGATTCTGTGGAATAAGTACCGGCATTGCATACGCAAATTCCCCTTTTTGCACAGTATACGGTATCAATATTGTTGTAACCCGTTGCAAAAAGGCAAATCATTTTAAGCTTTTGGGCGTTCTTTAATTCATTTTCGCCGAGTACTGTTTTATTGCAAAGAATAATATCGGCGCCGCTAACTCTTTCGGGGATCTCCTCGGGAGAAGAAATCCCGTATTGTACAACCTCTCCGTATATGGAAAACATATTAAGATTAATGTCGCCGTTTGTAACCGTGAGTGCGTCTAAAATTACGATTTTCATTAGTGCCTCTCATTCGCTGAATTGTCTTACCGTTTTTGCAATTTGCTCATGCTTTTCAAGCATTACTGACGCTTTGGCTTCGTTGAAAAGCGGAGATTCTTTATTTGAGTATATGTCGTAAAGCCTGAGATAAGCAGTAGCGTCGCCGGCATTTGCGCCTTTTAAGTAAAAGCCGTATGCGTCGTTCTCGTTTTTCTGCAAATCTCCCAAAGGTACAAAAGCGCCGTGAAAACCGTTTTCGATGCAGGAAACCAGCATTTTGGCAATTATTTCCTTATCGTTTTCCTTTTGCGCATTACCGAATATTTCTACCGCCTTTACTATGTTCGGGTGAACGATATTAAATCTTGCTTTATCAAGCTCTATCGACCTTGCAAGCCAGTATTCGGCGCACGACCATATTTTTTCAAGCTCTTCGTCGATATAATAGCGGTTAAAGAGCGCAACGCAAGCAAGAAAATAATTTTGCTTTGCGGAATGAATGAACAGATTTGTTGCTTCAGTTTTGTTCTTTGCAACCTTTGTCCCCCTCATTTTATGAACGCCCAAACGGTACAACGCTTTTGCGTCTCCCTTTTCCGCAAGTGAAATAAGCTCGTTTATGTTTTCGGTGTTATCCTGTTTTACCGTAATTTTATCGAGGATTTCCTTTGCTTTTTCCATTCCGTTTTCTGCGCAAAAGCGAAGAAGGGAAATAGCTTTTGCCTTATCGGTCCTTACCCCCAATCCTCGGTCACAGAGCATTGCAAGATTGTATGCGCATTGCACATTTCCCCGTTTTGCACCTTCCTCCCAAACCTCAGCCGCTTTTTCAGGAGATTTGTCACAGCCGTTTCCGGAAATCAGCATATTGCCCAAAATGAACGAGGCCTTCGTATTTCCTCTGTCGCTTGCTTTTTCAAAAAGCGACAGAGCCTTTTTATAATTCTTCGGAACGCCGTTCCCCTTATAAAAAAGATAACCGAGATAATACATGGCGTCTGCATTGCCGCCGTCGGCGCACTTTTTCAACAGAGCGGCGCCTTTTTGAGCATCGCCGTTATTAATTTCCGTTATCGCCTCGTTAACGGTATTTGCAAAAATGTCTTCCATTATTTTTCCACTCCAAACTTTTTAAAGGAGTACCTGTCTGTATAAATAGGGCATTTATCCTTGTTCCACTGCTTTTCAAAAGAGAAATTTTCGGGAGACGCAATAACTTCATATTCGATATAATGGTGAGGACCGAACAGATTGCGTCTTGACTGCCATACCTTAACTGTTATTTCTTCGTCGCCCGTTTTAATGTAATCACTCAAATCACATTCGTTTTTGAAGAGAAGATAGCTTACGTGAGCGCCGTTTACGGATACCTCGCAAACAGAGAAAACTCCGGGAACCTGAAGAAGGTTTCCGCCGTCTGTCTTTTTTGTTTTTAAAACCAAACTGTCGCAAAAGAAGGGATAGCCGTTCTTTGTCATATCGGATATATCAATAATACCGTTGTTCTTTTCCAAGGTAAACGAGCCGAAATATTCATAGTAATCTCGCTCTCTCAGCTCAAATTTTTCAGCTTCGGTTGCAACCTTAAAATTACCGAACAGATAAACTGATTCGATTTCCGTATCAAAATTCAGGCAGTTTCGAAGCGATTCGGAAACCCCGTCATCATAGAGCACATGATATACATAATCGTTCTGAAAATAGTCAAGGGACAATACTATTTCATTTACGCCTTTTTTTATGCAGTCGGTAATTGAAACGGTTTTAAAGCTCCTGTCAATTATATAGTTTTCGGTGAGGAAAACGGTTTTTCCGTTAACGGTTATTTCGTCATAATTCAGCTTCTCACATACAAGCTCAACCCTGTCGGGCACGGAATTGCAGTTAAACTCGTATTTAAGCCATAGCTTTCCCTTGTATTTTTCCTTAAGTAAATTGTCTTTAATTCTGACAATGGGCTGTAAATCGCTGAAATTAACACCGTCGGAGCTGCGTTTTGCATAATCGAGTGTAAATGAATTATCGCTGACAGAAACAACCTCAAACGGAGTATGGTTCATAGTTGTTGCTTTCGGTTTAGGTTTATTGTCGCATTTTTCGTCTATAAAGAGCATTGATTCAACAGGACCTAAGTCAACGGTTACCCTATTTTTGCCGATACCGAATTCTTCAAGGGTTTGCAAATCAATTCTTGAAATGTTTTTTGCATTTTTAAATTCCAAGGTTAAATCGGTAATCGGATTTTTATACTGATTTAAAACATAATAAAGGTTGCCGAATTCCGTTTCTCTTTGCATTATACGAAGCTGTGCTTTCGAGGATTCGGTTGTAACGCTTACGCTGTTTGCATTTATCATGTCGTCAAGCGTTGTATTCGGTATGATAAAGGATAAATCCGCCTTTCTTCCGTCAATTCTGTCAGGCAATTTTCCCATAGAGCAAATCTTACCGCCGTTTTCGGTAAACTGCTTTAATAATTCGACAGTTGACGAATCAAGAGTATATATTTCCGGTAAAACAACGGTATCGTAGGCGCATTTTCCGATTTTTATTGTATTTCCTTCGACGGAGCCGTATTTTCTCATCAATGTTTCGTCGCCGTAGTGGTACGGAATTTGATTTTGAGAAAGTGTATCCGTAACAAGCGCAAAGCCGTCCTCAAGTTCTGCAATGCTTGCTCTGTCGTTTTCACGAATAAATGACAGATAACACGAGTGCATCGGGTGTATGACCAAAACATTCGCTTTTTCCGTGCCGCAGGAAAGCGCGGCGCCCAGCCGTGCAAAATATAAGTTAAAGTCTCCCAGAGCCTCCTGCCATGACTGATGCTCGGAATAAAAAGCAGGATAGTCTCGTTTTCTTTGACCTCTTATGGAATAGGGATAGAGATGCTGACACATAAGGTTAACACCGCCGTAATACTGATGCTCTGCAATTCGTTTTAATTCAAGGGGAGTAACGTCCCATCCACAGCAGGCAAACATCTCGGAAAGGACTTTTTTCCGGCCGAGCTGAGACGCAACCGATCCCACCTGCTTTGAAGAGATGTCGTTTCCGTGACCCTTGCCTAAAAAGTCGACTCCGGGAATGCTCATATACTCGTAGAACGGCATAATACCGCCGCAGCACCACATCTGCCCGAACAGAATTTTTTCTTCAATTGCGTGCCCCGTTATCTCAACGCCGTTTTCATTGCACCAATCAAAAATTATTTTAATAAAATTATTCGTAAAAAGCTCATTGCAAAGGTAGTAGTAATCGTATCTGAATTCGTCTGCGCCGTCGAAATCAATAAAGAGGGCAGGCAGCTTTTCCATAACATCATAGCCGTACTTTGCCCTGAATTCGGTTGTCATCATGTCGGACCAAACCGTTTTCCAGCGATAATACTGGGGCTCGTCCGTAAAGAAGCCGGGCATTGTTTTACCGAATTCTTCCCCGGTTGCCTCTTTATATTCTTCGTGAGTAAGCCTTATAAATTCTCTTGTAATGCGGGGGTTCATTGTGTCAACATACGATTCATCCGCACAGCGATATAAGGTATGATATTCGTTTTCTCCGTCTGCCGGGGCAATGATGCGCGAGATATTTCCGTTTTTCAGTAAATAAACACCGAAAGCATTTTCATCGAATTCGTCAAGAACCTTATATTCAAGGTAGTGGGCATAATTTTCATCGCTCGTCAAGAGTCTGCCGCCGGCAAAGCCGCTCGGCCAACCGTTTTCATCGTATGCCCAAGCCTGCATATTCTGTTTTTTTGCTTCTTTAATGCATTCGTTTATACAGTTGTACCACTCGCTGCTTTGGTATTCGGTTTCAAGACCGGAGCGCGCATGCATAAAAAAGCCTCCCATATTCAGTCGCTTCATATCGGAAATCTGTCTTTTAAGTTCGGCAGGCTCAAGCTTGTCATTCCAGCTCCAGAAAGGAATGCTTTTATATTCGTCTGTATGTTTTTTAACATAATCTAAAAAGTTTGACATAATGTTCCTCGCAATATAAGTATATCAAAATTTTACCACAACGGCATTTTAATGTCAATATAATAAGGCGCAAACATTCGGTGTTAATTCCTATAAAAATTAAAGAAAAATATTGAATTTACATGTACTGTATGTTATTATAATGGTGGGAGTTTTAAACATATTACGGAGGTCAAAAATGAAAAAAAGATTAGCAAGCTTTATTCTATGCATTGTGATGCTTATAGGCGTCATTCCCGGGGGGATGATTTCGGCGGAACAAATTGAAAGCAACCGCCAAGGCAAGACGCAGTCGGTGTGTAATTATGAAGAGCTTATTTCGGCTCTTTGTGATGAGGACGTTACGAGCATCCTTATCATCGACGATATTGATATTCCCGCCGATAAGGATTTTTCAAGTCTGGAGATAAGGAAAA
>JAQXHN010000024.1 GCA_029007295.1 Clostridia bacterium | reverse complement strand
CGGACTTTCCCACAGGCTCACGCCTGCAAGCCGCTATGGCGGTGGAAAAGCTCCGGCGGGGATTTATGTGAAGTAGTGGGGCACCCTTCCGTGACAGTGGGGCACTTAATCCGGCACGGTGGGAACAAAACGCCGTGCAGGTGGGGTACCGAGAGCGGTATTTGCATCATTTGAAAATCATAAAAATATATGATTTTTCCTGGAAAGCAAAAAAGTTCTGGCAGCAAGAGGTTCGTTTTGAACCCCCTGTTGCCAGAACTCTTTGATTTACAAGGATTTTCAGTTAGGAAAAAAATAAAAGTCCGAAACCGATTGTATTAACGGTTTCGGACTTTTGTGATGCGGGTAAAAGGGCTCGAACCTTCACGGTTTCCCAATGGATCCTAAATCCATCGCGTCTGCCAATTCCGCCACACCCGCTTATAACATATAATCAGCTTGCTTTCTATGCAAAATAACTATATGTTAGAAATAAATAAGCGTGATAATTACTCATAAATACACGCACCGCTCGGTTTGCTTTGCAATACATGATTTATGTACTCCGTTTATTATACGTTATCACGGCTTTGAAATAAACCGAGATAATGTAAACAATTATTTTTGTACAACAAAAATACTATTAGCACAAAACACAAGCTGTATCAATGCCGTTAAATTTGATACGGTGCAACGCAAAAGCACTGAATTAATTCTAAAACGGCGCAGTTGCTTACATTACACCTTTAGATTGGGTGCGAAGCAGCTCGTGTCTTAAATCCCATAGTTCTTTTGAGAGGTCAACATAATAATTGTGAGGATTTTCAAATCTTTTAACCTCGTCCCACTGCAAATCAATTTGCTTCAGGCAATAGTCCCTGATTTCCTTTGCCGTCGGAAGCTCATACACTCTTTGACCGTTTAAGAAAATCGGCTTTTGCAGTTCTTCGACTCTGTAATCCGTAAAGGTTTTCTCTTTCCATGTATAGTCGGGGTCGAAAATGGTCAGGGGCTTTGTCGTGTCGATAACCTCGTCATGTAAGCAAATCAAGTCCGCACCGGCCTTGCCGGAAGCATTTTCGTAAATTCTGTATATCTTTTTAAAGCCCGGAACAGTAATTTTTGCGGCGTTTTCGGATATCTTAATTTTCGGAATTACCGTTCCGTCCTTTTCCTCTACTGCGCTTAATTTGTAAACACCGCCGAATACGGGGTCGCTCTTTGAGGTTACGAGCCTTTCTCCCACTCCGAAGGCGTCAACGCAGGCGCCCTGCTGAAGGATATCGCGGATAATATACTCGTCAAGTGAATTGGAAATTACAATTCTGCATTCGTTAAGACCTGCCTCATCAAGGGTTTTTCTTGTCAGCTTTGTTAAATATGTAATGTCGCCCGAATCAATACGAATTCCGCACTTAGTAATACCGTGCTTTTTGAATACCTTAATGGCATTCGGCAAACCGCTTTTCTTTACGTTGTATGTATCTATAAGCAGAACGGGATTGTCGGGGTAGAGTCTGCAATAGGTGTCGAACGCCTCGTATTCGCTCGGGAACATCTGCACCCACGAATGTGCCATGGTGCCGCCCGCAGGCACGCCGAACCATTTTTCGGAAATCGTACAAGCCGTACCCGAGCAACCGCCGATATACGACGCTCTTGCGCCGAGGATCGCACCCTCTACGCCCTGCGCACGTCTTGAGCCGAATTCGGAAACCGGTCTGCCGTTTGCGGCTCTGCATATTCTGTTTGCTTTAGTTGCGATTAGGCTTTGATGATTAAGCGTCAAAAGCAAATATGTTTCGATGAACTGCGCTTCAATGGCGGGAGCTCTTACCGTGATTAGCGGCTCTTGCGGAAACACGGGAGTACCCTCGGGAATGGCATAAATATCGCCCGTAAAGCGAAAATTGCGCAGATAAGCAAGAAATTCCTCGGAAAAGCAACCCTTTGTACGGAGAAATTCAATATCGTCATCGTCAAAGCCGAGAGCCTCAATATAGGCGACTATCTGCTCTAGTCCGCATACGATCGCAAATCCTCCCTGATCCGGAATTTGACGGAAAAACAAATCAAAATATGTTATTTTGTCTTTAATATCGGTGGCAAAATAGCCGTTTCCCATGGTAAGCTCATAAAAATCGCACAAGAGGGAATAGTTCTCTCTTGCGAAGCTTTTTTTCTCCATTACAATATATCTCCAATTACTTAAAAAATTCTTACCGATGTTGAATTATATCACATAATTTTAAGAAAATCAACTTTATTTGTTGACTTTTTTGCTGATATGATATAATATATTGATTGAAGTTTTTATTATGCACAAGAGAGGCTTGAACGATGAAAAAAAGACTTTGTATAATCGGTTTCGGCGGTATGGGATACGGTTTCCACTATCATCAAACGGTTGACCATGATTTAATCGAACTGGCGGGAATATATGATATCGCCGAATCGAGAGTTGAAAAAGCAAAGAAAAAAGGAATTTACACTTATTCTTCGCTTGAAGAAGTGTTAAATGATAAAACAGTGGATCTGGTAACGATAGCGACACCGAACGATTCTCATCTTGAAATTGCCGTGAAGTGTCTCGAGGCGGGAAAAAATGTAATTTGCGAGAAGCCTGTTACCATGTCATGCGCTGAGTATCGGATTATGGTAGACGCGGCAAAGAAGGCCGGAAAGATGCTTATGGTGCATCAAAACAGGCGCTGGGATGCAGATTACCTCGCAATGAAAAAAATTTATGAATCCGGTGAAATCGGCACGGTTTTCAATATTGAATCGAGAGTTCACGGTTCGAGAGGCATACCCGGGGACTGGCGAAAAGAAAAAATTCACGGCGGCGGAATGTTATACGACTGGGGCGTTCATTTAATCGACCAGATACTGCAAATGGTAGACTCGAAAATAGAGACCGTATACTGCCGCATGAGTCATATTACAAATGACGAGGTCGACGACGGCTTCAAGCTTGAAATGCATTTTGAAAACGGCGTTGACGCACTTATTGATCTCGGAACGCTCAATTTTATTTCAATGCCGAGATTTTATATGCAGGGCACAACCGGTACCGCAATATTGAAGGACTGGTCCGATAATATTCAGGTGGGCTCCTGCCGAGAGTGGTATGAAAAGGAGGTTAAGCCCGTCCTTGCGGGCTCCGGCCTTACGAAAACAATGGCTCCGAGAGACGATGTAACTCTTGAAGAATACGAAATTGAATTGCCGAAAAGCGATGTTTACGATTTCTACCGCAACGCTGTTGATGTTATCGAAGGCAAAGCGGATCAGTTTATTAAGCACGAAGAAGTAATGCGCGTTTTGAAGGTCATTGAAGCCTCCTTTGAATCCGACAGGCTGGGAATGCCCGTTGCATTCAAGGAAGATTGCTGAATTAATTATGGTTTTTCAAAATGTGTTGGAGGCGATCGGTCATACACCGATGATTGCCTTAAACAGGATGACCGATGAAAACAGCGCAAGAATACTTGTAAAATATGAGGGCCTTAATGTAGGCGGCTCAATAAAGACAAGAACCGCATACAATATGTATTTGGACGCCGTAAAAAGCGGTAAAATCACTCCCGATACAATTATTGTAGAGCCTACAAGCGGAAATCAGGGAATCGGCTTGGCGCTTGTAGGCGCCGTTACGGGTCATAAAACCGTAATCGTTATGCCTGATTCCGTGAGTGAGGAGAGGCGCAAGCTTGTCAGACATTACGGTGCACAGGTAATCCTGATACATGACGCAGGAGACATAGGGAAATGTATTGAGGAGTGTTTAAATACAGCGCTTAGAATGGAGAAGGAAGATCCGAATGTTTTCGTTCCCCAACAATTTTCCAATCCTGCAAATACCGAAGTCCACCGTCGTGATACCGCAAGGGAAATATTGAATGACGCAGATACCGTGATTGACGGCTTTTGCTCCGGAATCGGTACGGGAGGCACAATTACCGGTATAGGTGAGATACTGAAGGAGGCAAATCCGGATATTACCGTTTGGGCGGTTGAGCCTGAAAACGCCGCTGTTTTGGCAGGCGGAACAGTAGGGACTCATCTGCAAATGGGAATAGGAGACGGGTTAATTCCCGATAACCTAAACTGCAATATTTACGACAGCATTTATATTGTCTCTGATGAGGAGGCAATAAATACTGCACGGGACCTTGCACGAAAGGAAGGCCTTATGGTCGGAATTTCCGGCGGAACAAACGTAGCGGCGGCCATTGCTATGGCAAAAAAATTGGGTCCCGGAAAGACGGTTGTAACCGTATTGCCCGACACCGCCGAGAGATATTTTTCCACACCGTTATTTATGGGCGAATAATAGGGATAAAAATTAAGGTAAATACTTTAAAAAATCATTTTTATATCTTTACTTTTTTGAGAAAATATAGTATAATATAGGCGAATAAGTCAATGCTAAAGGAGTTAATTCATGGCAGATAAATTTATAGTTGAAACCTCTGCCCGCCACGTTCATTTGACGCAGGAGCAGATTGAAACATTATTCGGCAAAGGAGCCGAGCTCACAGTGAAAAAGATGCTTTCTCAGCCCGGACAGTATGCTTCGGAGCAGAGAGTAACGGTTGTAGGACCCAAGAGAGAGCTTGCAAACGTAAGTATATTGGGACCTGCGAGAAAAGCGGGTCAGGTTGAAATTTCTCTCACGGACGCCCGTTCGATAGGTATTGCGGCTCCCGTTCGCGAGAGCGGAGACATTGAAGGCACGCCCGGCTGCAAGGTGGTAGGTCCCTGCGGAGAAATCGAGCTTCCCTGCGGCGTAATCGCCGCAAAGCGTCATATTCACATGACGACCGCCGACGCAGAAAGGCTCGGCGTAAAGGACAAGGAAATAGTTTCCGTTCGTCTTGACACACCCCGTCCGCTCATATTCGGCGATGTAGTTGTACGTGTTAACGACAGCTTCGCGCTTGCTATGCACATCGACACAGATGAGTCCAATGCGGCAGCTGCTCCGATGAACTGCGAAGGCGAGATCGTAAAATAAGAGATTCGGGATCACCCACTTAGGTGATTCATAAAAAGTGGGTGCTTATACCCACTTTTTGTTTTTTCATAGGAGGACAAACCAAATGAACAACGAAAACAGCAAAACAATTACTTTTACACTTCACCAGCAGAAGGAGATTGAAACAAAGCAGATATTGCTTGCGGTTTACAAGGCTCTGTTGGAAAAGGGTCATAAGCCCATCGAACAAATTGTAGGCTATCTTCTTTCGGGGGACCCTACGTATATTACGAATCATAAAAATGCAAGAGCGCTGATTTGTAAGATTGACAGAGACGAGCTTATGAATACCCTTGTTAAAACATATCTCGGTATAAAATAAGCAATGTATTTTTTCGATCTGACCGCACTTTCGGTCTGTAATAAGCCTATCGGAAAAATGTCGGTTGCGCTCGGCACCTTTGACGGGGTGCATTTGGGACACAGAGAGATCCTGAAAAGAGCCTCGGAAAGCAATCTTCCGTTGTGCGCGGTGACTTTTTCGGAAAATCCTTTCGGCACTCCCATGATAACCTTACTTGACGAGAAGCTGCGGCTTTTTGCCGATTGCGGAGCAAAATATGCTCTTGTTCTTGACTTTAGCGAGATAGTGAATCTTTCGTATGAGAGCTTTTTTAGAGATATCATTATAGGGCGGTGCGACGCAAAATATGCATATTGCGGCTTTAATTATAGCTTCGGTAAAAATGCCGCAGGTACTCCGGAGCTGCTTTGCGATATGATGGCCGATTATAATGGAGAGTGTATCTGCATTCCTCCCGTATGCAAGGAAGGAGACGTTATTTCATCATCGAGAATAAGAAATGCTTTGACAAACGGAGATATTGCTCTTGCCTCCCGTCTGTTGGGCAGGCGCTATTCTGTTACGTCTACAGTTGTTCACGGTAATGAAATAGGCAGGAAAATAGGCTTTCCGACGATGAATTTCGATATTTGCGATAACTTTCTTTTACCCGAAAACGGGGTATATATTACAACGTTAAAAGAAAAAGTATGTATCACCGATATCGGTATCAGACCCACCGTAGACGGAGACGGAAGCAGAGTATGCGAAACTCATATTATCAATGAGCAGGGCGACTATTACGGTCAGAAAATAAAAATTGAATTCCATAAAAAAATCAGAAACGAGATGAAATTTTCTTCTCTTTCGGAGTTGTCCGAGCAATTATCGAGAGATAAAAAAACAGCGACGGATTACTTCATTAATCAAAAATAAATCGACACCGAAGGGTGCATACAATAGATGAAAAACATAATTAAAACAGCGGTCTTTGCCGCTTTATTCATACTGATAACGGTATTTTCCGGATCATCTGTTTTTGCTTCGGACGATCCGGACATAAAATATACCGATAACTGCTGTGTAATGAACGCAGATTACGGGGATGTGTTATACGAAAAAAACTCCGAAGAGGCGGTATATCCGGCAGGCAGCTGCAAGATGATGACGGCGCTTATTGCATTGGAGCATTACGGAGACGACCTGTCCGGTACAATTACCGTCAGCTCCGAGGCGCTCGGCTCGCAAATAGGCTCCGGCATAGGTATTTTACCCGGGGACACTGTAACCGTTAAGGATATGCTGGCGGCGATGATTATCGGTAATTATAACGACGCCGCTATGATATTGGCCTTTGATATTTCGGGCTCGGCTGATTCCTTTGTTTTGGAAATGAACAACAAAGCGAAGGAGCTGGGTATGAATAATACCAATTACCGAAATCCGTCCGGCATAGACGAGAGCGGAGCGGTAACTACGAGCTACGATATATGCCTATTGGCAAAGGAGCTGTGCAGTAATAAGGTCTATACCTCTTTCACGGAAGCAAGCTCGTACCTGCTTGAAAGCGTCGGAAATTTCACGGTGTACAATAAGAATTATTTCATATCCTCATATTACAATCTTAATTATGTACGCGACAGCGTCTTCGGACTGAATGCCTCCGCTACCGAAAATGCAGGCTCCTGCGTATGCGTTGCGGATAAAACTCAAAACGGATTCACAAATATTGTTTGTGTAATGGGGGCGAGAACTCCCGAGGAATTGCCTTATAAGGGATGCAATACGACATACGACGACTGCGCAACGCTTTTAAAATGGGCGTCCGATTCCTTTGAGCTTTTTACCGTAGTTGATACTGCGGATATGATTTGTGAGGTTCCCGTTCAGCTGAGTGAGGGACTTGACCACGTAATTTTGCTTCCGAAAACAAATATAACCGTTATGCTTCCGAGGGACGTTAAGCTTGACGAGGAAATATCCTTTGAATGGGAGCTTGAAAAGAAGGAGCTCAGAGCTCCCGTAAAAGAGGGAGAGCACGTCGGAAAGCTTAAGGTCTTTTCCAAAAGCAAGGGCTATTTAGGCGAGGTTGACCTTGTTTCCAAAAGCAATGTTGACAGAAGCACATGGCTGTTCTTTCTTGATTGCGTTAAAAATTTTTTAAAAAATCCGCTGATTGTTATCATATTTTCATTAGCGCTTATATTCCTTATAGCAATAATAATTATTATTTCGGTATACATAAAGAAAAATAACAGGCGGGTAAGATACAGAGAATCCGGAAGAGAAAGGGACAAAAACAGAAAGTGAAAAAGTTTGGAAATGTATTAATATTGGGGGACAGTTATTCGACGTTCGATCAGTATATTCCCGACGGGTACGGGGCATACTACGGAGAATGGACAAGCAAGGTAAACAAGGTTGAAAAAACCTGGTGGCATATGCTTATCGGCGAAACCGCATCGAAGCTTGTGACGAACGAGAGCTTTTCGGGTACTACTGTGTGCAATACCGGATACGATAATAACTATTGCCCGGATACTTCGTTTGTGGGCAGATTCCTGAAATATGCCGACGAAAACGGAATGGATGGTATAGACACGGTGTTCATTTTCGGAGGAACCAACGATTGCTGGGCAGGCTCTCCCCTCGGAACAATAAAGTACGAGGGAATATCCGATGAGGATTTAAAATCCTTTCTCCCTGCATTTTCATATTTGATTGCAAAAATCAGGGAAAAAGCGCCTGAAGCGGAGATAGTCGATTTGATAAATTGCGATTTATCCGAGGGTATAACCAAAGGACAGCAGGAGATTTGTTCGCATTATAAAGTCCACTGTATTACGCTCGAAAATATTGACAAAGAGGATGGACACCCGACCGACGTCGGAATGATACAAATCAAGGACGCGATATTAGCTTACTTTAAATAAAAAACTACCTGCCTTCTCGCTCGGGAAGGCATATATTTACAGTGTTGCGGTTTCGGTATATGCAGTTATGCGGAAAAAAGGGAATACCAGACTCCTGCGTCGATAATTTCGAATCAAAGGACGGCTTCGGCGTATGGCCGCAGTTAACGGTTTTTCAATTATCGGAGGAAATTCCTCATACATGAAAAACGAATGCGTTGATATTTCCGGGCTTTTCCGCCATAGCAATGAGCTTAAGCTCTGTATTTGTCGTAACAAACGCATTAAGGCTGCACAAATTCGGAAAACAAAAAACTGAAAATCAAAACGAGGTAAAGAAAATGGAAAAAGTAATCGAAATTCAAGGAATGATGTGCAATCACTGCACCTCTCACGTTGAAAAAGCGTTAAACGCAATAGACGGTGTTGTCGCAACCGCATCTCTCGAGGACGGCTGCGCCTATGTTAAATGCAATTCCGACGTTTCGGACGACGAATTATCAAAGGCCGTTTCGGATGAAGGATATACCGTTTTACAGATTAAGACCAAGGCGTAATAATGTCAAGAGAAATAAGGCCGATAGGATATATAAAAACGGCGTTTCCGACAAAATTCGGCATACCGAGACAGGCAGGGCTTGTCTCGCTTACTGCCGAGATTGTACTTAATAAGGAATTCAGCGATATAATGTGCATAAGAGGAATTGAGGATTATTCTCACCTTTGGGTTATTTGGGATTTTTCCGATGTTCCCGAGTACAAATGGCAGCCGACCGTCCGCCCACCCCGATTGGGCGGAAACAAACGGGTAGGAGTATTTGCAACCCGTTCGCCCTACAGGCCGAATCCGATAGGCTTATCGAGCGTTGAGCTGGTCGGAGTATCGCAAAAAAACGGACAAACCGTAATTTGCGTAAGAGGCGCCGACATGAAAGACGGAACTCCCGTATACGATATAAAGCCTTACCTTGCCTATACCGATTCTCATCCGCAGGCTGTAGGCGGCTTTTCGGACGCTGTTCTCGATTATTCGCTGAAGGTTGTGATTCCTAAGGGAGAACTTAAAAAAATTCCCGATGAATTACACTCCTCTCTATATGAAATTTTGTCGGAGGATCCGCGTCCGTCATATCAGAAGGATGAAAGCAGAGTATACGGCTTTAGATTTTCGGATTACGAAATAAAATTCACCGTCGTGGATAATACCCTGACGGTGAAGGAAATTAAATATTGTTAATTCAGAATCAGTACAAATCTGTTTCTTCGACGGCGGCGTTTTCTATGACGCCGTTTTTTAATGTGCCGGTAACTATTACATATGTACCGATGGAAGGCACCTTGCCGCTTGTTGTGAAGCTTAATTCAAAATCTCCGTCATAGTACGGGTGCTGAATGCTGTTGTCCGAATTAATTCTGCCGTATGCGCTGACGCTTTTACCGTCAAAATAATCTGATTTGTTTTGAATGTTGACTATTTGAACTCTTTCAAGCGTCGAGTCCATCGTACACATATCAATATCATAGGTGCTTTTAGGCGTGTACTTTGTTATAACGGTAAGGGTTGCGTCGGTTATCCAGTATCCGTCAAGAGCGTTTGAGTCTTTAACGAAATTACCCGTAAGTGTAACAAGAGAGCCGTTGTCGGGGAGATTGTTTTCATCGGGAGCGACAAATTCCCACTGCCAGTCACAACATTTTGTGTTGTCATTATAGCCCCAAACATAGTATCGGGTTTTGCCGGTGTAACGGTCATACAGTGTTGTAAACGTTCCGGTCTTTGTAACCTTTTGATTTTCAAACCGGCTTCCGTAATCGTTATAGAAAATATTTGTGTATAATGTGTATTCCGACGTATTTATTATTGTCGGCATAACGCTTGACTCTTTTTCGTAGGAGGAAGAGTCTTCGGAGCATGACGCAACGCAGAAAATACAAATTAAAGCCAAAACCGTACAAATTATTTTTTTCATTTTCTTATTCTTCCTCCGATAAAGTCTATAATACAGAATATTATGAATCCCAAAAGATCAATTGCCACGATTGTGGAGCCTATGGGAGTTCCGGCAATAACGGATATCATCAGTCCGAGAACGGTACATATTACGGAAAATACGGCGGAGCAGACTGTAACGCTGCGAAAACTTTTAAATACTCTCATTGCCGACAGAGCAGGGAAAATAACAAGTGCGGAAATTAAAAGAGAGCCCACCAAATTCATAGCTAAGACAATGATAACGGCAACGGTTACTGCAACTATCAGGTTGTACAAATCAGCCCTTGTACCGGTTGCCTTTGCAAAGCTCTCGTCAAAAGTAACGGCAAAAATCTTATTATAAAACAGGACAAATACCGCACATACGACGGCAGACAGTCCCACGCACAGCCAAACCTCCGAAACGGATAGCGTCATGATAGACGTTGAGCCGAAAAGCGTAGTACACACGTCTCCGGAAACATTAGACGAACCGGTGTCGAACATATTCATAACGAGATATCCGACAGCAAGCGCCGAAACCGAAATCAGCGCAACTGCGGCGTCTCCCTTTAATTTCGTGTTTTGACCGGTCCGCAGTAGCAGAACCGCACAAATAACGGTAACAATCAAAATGAAGGGCATATTGTTTGTGATTTTTAACACTGCGGCAATAGCCATAGCGCCGAATGCAACATGGGAAAGTCCGTCGCCGATGAAGGAAAAACGCTTCAGTACAAGTGTAACGCCCAAAAGCGACGAGCAAAGAGCAATAAGCATACCTACAATAAGAGCATATCTTACAAAGGGAAATTGCAGGTAATCATGAAGCTTGTCAAGCCACTGCGAAACCATTATTGCTCACCTCCCAAGCCGAGAGTAAACGTTTTTCCGAGGTCGCTTGAAAGATATTCTTCTTTCGAGCCGAACATTATATTCTTTCCGATGTGCAAAATGTGAGTTGCGTAGGAAAGAGCCGATTGCAAATCATGCGAAATCATAATGACCGTGATCCCGTCTTTTTTGTTCAGGGAGTTAATCATTTCATACATGTCAGCCGTAACCTTTGGGTCCAGCCCCGCAACAGGCTCGTCAAGGAGCAGAATTTTACCGGTTGCGCAAAGAGCTCTTGCCAAAAGAACTCTTTGCTGCTGACCGCCGGATAATTCTCGGTAGCATCTTTTGGAAAGGTGAGTTATTCCCATTCTCTCCATGCTTTCTGCGGCAAGCGTTTTTTCTTTTTTGTTATAAAAGGGACGAAAACCGCACCTGCCTTGACAGCCGGACAAGACTATCTCCCTAACCTGCGCAGGAAAGTCCTTTTGTACCGGGGTTTGCTGAGGCAAATATCCTATTTCGTTCTTTTTCAGTCCACCGAGATAGGATATCTCTCCCGAAAGCGGCGGCTGAAGCCCTAAAACGGTCCTCATAAGAGTAGACTTTCCGGAGCCGTTTTCGCCGACAATGCAAAGATAATCACCCTCACACACGCAAAAATTTAAATTCTCAATAATTGTCCTCGAATCGTATCCGAGAGAAACAGCTTTGCACTCAAGCAGTTTTGTTTTGTTATTCATCCCAGCGCCTTCTCAATTACTTTTAAATTGTCTTTCATTATATCTATGTATGTACATCCGTTTTCAACATCGGCTTTGGTTACGTACTGAAGAGAATTGAGCGACAGAATTTCAACGCCGTCCCTCTTACAGCTCTCTGCAATTTTTTCTGCTGTAGAGCTATCGGAGCCTTCAAGCACCATTATATAATTTAAGGAAAGCTCGTTTATTTTTTCCGCCAGTGTGATAACCGTTTCAAACGAAGCGTTTGTTTCCGTCGAGCATCCGCTGAATGCGGCAAAGTAGTCTATGCCGTAATCGTTTAAAAGGTAGATGAACGGGAAGCGGTCCCCGAAAACGAGGGTATTGTTTTTGCATTCCTTAAGGGCGAGAGAGTATTCGCCGTCGAGCTTGTCTATTTCCGATTTGTATTTTTCGGCATTGATTTTATATTCGTCGGCATTATCGCCGTCTGCCTTGCAAAGAGCAGAGCAAATCACGTCGGTAAGCTTGGAAGCGTTTTTCAGAGAGAGCCAGATATGCTCGTCATATTCCGCTTCATGAGCGTCTTGTCCGTCATCTTCGGATTCTTCAACGCCCTTTGCCTCTTCTTTAACAGCGTCTCCGAGAGCGTCCATAAGATTAACTGTTACCGCGTCCTTGTTTTGAAGATCCTTTAGCGCATCGTCAACCCAATCGTCCGATTCTCCTCCTACATAAAAGAATACGTCGCAGGTTGAGATTCTCACGAGGTCGTCCGCTGTAGGCTGGAAGGAATGCAAATCTACACCCATATCCAACAGCATTGTTATGTCGCAGTTGCCGTTATCGCCGGCTATGTTTCTTACCCAATCGTAAACGGGGAATACCGTTGTTACTATTTTAAGCTTTCCGTCGGAATAATTAACGCTCTTATCGGAGCAGCCGGCAAAGGAAAATGTCAGCATCAGAAAGCATATAACGGTACATATAATTTTTTTCAGCATTTTTTCTACCTCTTTTAACGGTTTGGTTTGACTTGTGCGCTGTTGCAGTCGCCGCATAATCCGTACAGAACGGTATCGTTTCTGTCAAGCGAAAAATCGGATGTATCCGAAAGTGCGACGATCAGACTTTTTGAGACCGATTCATCCATGTGGTAAGTTTTTCCGCATTTTTTACAGGAAAGATGCAAAACATCCTTACAAGCCTTTGAGCCTATGTAACGGAACATGGCCTCCTTTGCTTCGTGCGACGGTTCGCGAATTAAAACGCCTTCCTTTTCCAGCAAAGAGAGATTCCTGTATATGGCGCTTACGCTGATGTTTTCATCTTTTAATTCATGGGCTATTTTCTGTGCGGACAGAGCAATATCGGGATGATTCTCGAGATACTCCATTAAAACACATCTTTGCTTTGTCGTATATTTGGGCATAACGTCTCCTTGGTTAAATTTGCGATTCATTCGCAAATCAGTATATCACATTTTATTAAAAATGTCAATTATATTTATTTACTGATATTTTATTAAAGAAAAATGTCGGATAAACGGTAAATATTACCAAATAGATACAATTATTTCCATTATGTGTAAAATAATTCTAAATAGCAAAAAAAAAGAATAAAATTCGCATAAATACTTGACAAATGGCGTTCTTTGTGATAAATTTAAAGAGCAATGTTATACAACATGTTGAATATTACTCTAATATTTCAACAAAATACGACAAATTTTTAGGAGAGAACATGAAATCGACGGGAGTTGTAAGAAAAGTTGATGCGCTCGGAAGAATAGTTTTGCCTATCGAGATTCGTAACAACATGGATATTGCAAACGGCGATCCGGTTGAAATATTCGTTGACGATGATAAGGTAATACTGAAAAAATACAGACCGAGCTGCATCTTCTGCGATAATGCAGACGGAGTTACATATTTCAGAGGAAAGCTGATATGTAAAAAGTGTCTCGAAGAGATCAAAAAGGATTAAGGAATAGACCTTCACGGAGAAAAAACGCAGCTTTGGTTTATAATAAGGATTTTTTGCATTCTACCGACGGAAATTTTAATTTTACTTTAGAAAAGGGTAAAAAACAGCTTTTTGCCATCAAGATGTATTTGAGGCTTTCAGACATTGCAGAATAATCCTAAAACATATATTTAATGCATTAAGTGAAGCCCTTCGGCTTCGCTTCACACGCCGGAGCATGCATTGCAAAGCGTTGTATGCGTTTCGGTTTTAATCGGGCGAAAACGGAAAATACGGTACCGGCCTTGTTTTCCGTCGGAAATCGGATTTAATAAAAAACAGTCCTCGCGGGCTGTTTTTTTTTTGCTCTATGTATATACATTTTAATAATTGTGTGATATAATCATTATGTATAGTTGTATACGAAAGGCGATAATATGAAGAAAGATAAAAAAACAGAGAATAAAGAAAGCTGCTGCCGAATCGGTAAGGTTGGCGGCGAAGCGGTTATAGAAGGCGTAATGATGCGGGCCGGAGAAAAATACGCCGTAGCCTGCCGCCGAGAGGATAACGGGATTACAATTACCGAGGACAAATGTATCTCATTACGAAAAAAATATAAGATACTTAATATCCCTGTTGTTCGCGGCGTTGTCGGAATGATTGAGTCAATGATTCTGAGCTTTAAGGCAATAAACATTGCGGCGGAATCCATGGGTCTGGAAGAAGAGGAACCGTCAAAATTTGAAAAGTGGATTAATAAAAAATTCGGCAAATCCATAATGGATATAATTATGGTTATTGCCACGGTGCTTGGTATAGGTATTGCACTGCTGCTTTTTATGTGGCTTCCCTCGCTTTGCACAAAATGGATAGAAAAGCTCATCGGTACGCAATTGGGCAACTGGAAAACCCTTATTGAGGGAGTATTAAAGATAGTGATATTTGTCGCTTATCTTTTGATTGTCTCGCTTATGAAGGACATTAAGCGAACGTTTGAGTATCACGGCGCAGAGCATAAATCCATTTTCTGCTATGAATCCGGCGTTGAGCTGACCCCGGAAAATGCGGCAAAATTTAAGCGCTTTCATCCCCGCTGCGGCACTGCGTTTTTGTTTATAGCAATGATTATCAGTATACTTATATTCTCGGTATTGCGCTTGCCGTGGGACAATACGTTTTTAAGACTTGCCGTAAAATTGCCCCTTATACCGGTAATTGTGGGCGTGGGCTTTGAGTTTATTATGCTTACCGCAAAGCACGATAATTGGTTAACGAGAATTTTGGTAAAGCCGGGACTTTGGATGCAGAGAATCACAACCCGTGAGCCGAGCATAGAACAGCTTGAGGTTGCCATTGCCGCTTTAAAGAGCGCACTCCCCGATGAATTTCCCGAATTTAAGGAAGAGCACGAAAAAAACGAAGCTAAATATAAAAAAGCCGACGACGCAGTATCCGAATCTGAGGATACAAACGAAATTCAATCCGATACCGAAAGCGACGACAATGGAAATAACCCGTCTTGAGGAAGAAATATTAAGGGAAAATTTCAAGACGAACGGCGAATATTATTCGGCGGTGAAACGCCTTGAAAACGGAGAACCGCTTGCTTATATTATCGGCAAATGGTACTTTTTCGGGCTTGAATTTGCCCTTGACGGTTCCACTCTGATACCGAGACCCGACACAGAGCATTTAGTTGACTTTCTGATAAAGCGTCTTCCGAAAAATTCCGAGCTTATAGACCTCGGCACCGGCAGTGGCTGTATTGCGATTGCGACTCTCGTCAACAGGAAGGACGTTTCGGCGACGCTTGTCGATATTTCGGAAAAAGCGCTTGACAGGGCTAAGGAAAACGCCCTGTTAAACTGCGTTATTGACAGGTGCAAATTTATTCAGTGCGACATACTCGACGGCATTCCGTCGGGAGAATACGACGCTGTCGTATCAAATCCGCCGTATATCAGGAGCGAGGTAATCGAAACACTGCAGGACAGTGTTAAAAATTACGAACCGAGAACGGCGCTTGACGGCGGAGCAGACGGCCTGGTTTTCTATCGCAGTATCATAAAAAATGCTCCTCAATACATAAAAAAAGGCGGCTTTTTACTGTTTGAAATAGGTTACGATCAAAAAAATGAAATAGAAAAGCTTGCAAATGAATATAAATATGCTTGTAATGTGTACCGAGATTACGGCGGAAATGACCGTATGGCGGTATTTGAAATCTGAAAGGACACTTTTTAATGAAGATAACCGTATTAGTCGGTGGGCTGAGTCCTGAGAGGGATGTTTCGCTTTCCTCGGGCTCACTGATAGCAAATGCGCTGATTAAACGCAAACACAGCGTGGCGCTTGTCGATGTACTGTTTGGAACCGAGGAAGAATATCCCTTTGACAGTCTTTTTAAGCGAGAGGGCAATTATTCATATGATATACCTAATACCGAGCCCGACCTTGAAGCTTTGAAAGCGTCTGTTCCGAATAATTCTCTTATCGGAAAGAATGTTTTGGAGCTTTGCCGTGCAAGCGATGCGGTATTTATTGCGACTCACGGCGGAATGGGGGAAAACGGACAGCTTCAGGCGACGCTTGACTGTCACGGTATTACAAAATATACAGGCAGCAGTTACATAGGGTGCATGCTTGCAATGGATAAAAATATTTCAAAGCACTTAATTTCCGGAAAAGGCGTACCGACAGCCCCCTGGATAATGTTTGATACAGAAAACGACTGTATTTCCAGGATAAAAAACGAAGTGGGATTACCCTGCGTTGTAAAGCCCTGCGGCTGTGGGTCGAGCGTGGGAGTATCCATTGTCGACGGGGAAGACTCTCTTGATAAGGCGCTTAAGTATGCCTCGAAATATGAGAAAACCGTGCTTGTGGAAAAGAAAATTGTCGGCAGAGAATTCTCCGTCGGCGTTCTTCTGGGCAGGGCTCTTCCTCCCATTGAGATTATTCCGCTTAACGGATGGTACGATTACAGCAACAAATATCAGGGCGGATGCACAAAGGAAATTACGCCGGCAGAGCTGACTCGGGAGGAAACCGAGAGAATTCAGTCTCTTGCAATTAAAGCTCACGATGCGCTTCATCTCGGTATTTATTCGAGGGTTGACTTCCTGCTTGACGAGAGTACCGGAGATTTTGTCTGTCTTGAAGCAAACGCATTGCCCGGAATGACGCCAAACAGCCTTCTGCCTCAGGAGGCTAAGGCCGCCGGAATTTCCTATGAGGAGCTATGCGATATTCTTGTTAAGGCGGCGTTTGAGAAATGATAGGTGTATTTGATTCGGGACTCGGCGGCTTATCGGCGGTAAAGGAAATTCACCGAATTATGCCGTGGGAGGACGTCATATATTTCGGTGATACCGGAAGAGTTCCTTACGGAACAAAATCTCCCGAAACTATAATCCGATATGCAAAGCAGGACGTACGCTTTCTTTTAACAAACAGGGTTGATATTATTTTAATCGCCTGCGGTACCGTAAGCTCTACCGCTCTTGAAATTTTACGCGGCGAAAACGAAATTCCCATTATCGGGGTCGTAAAGGCAACAGCCGAAAAAGCGAGCCGGCTGACGGAAAACAAAAGGGTCGGTATTATCGGCACTACCGCCACAGTGAAGAGTAATTCCTACGATAAGGAGCTTAAAGCATTAAATCCCGATATAAAAACCATGTCGGTTGCCTGCCCCTTGTTTGTACCCCTTGTAGAGAACGGATTTATTGACGGCGATATTCCGTATCTTACGGCAAAGCATTACTTAGAGCCGTTTACGGAATTCGGTGCCGATACGCTTATTTTGGGCTGCACTCATTATCCTTTACTGTCCGGGGTCATTAAAAGGGTTTTGCCGAATGTAAAGCTGGTTAATTCCGGAGCGGAAAGTGCCGTTCATCTGAAAAATATTCTGCGTTCGTTCGATAACGGCAAAAAAGGCCGGACGCATTATTTTGTCAGCGATACAAAGGATGCTTTTGTACGTACGGCAAGTATTTTCCTTGACAATGAGCTTTGCGGTGATGTAACCGAAATAAATATAGAACAATATTGACGCACTTCATTGCATGATAACCGGGGATATTCTCCCGTATAACCGAAAAAGACCAAAGCCGTATTCGAATAGGAATGCTCGAAATATAACTCGGGAAAAAAATAAATAAAAAACACTTGATTTTTTAAGAAAATCGAGTATTATAATAATGTTAAATAATGATATTGAAATTTAAGGAGAAATAAAAATGGCAAAGTTCAGAAGAATCGGCGTGCTTACGTCAGGCGGAGATGCGCCCGGAATGAATGCCGCAGTTCGCGCTGTAACCCGTACCGCTATACAGTGCGGGGTCGAGGTTATGGGTATTTATGAGGGCTATAAGGGACTCATTTATGAGAACATGAAGCTGTTTTCGAACCGTGACGTATCCAACATTATAAATATCGGCGGTACGCTTCTGTATTCCGATCGCTGTCTTGAATTTAAGACCGAGGAAGGTATGCAAAAGGCAATCGAAACCTGCAGAAAAAATCAAATTGACGGTATTGTTGCAATCGGCGGAGACGGTACCTTCAGAGGCGCAACAGATTTAACCGCAAGAGGAATTCCTACAATCGGCATTCCCGGCACCATTGACAACGATATTACGTCCACCGACTATTCAATCGGCTTTGACACGGCAATGAATACCGTTATCGAAATGGTTGACAGACTCCGTGACACCTGCGAATCTCACGCAAGATGCAACGTAGTTGAGGTTATGGGCAGAAATGCGGGATATATTGCTCTTGAAACAGGTATCGCTGTCGGCGCTTCGGCAATAGTTACCCGAGAAATTCCCTTTGACGAAGCAAAGGCGATCCAAAAAATTAAGGAATCAAAGGCGAGCGGAAAGCGTAATTTTATAGTTATCGTTGCAGAGGGCGTTCCGGATTTTGCGGAAGGCTTTGCAAAGAGAATTCAGGAAGAAACAGGCATTGAAACAAAATTCGCCCGACTGGCGCACGTTGTCAGAGGCGGAAATCCATCCCTTCGCGACCGTCTTACGGCGTCCAGAATGGGCGAAGCGGCAGTTAAGCTTTTGCTTGATGGCAAGAGCAATCTTATCGTTCGTGAGCGTGATTCCAAGATTTGCACGATTGACATCACACTCGGTCAGATGATCGACCGTATGTATAAGGGAACCTTGAAGGATCACGACCTTGATAATTACTCCGAGGCTGAAATCGAGGAGATGAAGGCGTTCTGCAAGATGAGGGCGGACGAATTTGCCGAGCTCTATAACACAGCCGACGTAATTTCTCACTAAAAAATACCCGATGGGCAAATATGCCGAAGGAAGCCGAAAAAACGGCTTCCTTTTTCTGTTCCTAAACTTGAAATCCGATTTAAAATATGATAAAATAAGTCAAGCAAAATATAAGAGGTAAAAAATGGACGGCATTACACAACAGATAGCAAAAGAATTAGGAAAGAGCGAAACACACATTCAAAATGTAATCGACCTAATAGACGAGGGAAACACCATCCCTTTTATTGCGAGATATCGCAAGGAAGCGCACGGAGCAATGGACGACACCGCCCTTCGAACACTTGAGGAGAGATTGAAGTATCTTCGCAATTTAGCCGAAAGAAAGAGTGAGATTCTGCGTTCAATCGAATCACAGGAGAAATTGACAGCTGAGCTTGAGGAACAGATAAACAATGCGAAAACGCTCGCCGAGCTTGAGGACATTTACCGTCCGTATAAGCCCAAAAGAAGAACGAGAGCCACAATAGCAAAGGAAAAAGGACTCGAAGGACTTGCAAATGCGCTTTATGAGCAGGCGAAGGATATGGAAAGCCCGGAAATTCTTGCAAGAGAATATATCAACCCCGAAAAGGGCGTTGAGACAGTCGAGGACGCATTGGCGGGAGCGTCCGATATTGTCGCCGAGACGGTTTCCGATTCCGCAGAGAACAGAAAGAAGCTCCGTCTTTTGATGCAGAAGACTTCAAGGGTAACGGCAAAGGCGGCAAAGGACGAGGACTCCGTATACAGTATGTATTACGAATTTAATCAGCCCTTGAATAAGATGCAGGGACATCAGGTATTAGCTGTAAACAGAGGAGAAAAGGAGGGCTTTTTAAAGGTTTCTGTCGAAACGGACAGAGACAGCGCCCTTAAGCTTTTGGAGAACGATATTATTATCTTCAATTCGAAGAGCGAGGATTTTTTGTGCTCCGCAATTGCCGACAGCTACGACAGATTACTGTACCCCTCTATGGAAAATGAAGTCAGAACGGCGCTTACCGATGCGGCTTGCGAGGGAGCAATAAAGAATTTTGCGCTAAACCTAAAGCCGTTATTGATGCAGCCTCCGGTTAAGGGAAAGGTTACAATGGGACTTGATCCCGGATACAGAATGGGCTGTAAGGTAGCTGTTGTCGACGGCACCGGCAAGGTGCTTGATACAGCCGTTGTATACCCGACCTACGGCGAAAAGCAAAAGGCGGAGGCAATCGAAAAGCTCTCCGTTTTAATTAAAAAGTACGGTGTTAAGCATATCGCAATAGGCAACGGCACCGCGTCGAGAGAAACGGAGAAGATGACTGTTGAGCTTATTCACAAATGCGAGGGAGTAAGCTACATGATAGTCAGCGAGGCAGGAGCCTCTGTATATTCTGCGTCAAAGCTGGCGGCAGAGGAATTTCCGCAGTTTGATGTTAATTTGCGTTCGGCCGTTTCCATTGCAAGACGCTTGCAGGATCCTCTTGCAGAGCTTGTAAAAATTGAGCCGAAGGCTATAGGCGTAGGTCAGTATCAGCACGATATGCCGCAAAAACGACTTGAAGAGTCCCTTGACAATGTTGTTGAGGACTGTGTAAACGCAGTGGGTGTTGACATAAATACCGCCTCGCCCTCACTTCTTCTAAGGGTTGCAGGCCTGAACGCCGCAACCGCAAAGAATATTGTTAAATATCGTGAGGAAAACGGCGCATATACAGCGAGAAAGCAGATTATGAAGGTGCCGAAGCTGGGCGCCAAAGCCTTTGAGCAGTGCGCCGGATTTTTGAGAGTGCCTGAGAGCAAAAACGTGCTTGACAATACCGGCGTTCACCCGGAAAGCTATGAGGCAACGGAAAAGCTTCTTGCTTTGTGCGATTTGACGATTAAGGATGTAAAAAACGGCAGCGTCGAATCGCTTGCCGATAAGGTTAAGAGTATCGGTGAAAATAAACTTGCCGAGGAATGCGGTATCGGAGTGATGACGCTTCGCGATATTGTTAAGGAGCTGCAAAAGCCCGGACGTGATCCTCGCGAAGCGTTACCGCCGCCGGTATTCCGTACCGATATTATGGAATTGACCGATCTAAAGCAGGGAATGGTTTTGACGGGAACGGTAAGAAATGTAATAGACTTCGGCGCATTTGTCGATATCGGTGTTCATCAGGACGGCTTGGTGCATATTTCCGAGATTTGCGACAAATTTATCCGCCACCCGAGCGAGGTTTTGTCCGTCGGCGACGATGTCAAGGTCGTCGTTCTCGGTGTCGATGAAAAGAAGAAACGCATCTCGCTATCAATTAAGCAGGCAAAATAAAAACGATAAAGAACAGGAAATAAAAAAGCAAACCGCCGACGGTATGGACTCCGTCGGCGGTTGTATTTCCGTATTCCTTTTATTATTTGATTTTCCTTCGGACAAATAATTAAAACAGACCCGAAATTTTTCCGTTATCGTCAACATCAATGCGCTCTGCGGCAGGAGATTTTGGAAGACCCGGCATTGTGAGAATATCGCCTGTCAAAACAACGACAAAGCCTGCACCTGCGCTGACCTTGACATTTCTAACCGTAACCTTGAAGCCCTCCGGTGCGCCCAATTTCGTTGCGTCATCTGAGAAGCTATACTGCGTTTTTGCTACGCAAATCGGCAATTTGTCAAAGCCGAGCGACGTTAATGTATCTATCTGCTTCTTTGCGTTCGGTGTAATAATAACGCCGTCACCGCCGTATATGCGGCGAACAATAGCGTCAATCTTATCCTCAATCGGCATATCTGTGTCATAGGAGAATTTGAAATCGCCATTTTCCTCTTCGCAAAGGCGTACAACCTCGCGGGCGAGATCCTCGCCTCCTGCGCCTCCGTTTGCCCAGACGGTGGAGAGAATTGTATTAACGCCGAGTGATTTACACTTTTCTATAATGAAGTCAATTTCGGCATCGGTATCTGTCGGGAAGCGGTTTACGGCAACCACACAGGGCAAGCGGTAAACATTTTTAATGTTGGAAACATGGCGTAGCAAATTCGGGACGCCCTTTTCGAGAGCCGCCAAATCCTCGGTTGCAAGAGATTTCTTATCAAGACCGCCGTGCATTTTCAGCGCACGAACTGTGGCAACAACGACAACTGCGCTCGGTGTCAAACCTGCCATACGGCACTTGATATCGAGGAATTTCTCGGCGCCGAGGTCGGCGCCGAAGCCTGCCTCCGTTACTGTATAGTCGCCCATTTTAAGCGCTAATTTGGTAGCCATAACCGAGTTACAGCCGTGAGCGATATTTGCAAAGGGACCTCCATGCACAAATGCGGGAGTACCCTCAAGCGTCTGAACCAAATTAGGCTTGATCGCATCCTTCAAAAGCGCAGTCATAGCGCCGACCGCCTTTAAATCGCCGGCGGTAACGGGCTTATCGTCGTATGTATAGCCTACTATAATTCTTGAAAGTCTTTCCTTCAAATCGGAAATGGAATTTGAAAGGCAAAAAACAGCCATAATTTCGCTTGCAACGGTGATGTCAAAGCCGTCCTCGCGGGGAACGCCGTTTGCCTTTCCTCCCATACCGTCAACGATAAAACGCAGTTGGCGGTCATTCATATCGACGCATCGCTTCCATGTTATTTTGCGTACGTCAATGCCGAGTGCGTTGCCCTGATGTATGTGGTTGTCGAGCATAGCGGCAAGCAGGTTATTTGCCGCACCGATAGCGTGGAAGTCACCCGTAAAGTGGAGGTTAATATCCTCCATAGGTACAACCTGAGCGTAGCCTCCGCCGGCGGCGCCGCCCTTGATACCGAATACCGGACCGAGGGAGGGCTCTCGCAGAGCCACGGTAACATCCTTGCCTATTCTTGACAGAGCGTCCGCTAAGCCTATTGTTGTAGTTGTCTTACCCTCGCCTGCGGGAGTCGGAGTGATTGCCGTTACCAAAACGAGCTTTCCGTCTTTTCTGTCCGTTTCTCTTAAAAGGGCTGTGTCAATTTTTGCTTTATATTTGCCGTATTGCTCAACGTATTTCTCGTCTACATGAGCTTTTTTTGCAATTTCGAGTATATTCTTCATTTCGCACTTCTGTGCAATTTCAATGTCTGATAAATATTCCATGTTATTTTCCTTTTTTGATTATTTTACAGATGGGCTTTGATCCTTTTGAATAACGTCATGTGCGCCGCCCTCAATAATACTGGTAGCCGAAACCAGGGTGAGCTTAGCCTTCTTTTGAAGCTCCGGAATGGTGAGCGCACCGCAGTTGCACATGGTCGACCTGACTTTTGAAAGCGAAACGGCAACATTGTCTTTAAGCGAACCGGCATAGGGAACATACGAATCAACGCCTTCTTCAAATGAAAGCTTCCTGTCGCCGCCGAGATCGTATCTTTGCCAGTTTCTTGCCCTTGCCGAGCCTTCACCCCAGTATTCCTTGTAATAAGTGCCGTTTAGGCTAACCTTGTTTGAGGGGGATTCGTCGAATCTAGCAAAATATCTGCCAAGCATAACGAAATCGGCACCCATAGCGAGAGCAAGAGTTATATGATGATCGTAAACAATGCCTCCGTCGGAACAAACGGGAATATATACGCCTGTTTCCTCAAAGTATTTGTCACGCTCTGCACAAACCTCTATAAGCGCTGTTGCCTGACCTCTGCCTATGCCCTTGGTTTCACGGGTAATACAGATAGAACCGCCGCCTATTCCCACCTTAATAAAATCAGCACCGCAGTCCGCAAGGAATCTGAAGCCCTCTGCGTCAACGACGTTGCCGGCTCCGACCTTAACGCTGTCTCCGTATTTTGAACGTATCCAGTCAATTGTCAGCTTTTGCCATTCGGAAAAGCCCTCGGACGAGTCAATGCAGAGAACATCGGCGCCTGCTTCAACCAGCGCAGGTACTCTTTCGGAATAGTCTCGGGTATTTATACCGGCGCCTACCACATATCTCTTTTGCGAATCGAGCAATTCCGTAGGATTTTGCTTGTGGGAAGAATAGTCCTTGCGGAATACAAAATAACACAGATTTCCTTTTTCGTCTACGATGGGGAGCGAATTCAATTTGTGATCCCAGATAATATCGTTTGCAACCTTGAGCGAGGTGCCCTCGGGAGCGGTTATCAGCTTGTCCAGAGGAGTCATAAACTCACTGACCTGTAAATCGGGCGACATACGGCTGACGCGGTAATCACGGCTTGTAACGACGCCGAGCAATTTGCCGTTCGGCTCTCCGTTTTCGGTTACCGCCATGGTATTGTGTCCTGTTTTTTCGGCGAGAGCGACTACCTCGGAGAGGGTATTTGTCGGTTTTAAATTAGAGTCGCTTGTAACGAAGCCTGCCTTAAAATTTTTAGCTCTTTTTACCATTTCGGCTTCATCGGATACTGACTGAGAGCCGTAAATAAAGGAAACTCCGCCCTCGGTCGCAAGCGCTACCGCCAATTTATCGCCGGAAACGGACTGCATTATGGCTGATACTAAGGGGATATTAAGTGAAATTGCGGCTTCCTCTCCTTTATTAAATTTTACTAGGGGAGTTTTTAAGCTTACATTTGCAGGAATGCATTTGCTTGACGAGTAACCCGGGATTAGAAGGTACTCGTTAAAGGTATGGGACGGTTCATTTAAAAAAGTTGCCATTATGCGTAATCCTTTCAATATTAGTTTTTAATTGATTTATTTAAGTCGTCAATATTCACCTTACTGTTATGGGGAATAGGCTTCCATGTAACTTTTTTGAAAAGCGCAACGTAAGTGGAATATCTTCCGATAATATCGAATGTCGGCCATGTCAAGCAGTAGAGCGCCATTTTGTACCACGGCATTTTTTTTATTCTTCTGTGCTCGATAAAGAAAAGGTAAACGGCAATGAATATTGACTTTACGTACATTTTAAGACGGTAATGTATTCTGTACCACACCGTCAAAATCAGAGTGAGAATAGCACCCTTGTAGCAGGTTTTTAAAAGCACAAATACGAACAGCCACTTTATAAGACCGATAAGTGAACGGGGCGTCAGCTGAACAAGCGTGTCATATGACGCAAATCGGTGAATTGCACCCTCAGCAAAGCCCTTTTTTCTGGGATTGCCTCTGAAAATGTTGAGAAAAAGGCCGGGACCGGATTCAACAAAGGCAAGTAAATGTCCCTTTGCCCAACGAAGTCTTTGACGGAGCGCAATTTTCAGAGAAACCGGCTGTTCATCGTAGAAAACAGCCTCATCGTTGTACGATACACGGTATCCCATAACAACGGCGTCTGCGGTGAAGGCTCTGTCCTCGGTAAGAGAGGTGTATTTCCATCCGTCCTTCACAAACAAAGAATCAAAAAGAAAGCCCGTTCCCTGGATATTGGTGGACAAATGCAAAAATGAACGGGGGCGGTGGTTTGTTCTTGCGGAGCGAATCCAATGCAGCGCATAGGTTGACGCAATCCAATCCTCGTCAAAATTCTTTGTATTTCTGAAGGAGGTGATTATTTTCTCCCCCGCATCGAAGGAATCGTTCATTCTCGATATATAATCGCTCTTCAAAAGGTTGTCGGCGTCGAAAACAAAATAGCCCTCGACAAAATCGGTGCCGTAATCCTTTTCTATCTGACTGAAAAGATATTGCAGCGCAAAGCCCTTCGTCTTATGCTCGTTGTCAAAACGCTCATAGCAAACCGCTCCGTGGCTTCTTGCAACCTTTGCGGTATTATCGGTGCAATTGTCGGCAACGACGAATACGGTCAAAAGCTCGCTCGGATAATCCTGCTTTGATATACTGTCTAAAAGATTGCCGATAACGCTTTCCTCGTTTCGAGCCGCAATTACAACGGCATATTTGTGCATTTTTTTCGCCCGTTTAAATTTTCTCGTAAAGAAAATCCCGAGAATGAAATATATTGTTTGATATATTGTTATGTACTTAATAACGGTGCCGACGGTTTGGTATATGCTGTTCGCCGTGGGATACCACGAGCCCAGCCCCTTTACTATGTCGGCAAGTATTTCACATACACTATCCCAAAACAAAAGGCGTTCTCCTTTTAAATAAGGAGCCGATTGTTGTCATCGACTCCGATATTTAGCAAATTATATCACATTTTACGTTTAATTGCAATATTTAAATTCAATTACTTTATGTAACTGAATAATACCTGCGCAATCTGAGCTCTGGTTGCGGGCTTTTTCGGAGAAAGAGTAGAGCTTCCGGTGCCGGATATAATATTCTCGGAAACCGCCCATTTAAGTGCCTCTTTTGCCCAGTCGTTTGCCGATTCAAAATCGGTATACCTTGACATATCGGCGCCGGAGCTTGTCGAATGTCCGCAATAAGACGCGAATTTTTGCATAAACAGCGCAAGCTGTTCCCTTGTAACTCCCTTGTCGGGAGCGAAGAGAGCACCGCCGGCTCCTGCCGTAATTTTGTTTTTATACGCCCAGCATACGGCGGCGGTATACCATTCTCCGTCCGGTACGTCTTCAAATTCGGAATGCGCATTACCGCTCAATTCTGCGCCACCCAGCTTTGCCAAAATCTGAACAAGCATAGCTCTTGTTACCGTTGTTTCCGGTGAAAAAAGCTTTGAGGAAACACCCGACATTAAATCACGGTTGTACATCTCGGCACATGCCAAAGCATACCATGCTTCCGAATCAATATCGCCGTAAAGTAATGTAACGGTTTGTGCGTCTGCTTTCACCTCGTTTTCGCACATTGTGCAATATAAAACTCTCTTCTGCCCGTTACGTATTATATTAACCCATTCCGGATTTACATAAGCACCGTCCTTATGCGAGCCGATGGCGGGAATAGTCCTTTGGTATACCGGTAAATTGCAGTCCTTGCAGTATCTTGCTTCGATACCGAGCATACAGCTTGCGCGGCGTATTACTCTCCAATCGCCTAAATTATGAGAGAAGCCCCTTTGCAAATAGGTCAGAGCTTTGTTGCATACAGAGCATTTTGTGTACGCTTTTCCCGAATGCGAGCAGTCTGCTTCATCAAGGATTATGTCATTTCCGGGTGTGCAGACGTGTTCGGCGTCAACGGTTATATATATCCCGTGAAGCTTTGCCGCAACACCGTTTCCGAGCCTTCCTTCAATATTTTCGTTGGGAATCATATTGCAGGTCGTGCCCCAGCGACTCACCGTATAGGTTCTGCCTGTCACCTGATGAAAATCGGAATACTCCTTTAACTGCGCATTGTAATCTATATATGTTCCGTCGGCACTTCTCACTGCGCTGAACGAATCATAGACATATCTGTCCATATACAGTACGCTTGCCGTATGGCAGGCGCCGTTCGAAAAATATTCGCTTTCCGAGTGCTCGGGAAGATTTTTGAAAAGCGAATAATCCGATTTGATTTCGCTAAGGGGAATAAAAGCCTCAAAATCATATCCGTAATCCTTTAATATGTACGAGGCAGTCGTATTATTCGATATGTCGCAGTATGCGGGATTTGAGCGAAAAACACGCATTGAGCCGTCGGCGTGAGGCGCAAACGTGTACCATATACCCTTTTCATTTCTCGTATTTTCATTTGCTTCAAGCTCTGCAAACGGGTCAAGCGCCAAAATAAACAAATCTCCGTTATAGCCGTAATAATCGTCGTTGTGACTGTATACTCCGTCGTCGTTGTGAACGTCGTTTGCGCCGGTTGAGAGAACAAGAGTAGGGTCGATAACCTTTGCGCAAATGAAAAGCCCGTCGTCCGAGCAAAGCATTTTAAGCTCCGCTTCTCCGTTTACGAGGCTTCTGTACGACCATGAAGTGCTACAGGTTTCGTCATTAATAACGACAACCGGAACACTTTGCCATATTTCGTCGGAGATGTCGCCGTCTGTTACGGGGCGTTCTCTTTCACCAAGCTTTTCAAGTGAAATGCTACCCACCTCGGCGTTGCTCGCAAATGAGAACAGACAGGTAAGAATAAAAGCAAATAATGCAAAAAACAGGCTTTTTTTCATAGATTTACTCCGAAAAGCAGAATATTATTACATATTATATCATACTATACCGAAAAATGGTTTACTCATTGTAACATATGTTTGTATAAATGAAGAAATAAAAATCATGATTATCACGCCGGACGCACGCTTAACAAAATATTAACAATATATATGCAAATAATCCTTGAATTTGAACGGTAATAATGTAAAATATTAGTAGTTGTTAGCACTCAAATACATAGAGTGCTAAAACACCGAAGGAAGGCGAAATAATGGACGGCTTTAACATTGAAATAAGCGAGCGCAAAAAGTTAATACTTGAAGCCGTAGTGAACGAGCATGTTGCAACGGGAGAGCCGGTAGGCTCAAAGCTGTTGGCTAAATATATGCCGTATTCGTCTGCGACGATACGCAACGAGATGGCTGAGCTTGAAGCGCTCGGCTATTTGGAGCATCCTTATGAATCGGCAGGCAGAGTTCCTACAAAAAAAGGATACAGATACTTTGTGGATTCGTTGATGTCCTCCTACCGTATGACAGTAGGCGAATCTCAGGAATTAAATCGCCTGTCAAAGATGAAGCTGACCGAGATTGACAAAATAATCGACTCGGCGGCCAGTCTTGCCGGCGCCATTACAAATTACACGACCCTAACCTTTAAGGGAAAGCCGGGCGGCGCCGTCATCACCAATTTTAAGGTGATGAAAATGAGCGCACACCGATTTCTGCTCATAATGGTAACCAGCGCCGACGTTGCAAAGACAAAGCATATAACGGTTGACTTTGAAGTAACGTCGGGTATGCTTAAGCGGCTTGAATTCGTATTAAACCGTCATCTTGCGGGCAAGAATATTGAAGAGATTACCGTTCCCGTTATATTGCAGATGGAAGAAATCATGGGCGAGGACGGAAAACAGCTTATCTCACCGATTATCAAAATTGTTTACGAAATAACAAACGAGCTCGGCGGCGATTTAAATTTTGACGGGGTAAACAGATTACTGCAGTATCCGGAATATAACGACCTTGAAAAATTAAGAGGCGTTCTCGGGGCTTTGGAGCATAAGAGCGATTTAATAGACATAGTATCGCAATCTCCAAAGGACGAGGTAAACGTGTTTATCGGCCAAGAAAACAGGGTCGAAACAATGAGCGACTCCACGCTTGTTTTCCGAACAATAACGAGAGGGGATAAGGTCGTCGGTGCTATAGGCGTTATAGGTCCGTGCAGAATGGATTACGCAAAGGTAGTGACAACAGTAGATATGCTTTCGAGAAATATACAGCAAATGCTTTCGGGAGGGGAGCTTCCGGAGGGCAGAAATACCGAAGGAGACAACAAATAATGGCAGAAGAAGAAAAAATCGTAAGCGATACCGAGGTCGAAAACGCCGATCTTAACTCATCGGAGAGCGAGGGCTCGGATACTAAGAAGAAGGCTTCGTCAAAGAAGAAGGACGAAAGCTCAAAGAAGACAAAAAAGGAAATAGAAGCCTTGAAAAAGAGTCTGGAGGACAGCGAGGAAAAATATCTTCGCATGATGGCAGAATACGATAATTTCCGCAAGCGTTCTCAAAAAGAAAAGGAAGCGACCTATGCGGATGCATATGCGGATGCGATAAAGGAAATACTTCCTATTATTGATAACCTTGAAAGGGCTGTAGGCGTTACGGAAGCCGAAAAGCTCAAACAGGGGCTTGAAATGACATTAAAGCAGTTTGCCGAGACGCTGAAAAAATTGGGAGTCGAAGAAATTCCCGCAAATCCCGGCGACAGCTTTGATCCGAATATACACAATGCGGTAATGCATACCGAGGATGAATCAAAGGGCGAGAATGAAATCGTTTCAGTGTTCACCAAGGGCTATACCAAGGGCGACAGGGTAATACGTCATCCGATGGTAATGGTAGCAAATTAAATTAACAAATTAACCATATCGGGAGGATAAATTATTATGGGAAAGATTATTGGTATTGATTTAGGTACAACAAATTCATGCGTTGCGGTTTATGAGGGCGGCGAGCCTATCGTAATTGCCAATCCCGAAGGCGCAAGAACCACTCCTTCGGTCGTTGCGTTTTCAAAAACGGGCGAGAGAATGGTAGGCCAGGTTGCAAAAAGACAGGCGATCACGAACCCCGACAACACAATAATGAGTATTAAGCGCGAGATGGGTACATCGCACAAGGTTACGATAGACGGCAAGAGCTATACTCCTCAGGAAATTTCCGCTATGATTTTGCAAAAGCTTAAGGCAGACGCAGAAGCAT
>JAQXHN010000023.1 GCA_029007295.1 Clostridia bacterium | reverse complement strand
AACAAGTTTTGAAGGACATAAATCTCTTCATGACAGGCGGCGAATGTGTCGGCATATTAGGAGCGAACGGATGCGGAAAGTCCACTCTTCTGTCTATTCTTGCAGGAATACAGAAGCCCGACTCCGGAGCGTTTATTTCCGACGGAGTTGATTTATTTTCCTCATCAAAAATCATATCCTATGCAGTGGGCTATGTGCCGCAGGGCACACCTCTTATAGAGGAGCTGTCGGCTAAGGACAATCTCCGTATGTGGTACACTGAAAAAGATTTGGAAAAGGAGCTTAACAGCGGTTTTTTGCGTTTGCTGGGCATACATGATTTTATTAATGTTCCCGTTCGCAAAATGTCGGGCGGAATGAAAAAAAGGCTGTCTATCGGATGTGCGTTTTCACGGCATCCTCCTATACTTATACTTGACGAACCGGGTGCGGCTCTGGATTTGCCGTGCAAGGAAAACATAGCGAGCTATCTCAAAAATTGCAAGCAAAACGGAGCTGCGGTAATAATCGCAACCCACGAAGCCACGGAAATTGAAATATGTGACCGACACTTTATTTTAAAGGACGGCGTGCTTAATCCGTTTAAATATGACGGTGATATCGGAAAGCTGGTGAACAGTCTTTGAAAAAAGCCTTCACCTATTTCCGTTTACAGCTGAAGCGGATTTTTCATTTTATCCCGTCTATTCTGGTATTTTCACTTGTGCTGTGCATAATTGCCGGGCTTGCGCTGAATATTATTATAAAGAAATACGAGAACAGCGAGGAAAATAAAAAATTCACGATAGGCGTTGTCGGCGATACCGACGATTCCTATCTCGGCTTCGGAATTGTTACGCTGATGGAGTTCGACGTTTCGCGCTTTGCCATAGATTTTAAGAATATGGACGAGGAGCAGGCTAAAAAAGAGCTTGCCGGCGGCAAGCTGTCCGCCTATGTGATCATTCCCGAAAATTTTATCGATAGCGCATCACACGGCAACATTATTCCGCTCCAATATGTTTCTTCCTCAGCCGATACCGGAATAAACAGTGTATTTAAGAGTGAAATATTAGAAGGGATAGAGGATATTCTCGAAACATCGCAAAGAGCGATTTACGGTCTTGATAAGGCGATGAAGGAGCTCGGCGTGGGGAACGACATATCGTCTAAAACGGATTTGCTGTACGAGCATCTGATATCGCTGGTTTTGGATCGCTCGGAGGTCGCCGTTGTATCGGAAATCGGATACTCCTCCTCGGTATCCTTTATCGGCTACTACCTTTGCGCCGTTATTTTAATTTACTTTTCGCTTTGGGGAATAAGCTGCTGCTCTCATTTTGCAAAAAACAATAATTCGCTTTCCCGTCTGCTTGCTTCGAAAAATATCGGCTCGGCGAGTCAGATAATCGGCGAATATTTTTCCTATCTTATCGCAATGCTGATAACCGCATTTTTGGCATTATTCTCCTTCACCGTTATTTTATCGGACAACATAACGAAGATTCCGGAAATATCGTCCGTTACGCAATTTGCCGTATTCTCGTTATCGCTTATTCCCGTAATAATCTCCTTTTCCGCAATGCAGTTTATGTTTTTCGAGATTATTCCGGACGTTGTGCCCTGCGCCGTTGCGCAGTTCACATTTGTAATTTTCTCCTCCTACATCGGCGGACTTTTCTATCCTATCGATTTTCTGCCCGAGGCAATGCGTCAGGCTTCGCGTTTTCTTCCGGTCGGCGCCGCAAGAGAATATTTAACCGATTTGCTTCTCAATAAAGTAAATTCAAAAGCGTTTATTCTGCTTTTGATTTATACGGCTCTGTTCATTTGCGTTGCGGTTGTGATTCGAAAAAGTAAGATTAAGGGGAGGCTGTCCGTAAATTTATGATTTGTCAAAATAATAAAAGAACCCCGGTTTCTCTTGTTTTCCGCCGTTTTCTGCTTCTGAACAAAAGATTATTAAAAAAGCCGACCTTTGTAATTGTCATACTTTTGATTCCGCTTATTGCATTATCGCTGAACTTCCTTTCCGAAGGGGAAGCCGGGATTGTCACCATTGCGCTTTCAAGAGAAGACGAAAACGACGCCTATGCAAAAAAGCTTTGCGATGAAATTGTTGAAAACACCTCTCTTATTTCGTTTATTATTGCCGACGATCCGAAAACGGCGCTGGAAACGGTAAAAAGCGGAAAGGCTGACGAAGCGTGGATTTTCCGTGAAAATTCCGAAGAAAGAATGGACAAATTTTCGGTAAACCACAAGAAAATTAACGCATTGGTCGACTGTGTTAACCGCAAAGACACCATGTTTTTGAAAATCGCAAGAGAGAAGCTTTTTGCCGTTCTTTTCTCTAACTGCACGGTACCCGTTTATCTGAATTTTATAGACTCCGAGGTAAGCGAGCTTGACGGCTTTGACAGCGAAACGCTTTTGAAATATTATGAGACCGTCAACGTCGAACGGGGTCTGTTCAATCAAACGGACGGTAAAAGCTCCTTTGCTATGCCAAAGCAGAGCACGGACTATGTTTCGGCGCCGTTAAGAGGTCTTTGCGCAAGCTGTGTTTTTCTTTTGTCACTGTCCGTTTGCATAGTCGCCGTTCAGGATAGAAAAAACGGAGTTTTTATTCAACTGCCGAAGCGCTCGTTTCCTGTTTTTAACTTGTTCTATCACATAAGCGGTCTGCTCCTTGCGCTCGTTACCATGCTTTTGTCCTTGTATGCGCTCGGTATTTTTGTCGGCTTTCTGAGAGAGATTGTCTGCCTTATTTTGTATGCCTTCTCCCTTAGCGGCTTCGGGATGATTTTAACGAGAACGGTTAAAAAAATCTCGGTGCTCGGCACGCTGATTCCTATACTTGTAATTGCGGAAATAATAATTTGTCCCATATTCCTCAATTTCAACAGTATGATGTCCGTAGCTCATATTTTCCCGACCTACTACTATCTGCGTGCAATCAGCTCCGACAGCTATATTCTCTATTTTGCAATTTACGCACTTGTAACCTGCACGGCAGGAGGAATTGCGGATTTGTTAAGCCGAGATTAATCGGCATATTCGTTTATATTATCGTCCAATGCGCCGAATCCGGCGCCTGTTTGCGATTTTTTGAGGAAAGCGATGTATAAAAATCACGAAACCGTAAAAAAAACAGTCTCAGCGATAATGCTTATGCTTATCGCTGTTTTGGTCGTGCTTTATGCACGGGGCGACTATGATTTTACATTTATTAAGCGTCCCGAACAGGAAAAGACTATTCCGAAATCGCCCGATGAAACGGTTACCGAGCCGCAGGATACCGAAATTGCGGTAAAGCTGCCCCCTGTCCCTGCAGAAACTCAAACGGAAAAACAAATCAGCATAACAGCGCCCGAAATTTTACCCGCCTCCTCTCTTTCCGGCTATAAAATCACAAATACGCCTTATAGCGCCGATACGCACATGTTAGCCGAAGTTACTCCCAAAAGCGAGCTTTCGCCGTATTATACCGTTTCAAAGGGCAAGGTTCGCACCGTCAGCGTTACAACCGACGCCCGGGGCTCAAATAACGCAACTGAAAATTTCGGCGAGGGGGAATTGCCCTTTCTGACCCCGTATTTCGGATATATAATTAAATCCACGCCTAAGGGTAAACTGTTATGCAGCTCGGATTTGACCGTGCTTTGCGATATTTCCGACTACGATACGGTCGGATACTGTGACCTCACAGGCCATGCGCTTTTCAAAAAAGACGGTAAATACTATTATTTTTATGACGGGCAAAACCGACTGCCCGGGACAATAGTGCTGGATGAAATGACAGCCGATGACGCTTCGGAATACGACGGCACGACCGAGCCGAACGCACTTTATCTTGTCAACACCGACAGCGAGGTTACGCCTACACTGTCGTCGGGAAGAGGAATGACCGAATGCACCGTTGACGAAAATTACTTTAACGATATTTCCGTAAACTCAACCTACTACGACCGAAATTCTACGGGTATATACCGACTTTGCGAATACCGTACGGAAAAAAGGATAACAAATCAGTGGATGATAGACGACTATAACAATGCGCTTTTGCAGTATCAGTCCGGACTCACGTCCGTTTTACCGCAGTATGTTGAGCCGGAATACGAAATTATAAACGAATCCTTCCACTGGTGGTATATAAACGAGGACGGAAATCTTGCAACGAATTTCAGCTATTCCAAGGCTTTTGAATTTTCCGACAACGGACTTGCGTTTGTCATAAGGGACGACAAAGATGAATATTTAAACAAGCTGTGCGCAGTAAATAAATCCGGCTCCGTTATGTTCTACGCATACGGCACAAGCTTGTTTTTTACCGAGAGAGGCAATGCAAAGGTCTATGACGGGCATTATCTGCCGGACACGCTCGGCAGTGAAAACACGGGAATGCTTCGCTTTCAAAACGGGCTTTGCGCCGTCCGCCGAAAGCTGTACGACACAACAAACGGCTATGTATATATATCCGATAACACGGCCGTTGTCAACTCCTCGGGTCAATTAGTCAATCTGCCGGCAAACTATGAAACCGTTGCATATTCGGACGGGAAAATCTTAATTACAAAGGCGGGCAAATACCGCTATATGAACGGCGACGGCTCTTATCTTACGCCCCTTTGCTTTACCGATGCCAAGCCGTTTTGCGAGGGACTTGCCGTTTGTCAGATAAACGGAAAATACGGCATGATAGACACCGAAGCGAATACGGTTTTGCCGTTTGAATATAATTACATTTCTTCTTCTTCGGACGGTGTAACGGTTGCCTACAAGGACGGCGAGGGCTGGAGGATATTTGCAAAAATGTCAAATAAAGCCGACGCTGAGAAAACGGTAAATCCGGTTCTTATGCTGAAAAAAAGACTTATCGCCCAACAGTTAAAAATAAATCAAAATCAGGAAAATAATCAGGAATATTAACTATGACATATCAGGCAGGATCGTGTGACGTTGCCGTAATCGGCGCAGGACACGCAGGTATAGAAGCGGCTCTTGCCTCGGCAAGACTCGGACTTGATACCGTTATTTTTACAATAAATCTCGACGCAATCGGAAATATGCCCTGCAACCCGGCAATAGGCGGCACGGGCAAGGGTCAGTTAGTCTATGAAATAGATGCGCTCGGCGGTGAAATGGGATTTGCCGCAGACAAGGTTACACTTCAGAGCAGAATTCTTAATTCCAGCAAGGGCGTCGCCGTTCATTCCACAAGAGTTCAGGCGGACAGACTGATTTACCGCAGGATAATGAAAAATACGCTGGAAAACGAGAAAAATTTAAACATCATTCAGGCGCAAATTACCGAGCTTCACCTGAATGAAACGGGTGAGATATGCGCCGTAGAAACAAATCTCGGTGCAAAATGGAGCTGTAAGGCCGCCGTAGTTTGTACGGGCACCTTCCTCGATTCCTCCGTTATTATCGGCGAAAACGACATTGCCTCGGGTCCCGACGGCATGCTTTCGTCTGTAGGTCTCGCAGACAGCCTTCGTAAAATAGGAATTACCCTTCGCCGCTTTAAAACGGGCACTCCGCCGAGAATTCACAGGGACTCCATTGATTTTGAGAAGCTTGAAATTCAGCTCGGCGACGAAAAAATTTATCCCTTCTCCTCTCTTACCGACCTTGACGCCTTCCGTTCAACAGAGCAGATTCCCTGCCATATAGCATATACCAATGAGCGAACGCACGAAATAATCCGTTCAAACCTTGACCGTTCTCCGCTTTATTCGGGAAGAATTCACGGAACGGGCCCTCGCTACTGTCCCTCTATCGAGGATAAAATTGTCAGATTTTCCGACAAACAAAGACATCAGCTTTTTGTTGAGCCGATGGGCAGAAATACAAAGGAAATGTATCTGCAGGGCTTCTCCTCAAGCCTGCCGGAGGATGTCCAGATACAGATGCTTCACACTATTGTCGGATTTGAAAACGCAAGGGTAATGCGTCCCGCCTACGCTATTGAATACGAGTGCGACGATTCGCTTGAGCTGTTCCCTACGCTTGAATTTAAAAACGTCCCCGGTCTTTACGGAGCAGGTCAGTTTAACGGCTCCTCGGGCTATGAGGAGGCCGCCGCACAGGGCTTGATTGCCGGTATAAACGCCGCGCTTAAAATAAAAGGGGAGGAGCCCCTTATATTGCCGAGACACTCCTCATATATAGGCACGCTAATAGACGACCTCGTAACAAAAGGAACAAACGAGCCGTACAGAATGATGACCTCCCGTTCGGAGTACCGTTTATTGCTCCGTCAAAACAACGCAAGAGAGCGGCTTTGCGAATACGGAAAAAGGGTCGGATTGCTCTCGAAGGAAAGATACGACGCCGTAACGGAAAAAAAGAGCAGGGTTCAAAAGGAAATTTCGAGAGTTTGCTCCGTTACGCTTTCTCCGCTGAAGGTAAATCCGTTTTTAAAGGAGAAGGGCTTATCCGAGGTAAAATCCGGTGTTAAGCTTGCCGACTTAATCCGACGTCCGGAGCTAACCTATGACTCCCTTTCCGTACTTGATACCGAAAGAGCGTCGCTTCCCGAGGATGTGGTTTCCGCTGTCGAAACGGAGCTTAAATACGAGGGCTATATACGAAGACAGGAGCAGGAGGCAAGAAGAAACGAAAAGCTGGAAAACAAGCCCCTGCCGCAGGATATCGATTACTGCAGTATAAAGGGTATAAGAATCGAGGCTCAGCAGAAGCTGTCAAAAATTCGTCCCGTCAATATCGGTCAGGCTTCGAGAATATCCGGAATCAGCCCTGCCGATATTTCAGTTTTACTTATATATCTGAAATCAAGATAACGGTAATTTTTAATAGTATTTATAAAACAGGTAACGGCGGTCATTTTAAACCGCCGTTACCTGTTTTATTGCTTTTGATTAAATAAATTTTACTGTATGGGATAAAAATCCGTTCCGTAATCCTCGGGGTCGAGTCCGATGCTCTTCATTGCCCGCTCGTTAAATTCCTCCGCCGTATTGTAGCCCATTCGCTTTTGTCTGTTATTTATGGCGGCAATTTCGATAATCACGGCGAGGTTTCTGCCGGGATGAACGGGAATAGTGTTTGACGGAATTTTTATTCCCATAATATCGGTGTATTCGGAATCAAGTCCCATTCTATCGTACATCTTGCCCTGAACCCACTGCTCAAGATTAATTACAAGGTCGACTTTTTCGCTCATTTTAACTGCGCCCGTACCGAAAACACGCTTAACGTCGACTATTCCGATGCCTCGAAGCTCCACATAGTAACGGATAAGCTTAGGAGCCTGTCCCACAATAGTTATATCCGACACCCGGCGAAGCTCAACTGCGTCGTCGGCAATCAGTCTGTGTCCCCGCTTTACAAGCTCAATAGCTGTTTCGCTCTTACCGATACCGCTGTCACCGAGCAGTAAAACTCCTTCGCCGTGAACCTCGACAAGAACTCCGTGTCTTGTAATACAAGGCGCAAGATCATAGCGCAGAGTGGAAATCAGCGCCGCCATAAACGCCGAGGTTTCCTTTTCCGTCTGAAGTATCGGAACACCGTGCTTTGCGGCGGCTCTCATCATTGATTCGCACGGTACAAGAGAGGTTGAATAGATAATAACTCTCGGCTTTTTCGAAAGAAATTCATCAAGCCTTCTGTTTCTTACGTTTTCCGTCATTTGTTCAAGATAATTATATTCGGATTTACCGATTATCTGAATTCTCGACGGTTCAAAGTGATTGAAAAATCCGCAAAGGGGCAGTCCGGGACGGTTAATATTGGAATTGTCAATTATAATTTTTTCCTCAGGCTTATAAATTACCTTTAATTTCATTTTTTCAATTAGGGTTTCAATTGATACAGTAGGTTTTGACATATATTTCTCCCGTTTTTTCTGATTTATATCCTGCCGTCAGGCTGAATAATACTTGTAAAACTCAGCCAAACAATTAGAACGAGTTAAGCTAAACTTCACTTACCGAGCTTTGTCGAACAATTTACGCTGAACAAGCAACGAGTTGCCCGTCGCCGCTCGGCGACCGAGCCCTGTCGAGCAATTAAAGCTAAACAAGCAACGTGTGGGCTGTCGGGCCGTCCCGACCGAGCTTTTGAAAAAGCTCGAGCAAAACTTTAAACTAACAAAGTTCGGCAAAACTCCACTCATCGAGCCCTGTCGAACAATTACGACTAAACAAGCAACGAGTTGCCTGCAGGCGCTCGCCTGCCCGAGCCCTGTCGAGCAATTAAAGCTAAACAAGCAACGAGTTGCCCGTCGCCGCTCGGCGACTCGGCGACTACCAGTAGATTTTTTTGCCCATGTTTTCAGTCATATCGTGAAGATGCGGAAGCTCGGAATGCGTTCCTCGGGGATGAACC
>JAQXHN010000022.1 GCA_029007295.1 Clostridia bacterium | reverse complement strand
TCAGGACGCGGCGGCAGCTGCAGGAGACGAGGAAGCAAATCATACGGACGAGGATTTCTTAAACGCACTTGAAATCGGTATGCCTCCGACAGGAGGTATCGGTTACGGCATAGACCGACTTGTAATGCTCCTGACCGACAGCGCATCAATCCGAGACGTGCTTCTTTTCCCCACAATGAAGCCGATTGAATAATATGTCTATATAAGTCTATAAAACTCTATATTTCTGAAAAATCAAGCCAAAACTTACAGTTATGGCTTGATTTTTTATATATAAGCCGATAAAAGCCTATATAAATCTATACGAAAAGCTGTCAAAATGCCGTTTAGAGAGTAAAAAATCTTCATTATTTGAGTTAAAACAAGATCTCCTTCATTGTCAAACTATAAAGTTCCCTTTAATAAAGTATTAAAATTATTCCGGATAATTCTCAATAAATCGGGATATGTACAAGTTTACACCATTTGCTTACTCGAATTTACACCAATTATGCATCCAATAATGCAAATTTAGTTGTGATATACTTTCCTTGCCTATATTTAGGGCAGAAAGGATGAGTATATTATGAAAAAAGAAGTACCGATTTGGAAAAAATCCACTTTGACATTACAGGAGGCCGCCGCATATTCAGGCTTGGGAATATGCAAACTGAGAAAAATGACCGATTCTGAAAAGTGTAAATTCGTTTTATGGAATGGCGGCAAGCGTCTTATTAAACGGAGATTACTTGATGAATATATCGACAATTCTTACAGTATTTAAGGGGTGAGTGTGATGAAAAGGACCGATAAAAACGGACGGGTGCTGATGACAGGCGAACAGCAACTTATTGATGGCAGTTATGAATACCGTATTATGGTTAAAAATCGTCAATATTCTATATGTTGTGATGATTTGGACGAACTTCGTGAAGAAGAAAAGAAATTTGATCTTGATAAAGCTAACTTAAATGAAAAACCGTTGTTGAATACAATTAACGATGCATATATTCAATGGGCTGAAAACAAAAAGGGAATTAAGCCAAACACTTTTGTAAATTATAAGTATTCATATGAGCATTATGTTAAGCCGTCTTTCGGAAGAATGCGATTGTCTGATTTGCGCAAATCCGATATCAAGAAATTTTATAACAAACTTGCAGATACTTATTTTTTGAAAGCAAACTCAATAGATAATGTTCACACCGTATTACATCAAGTTTTACAAATTGCCGCCGATGACGGTATTATTCCGAGCAATCCATCGGACCGAGCATTATTTGAGCTTCGCCGCTCCCATAATTATGACGGTGAGAAAAAGATTGCATTATCGGTTGAAGAAGAAAAACTGTTTTTAATCTTTGTAAAAGATAGTGTTCAGTATTCGCACTGGTATCCTATTTTTGATGTTTTGTTTCATACAGGTATGCGCATAGGCGAAGCAACAGCCCTAACCTGGAATGATATTGATTTTGACAACAATGAGATTCATATTAACAAAACCTTAGTTTATTACTCGAATGGTGGTAAATGTACATACAGCATTAACACGCCAAAAACCGAATCAGGCACAAGGACTGTTCCGATGATAGGCGATGTAAGATTTGTGTTACTCAGCGAATTGCACAGGCTTAATAAAGAAGAATTGCGATGCCGTACTGTTGTTGACGGCATAACAGATTTTGTTTTTATTAACCGATTTGGTGATGTGTTGAATTTTAATGCTGTAAATAAAGCCATTAAAAGAATTGTCAGAGATTGCAACGATCAAATTCTTGCAACAACAGTTGATCCCGAGAACTGTCTTTTACTTTCGAATTTCAGCTGCCATAATCTGCGGCATACTTTTGCTACAAGGCTTTATGAATCCCAAAAAATCAGTTTGAAAGCAATCCAAGAAATACTCGGTCATGCGGACATTAGCACAACTTTGGACATTTATACAAAGCTAACCGACAAAAAGCGAAAGGAAGCGTTTGAGTTGTTATGTAATGTCAATTTGTATAACGAAAATACTTAAAAATTTGTGTGATTCAGTATTTCACGGTTGATTTTATTTATAAATAGATTTCTCCTTTCACATATTGACTATAAGAAAAACGCCGTCATTTCGGACGGCGTTTTTGAATGTAGTTGCTCGGTTGTAGGAAACTTTTTTCTTTGAAAAGCGTTCATTTGTTCCCCATAAATCAGAATGTTTTAATACATTGCTTTTTTCATAAAATCAATAATTTTGCCGTTGTCTTTAATTGCTTAGTTGTTTTTTATAGCCCTCGCCCCAAGACCACATAGAGTCCAGAATGGGTTTAAGGCTCCTGCCGAGTTCGGTCAATGAGTATTCCACCCTCGGCGGTACTTCTGCGTAGACCTCGCGGTGAACAAGTCCGTTTTTCTCCATGTCACGCAGCTGCGCCGTCAAAACCTTTTGAGATACCGAACCGATAGACTTTTTCAGTTCTCCGAATCGCTTTGTCCCCGGCATAAGATCGCGCAGTATCAGCACCTTCCATTTATCGCCGATTAAAGTCAGTGTGGTTTCTACCGGGCAAGCCGGCAGTTCTTTTATTTTCTCGTCCATATATTAAGCCTCCGCAATAGTATCTTTTGGTTTCTTACGCTACTATTATACCATACGGCCATACTTTTCGTCAAGCGCGGAAAAAATTGAAAATTTTTTACTCGGCGCAAAACAGCTGAAAACCCTTTGTTTACGCAATCGTTTCCTGTCGGTAACTACCCAATAGTATCTCTTCGGTAACTACGGCACAATATTGTGCTTACTTTACAACGGTGACTAAGCCGAATATAATATGGCCAAGAGCTACGGAGAACGGCCGCTGCGAAGCTCAAAGCAAAACATAAGGAGCGATCCGAAATGAGCATTTTCAAAAAACTGTTCGGCAACCGCCAAAATGATATGAAAGAGGTAATCAAAATGACAAACACACAGAAAGCACTTGAACTTATTAACACCTTCGCAACCGGAGACACCGAAAAAGCAGCAAGCTAGCTTGCCGAAGGATACATCCAGCATAACCTTGCTTACGGCACAGGAAGAGACGCATTTGTCGGCTCGGTGGCTTACCTTGCGTCTGCTCCGGTAAAAACCACGGTAAACAATATCCGCGCTTTTGAAGACGGCGACAAGGTTTTCCTTCAGACGGTTTACAACTTCGCAGGCGCAGGAGAGCAGGTTGCCTTTGACATCTTCCGCTTTGACAAAAACGGAAAGATTGCAGAGCACTGGGATAACCTTGCGGCAAAAGCAGAACCCAATCCTTCGGGAAGAACGCAGATCGACGGCACTAAGGAAATAAAGAACACGGACAAGACCGAGGCTAACCGTGAGCTTGTCAAGAGCTTCCTCTACGATGTTATGCAGGGTAAGCGTCCCGAAAGGACACTGGATTATTTTGACGGCGACACCTACCTTCAGCACAATACCGGCATTGCCGACGGTCTTTCCGGACTCGGTGCTGCGCTTGCGGCTCTTGCCGAGCAGAATATTCAGATGATCTACGCCGCCACGCATCAGGTGCTGGCACAGGGCAACTTTGTTCTTGCCGTCAGCGAAGGAACCTTCGGCGGCGCTCCGACCTCCTACTATGATCTTTGGAGAGTGGAAAACGGCAAGATCGCCGAGCACTGGGATGTGATGGAAACCATCGCCAACAAATCCATTTGGCAGAATCAAAACGGCAAATTCTAAACTTGCGGTTTCGCCTCGCAGGGATTTCTCCTGCGGGGCATTAGCCGCTTTTCGGAGGGAACCATGAACTGTTTGGCTTTTTTAGAAAAAGAGATTCATACCGTTATTATGGCAACGGTAGATGACCGGGGACTTCCCGTTACCTGTGCTGTGGATATTATGGACAGTGACAATAACGGATTGTATTTTCTCACTGCCAAGGGAAAAAGCTTTTACCATCGGCTTGTAAAGCAAGGCTATGTTGCGCTGACCGGAAAGAAAGGCTGCGATACCATGTCCTGCGTTGCCGTATCCGTCAGAGGCAAGGTTGAGGAGATCGGAAACGAACGGCTCGACCGACTGCTTAATAAAAACCCGTATATGCTTGAAATCTATCCGACCGAGCAGTCCCGTGAGGCGCTGACGGTTTTCCGTCTTTACGAGGGCGAGGGCGAATGATTTGACCTTTCCAAAAAGCCGATTGAACGCTTTTCTTTTTCGATTGGTAATAAAGAAGTACCCGCAGCCGGCTATGTTATTACAGAGCGCTGCAACGGCTGCAAAAAATGCAGCACTGTCTGTCCGCAAAATTGCATTAATTTCGAAAATACACTTGCTGTGATTGAGCAGGAGCATTGTCTGCATTGCGGAAATTGCCTTTCCGCTTGTCCGCAGAAAGCAATCATAAAAGAGGGATAGCATGACGCAGAGCAAAAGAAGATTATACCTGATAAGGGAACTGAAAAAAGAAAATCCGCAGTATGCGGAGCTGCCTGTTCCGTCGGATACGGCAGAGCAAAAGCTGCTGCTCCGTGCGCTTTTCAATGTGCGGATGCCGAAAGCGGCAAGTGATGAATTCTTAAAAATACAGGACGAATATTTAAGGGAGGAAACACGGCTGAAAGGCGTTACCGATATATCCGCTTTTACTCCCATTCAACCCGATATCTACTTATGGCAGGGTGATATCACAACGCTGAAATGCGACGCCATCGTCAATGCCGCGAACAGCGCACTGCTCGGTTGCTT
>JAQXHN010000021.1 GCA_029007295.1 Clostridia bacterium | reverse complement strand
GTATATGCCGGCGGTGACGCCGTAACCGGTGCGGCTACGGTTATCTCGGCAATGGGGGCAGGCAAGACCGCCGCAAAAGCCATCGATGCCTTTCTTTCCGAAAAAAATAATACGAAATAATACAAAATAATACGAAATGATACGAAAAACGGCTGAAGCAAAAATCATGTTGCTCAGCCGTTTATTATTTCCTTAGAATGCCGTTTATTATTCACGACAGCTTATTTTACATACCGCAACGGACATATCGTCGCATCGCTCGTTTTTTTCCTTTCCGCTTTCAAGAATTAAAGAGCAAAGCTCGTCGGGGGTAACAGAATCCCCTTTTTCCGTAATCAGGTCGCACAGCCACAACCCGTCCTCGAAGGATTGCGCTATGCCGTCGCTTATCATCACAACGATATCTCCGTCCGAAAGCGCAAAATCAACCTTTTCCCCCGTTATTTTTCTTGTGATGCCGATAGGGGAGGAATCGGATTCTATTCTGAACAGATTGCCGTTTCTCAGCACGTATGAGGGCGCGCTTCCGCTTTTTACAAAGCACGCCATCCCGGAAACAAGGTCGATTTCCAACAGGTCAATAGTTGCAAAGCATTCGGGCGATTTTGAACGAATAAGGGAATTCAGCATTTCCAGAGTAACATCCTTGCGATTACCCGAGCGGAGCATTTTTTCGAGAAAAACTCCGCAAAGGCGCGAGGTCAGCGCCGCTTCATATCCGGAGCCCATACCGTCGGAAAGAAGAACATATTCATATCCGTCCCCGCCCTTGAAATGCACCACCGAGTCGCCGCATACGTTCTCTCCCTGCTTCTGAAGGAAAAGTCTCGAAAAATCGCACCTGAAGCCGTCCCTTTGGAGCATGGTCATCGTAACAAAATCTCCATCAACGGAAAACATGGGCGGCTGAAATTTCATATTGCACACCTTGCCGAACAGCCGCCTTAAATCGTCTGCGCCTGTTTTTATTCTTGCCATATCGACTCCCCTGCAGATAAGCCGCTTTCGGTGCTTTCCGCATACAATCACGGATCGGGCGGTAAATCCTATATAATTTGCCGCCCGAATTGCCTTTTTGGTTAGGACGGTGTCGGTTTCGTTTTCGCTTTCCGTCTGCTCTATGGCGTCGCCTATAAGCCGCGACATCGCCTCGTAGTCCGCTCCGAAAATGTCGGCTTTGTTTTCGCGAAGCCTTTTTTCCAAAAGGTCTAAGTACTCGCAGTTTATATCGTCAATAACCTTGTCGAGCTTAAAGCATTTGCGTTTTATATATTCCGGTAAATTATCCTCTGTTACCTGTTTATTTCTGAAAAGCTCCTTTGACAGCGATTTTGCACAGCTTATCGACGTATTGCCCGATGTGTCCCTGCAATTTTGATATTTTGAGCAGTCAAGACAATGACGGCGAAGCACGTTTTCGCATCCTACCGCAATTTCATCGGGGCGAGGGATCTTGTTCTTCTCGGAAAGCTTAAAGCATACGTCGGCAAGGGTGGAAAATGCGTCTCTCATCTCGCAGAATTTCTCGGTTTGCATTTTCATTTTTTCCTTTTCCTTTGCGTTCGACATTTCTTCTTCGTCGCCTTTGTCGAGCGATGAAAAAATGCCCAGCTTCGGCAGGAGATTAAGCTTTGCGAGAGGCAGATAGATAATTGACGCCGTCAGCAAATCCGGAGCCAAGCGTATAAGAGCCGAGGTTCCGTCAAGATATACCGAATATAAAACGGCAACTCCGAGAGACGTTACGGTAGCGCCCAGCGTTCCGACCCTTGAGAAAAAGCCTCCGACAAGACCGATCAGCGCAAACATAGGCGAGAGCTGTACAGAGTATGCAAGTCCGCAAACAAGCCCCAAGACGCCTCCCTTTAGCATACCGCATTCCCTTGCTACGTAAAGAGTGCCTATAAAAAGCACGACGGCACCTACGGAAAATCCGAACAGAGTTACCGAACGGACGGTATATATAAACGATGCGGTAAGGGACAACAGTCCCATGTCCCGAAGGGAGGAATGAATATACCTGTCGTCAAAGGCGAGCGTGTACATAAGACAAAGCGGAACGGAAATTCCCACAAGAGTCAGCAGGGCGAACAGGTCGTAGTACAGAAATCCGCCGGAAATAGCTCGGTAAGAACCGAGCATTAAAGCGCCCGAAGCGCAGCAAACGGCGCGGAATAAGGCTTTTTCTCTGAAAATTCCGAGCTCGGAGTCTCTTTGAAATTTTGCATAGGCAAGAACCCGAAGTATCAAAATCAGCGTCATGGCGAGGAAGGTTGCGGTAGCGTCAAAGGGTAGATACAGCGACGCAATAATAGCTCCGACATAAACAAACGGAGTGAATTTTCCAGACGCCGAAAGCAAAGCGATACCGAGAGGGTATGCGCTGAACATTACCGCAGAAGTGTAAAAAACAAACGACAGTATTCCGAAGCCTATTCCCTTTAGAACAAAAAACAGCTTTTGTTCAAGCAGCTCTTTCCTTTCCTCTCCGTTATTTGCGTCAATATATATGTATTTTGCAAACAGGTCTCTTGCGGAATTCAATACCGAGGTTAAATTGATATATCTCTTTTTCTTTTCCGTATTCATTTTATTTTCTTCCTTTGTTTTTTTCTATATAATACACACAAGGGAAGAAATCATAGGTCGAAACCGGGGTGTTGTTTTTTGACGATTTCGGTTCGGATATATCGGGAAATTAAAAAGAAGCAGATATTCACGGCAGGGTAATATATAAAAATGAAAAATTATATGGTTTTATGAGAAAAAATGCAAACAAAAAGATTGCCGCACATAAAAACTGCGGCAATCTTTTTTCAGTGTTTTATTGTCAGTCTCGACGTAATCAGCGTGGGCAGCGTCCAGAAAAGCTGATACAGTACCACATACAGTCCCATCATGGTTGGCTCGGATAAAAGCGTCTTCAAAACTGCGAATATTGAAATTGCAAACGCAATTATCACACTCAGAACCGATACGAACATTCCCGTATGGGACGCATGGGAAATGTTCGAGCACAGGGAGAGCGTCTTCAGCAGGCTCTTTGTGTTTTTCTTAGAGACAATACCGCTGTCGGCGTTGTCCTCACCCGCCGCTTTCGGCGGCAGATTGTACATTTTAATAACCTTGATCGGATATTTTTCAAGGTCGACATAGCCCGAGAGCATTTCGTCGTCAATGTTCGGGTCAAAGGTCTTTATTCCGAGACAGATACCGGAGCGGTAGAGCTGCTTCGCAATCGAGTCAAAGCCTGGGTCTATCGCATATTGAATATAAAGCTTTGCCGCAACCTTATCATTGCAGACAAGGTATGCGATAGAACAGTCTCTGCCGAAGCCGTAGTCGTCTTCCTCATCGTAATAGGGCTCGAGATTGTTTTTTTCGAGGAAGGTTTTTCTGCCGTAAAAAATGTGCTTTCCGCTGATTACCGCCTCTATTCCGTCATCGGCGATATCAACTATTTCTACATCGTCCGAGCACCCCATATCCTTAGTGGCTATCCGGAAAACATCCGCAAGAGGCCCGCCGATGAAGACAAACAGGCTCGCTAAATTATAAATAATTCTGTCAATTCGGTTGTTGTCGTATACCTTTATGCTGCGAATCTTCACTTTTCCGGAGGGGAAAACCTCCTTGTCCTCAAATGAAATAGCCGACGCACAGGCGTACTCGTCGATTGAGTCCTCCCCGATAATTGCTCCGCCTTCCTCAAATGCGATTTTCGAGGCTCGGAAAAACGGTACTGTAAATCCGATTAACGCAGAGAAGGGTGTTGCCAGCATAAATGCGGTATATGCGGAAATAATTCCGCTGTATATGTCGGCGTTATTGCCGATTATTCCGGAAAAGACAAAGAAGAACAACGCAAGAGCGACAGGAATAGGAAGCATTGCCCGCAGAGCCGGTATTCCCTTGCTCGATTTTCTGCTTCTTCTGAAAAATCCGTCGACAAAGGAGGCTTTTTTGACTCCGAAAATCGGCTCGTCCTGTGCGATATAATCGGCAAAGGCATCTCTCTCCGGAGAGGCGGCGTCTGCCGGTAGCTCATTCAACACATATTTAATTCGTTTGGAGGAAATAATTTTGAAGGAACGAATATCCCTTCTGACGCTCATTGCCTCGCATATTACATAGACAAATGCGCCGACCGCAACTGCAAAATCGCAGTAAATAACCCTTGAACCGTCGTAAAGGAAGCATACTCCTATGTGATAGAACACGGTAACAAGCGCCGCCAGTGCAAGCACGCTGTCCGTTCTCGGCTTAAAGGTAAAGAAATTCGCAAGACCGGATAATATCGGCTTCCATACGAATGCAAGGCAGATAAACAAAAGCTGAAGCGATACCATAGAATGTACGACGGGGAAGGAAGTCGGCTCTAAAAACGTCGAATAGGAGCCGCCCAGCGCTTCAAAATGCTCAAATATGAAAATTATAACCGACATAACGAAGGTACCGAGCAGCTTTATGCGAAGTCCCGCTCTCTTTCTTCTGTAAACGGCGAAAACATCCTTAATCTGAGCGTTGGAGATAAATTCCATATCGTCGGGAAGCTCGGTTGACAGGACGTCCTCCTTTGCTTTTTCAAGAATTTCGGCGTCTTTGTCGAGCGCCTGAGCAACGTCGTTGACCGTTTCCTTGCCCAGCTTTTCCTCAAGCTCGTCAGCCATGCCGAACGCAATCATCAAATTTACGTCGACCTCGTCAAGCTCCTCGTCGCCGTTAGATATGCTCTGCAAATCCAAATCGGCCAAAACCTTCTGCGTTTCGGTCTGAGGCTCCTTCGGCTCCTCCTGGCTCTTTTGATTTTCGATGCTTGCAACATATTCGACGGCCTCGCTTAATTGCTGGGCGACATCGCCGCCTGTCCGGGCGTCGGCATCCTCGGAATCGCCTGCGGCGATTTCTTCCGCCGAAAGGTACTTTTTCGCTACGGCGTCAATATCAACCTCGTCAAGGTCGGGAATCGGCTCGTCGGGAAAATCAATCTCTTCAATTTCAAAATCCTTTGTTTGCGACAACCGGCTGTCAAGCCCTTTTATGGGATCCCGCGTCGCAGCCTTAAGCTCGTCCTTGGAAACGGCGGACGCCGCCTCGTAAAGCTCGGCGTCCGGAGCTGCTTCTCCCGACGAATGCGCTTTGTAGCTCAAGGAGGGGTCTTTTACGGCGTCGGATTGCATTGAAGACGCTTTCTGTCTTCTTTTAAGGAGCACAGACTCCTTATCCTGTTCGCTTTCCTCCTTGACCTGCTCCTCCGGTAATTCTATCTCCGATAAATTCTCGTCGATCTTGCTCTTAAAATCGGAGCTTTCGCCCAATGTTTCTTTCAGCTTGCGGAGCAATTCATCCGATGACATATCGTTGTTATTTTCCATTTTATCAAGCCTTTCGATTTCTTTGTTTCTTTATTGTTTTGCGTGTCTTTGCTTTGCCGCTTCGCATAGAATAACGGCGGCTGCGGTGGATACGTTAAATGAATTAACCTTGCCGTACATAGGAATGGAAACGGTAAAGTCGCTCTTATCTCTCAATAGCTTGGAAACGCCCCTGCCCTCGCTGCCCATTATTACGGCGCAGGGCAAATCAAGGTCTGAGTCATAGCAGCTTTTTCCGCCTGCCTCTGCGGAAAACACCCAGATTCCCCGTTTCTTCAGGCTGTCGACGCATCTTGCGAGATTAACAACCTTGACTATCGGCAAATGAGCCACCGCTCCTGCCGACGCCTTTGCAACTACGCCGCTGACGCCGACCGCGCGGCGCTTGGGAATGATTACACCGTGACAGCCTGCGCCCTCGGCACACCTGATGACCGCTCCGAGATTGTGAGGGTCCGAAATTTCATCGCAGATTACAATAAACGGCTTTTCGTTTCTTTCCTCAGCCAAGGAGAAAATGTCGTCAATATCCGCATAGTCAACCTGAGATACGAGAGCGATTATTCCCTGATGGTTGCTCCCCCCGGCAAGCTCGTCAAGGCGTGAGCTTGAAACCTCCGTTACAACTATGCTTCTTTTCCTTGCCTCGGCTTTGATTTCGCTGATGACTGCGCCCGCAGCGCCCTTTGCCACGAATATCTTATCAATGTCCTTTCCCGAGCGGAGCAGTTCTCTTACTCCGTTTCTGCCTATGGCTGTTTCGGTTTGCTCGTTTTCCATACAATCTTCCCATTATAAAAGATATTTATCTCATTATATCACAATTTTTTCTGTTTGTATATATTTTTTGCAAAATTTACATCTGCTCGGAACCCGCTTTAGGTGCGCTTCTTTTGTATTCTGCGTGAATTTTAAGACGTATGCCGACAGGGCAAAGAAAAAACGGCTGAAGAGCAAACGCAAATCAGCCGATTCGTAACGGTTATTTTCAGTCATTATCAATGAGCTTCAGCAACAGCTGTTTCAGTATGAAATCCGCGCTCTGTCTTCTGACGGCTTCACGGTCTCCGGTAAATATTCTCTTATAAATCTCGGTATCGTGATTTTTTTGAGAAATCGCAAAATATACAAGACCGACGGGCTTGTCCTTTGTTGCGCCTTTGGGACCTGCAATTCCGGTTGCCGAAATTGCAAAGTCGGTCGAAAATCTGTACCGTGCGCCGTCTGCCATCTGCATTGCCGTTTGATGAGAAACGGCCCCGTGCTTTTCGAGCGTGGTGGTTTTTACATCCAAAAACTCCGATTTTATACGGTTGGAGTACGAGATAATTCCGCCCGGAAAAACCTCCGAGGAGCCTGGGCAATCGGTAATAAGCTTAGCAATGAGTCCGCCGGTGCAGGATTCCGCAGTTGAAAGCGTCAATCCCCTCTCACGCAAATGACGGACAACCGACTTTTCCGGCTTTTCGTCAACGCCGTATATGTATCCGCCTATTCGGCTGGCTTTAAGAATATCGTAGGCTCGGTTAAAGCAAAGCTCTGCGTTTTGCTTGTTATCCGCTTCTACGGTTACGGTAACGCCCGCACTGCCTCTGTCTCCGGAGCAAACTACACTGCACTGTTCGGGAAAGGTCAGCTCGCCCAGCGCATGGACAATTTTTGCCTCGGTGATATTAATCATATTCACCGTTTTTGACACAATATAATTATTGACTCGATTTGTAAAATCCGAACTGATTTTATTTGTCATATTTGAACACTCCGTAGGCTTTCCCGGCAGAGCAAAAAGGTAATGTCCGTTTGAAGCTTTTATATAAAACCCGTGAGCCGTACCGATATCGTTTTCGCAAATTACACTGCCCCTCGGAAAATAGGCCTGCTTTAGGTCGCTGTTTTTGGTGCGGGTTCCTCTTTTGCTGAGAAATTCATCGATTTTGTTTGCCGCAGCTTCGTTTTTTTCAAGGGGAAGGTTGAAAACTTCGGACACCGCCTCCCGGGTGACATCCTGTTTTTCCGGTCCTAATCCTCCGCAGATAACGGTGATATCCTCCTCCGAAAAGGACGACGTTATCGCTTTTTTCAGTTCCTCCTTACTGCTTCCTACAATTACCGTTCTCCGGGTTTCAATTCCTAATCTCGCCATGCTCTTTGCAATCAAGGTGGCGTTACGGTCGATTACATTGCCGAGCAAAATCTCGGCTCCTACTGTGATAATTCTTGCACTTTTTGTCATATTACCCCCGTTGATAAATGAATTTCTGTCAGATAACCGAGGATCCCTTAATCCCCTGTCTCCAGTCGAGATCTCCTCTCTCAAGACCGCAAATCAATATTTCGGCTGTTGCGATATTTGTTGCCGCAGGTACGTTATGTAGGTCGCAAAGTCTTAATAAATTTTCAGTTACCTCTCTTGAGCGGTCGGAATGGTCGAGAGTGGCGTCTCTCATGTAAATAAGCATATCTATTTCATCATATGAAATCCTGGATAAAATCTGCTGTACGCCTCCGTGCGAGCCGGGCAGCAGCTTTTCTATATCGAGTCCCGTCGCGTCGGAAATGTAGTTTCCCGTTATGTTTGTGGCACAAAGCCGGTGCTTTGAAAGAATGCCGCAGTACGCTATGCAAAACTGGGTTAATAATTCTTTCTTTTTATCGTCCGAAATCAATGCTATCGTCATTATTTTCTTACTACCCCGCGTTTTATATGTTTAAAATTTTGCAAAAGAGGGACGCTGTCGCCCATAATGCGCCTTGCAATGTTGTTAAACGCAGTACCGAAATTTCCGCTGTCATACTGCGTCGAGTACAGACCCTTGCTTTGCGCAACCGCAGTGTCGGGTGAATAGGGGATAATCCCCTGAAGTCTGACGCCCGTTTGGTCTATCATATCAATAACACCCGGCAGCTTGCCGTCCCTTACGGATTCATAGTCGAATGAATTGATAATCAGCCGGGCGTTTGAAATTCCGTAATCACAAAGAATCATGTTTGTTTGCTCCGCTGCCCTAATTGACGCAGCGTTGTGAGTGGATACAATCAGTGCGGTATCACATATGCTTGCCGCAGCTGACAGCTCGTCTGAGATTCCTCCGTGAGTGTCGATAATAAGATATTCAAGCTCAAAGGTGCGGATAAGCTCATTTACTGTTTCGGAAAATCTGTCGCTTGTCAGCTTTTCCTTCGGTCTGCACGGCGCCGCCAGAAAAAACAGATTTTCGCTTCTCGGATCTGCGATTACCGCCTTTTTTACATCGCATGCGCCAAAGACAACATCACAAACGTCATATAAGACGCTGTCCTCAAGTCCTGAGATAATGTCAAGGCAACGCATACCGAAATCCAGGTCGCACATAAGAGTTCGTTTGCCCGCTTTTGCTAAGTGAATGGCAAGATTTGCACAGACCGTAGTCTTACCGACGCCGCCTTTGCACGATGTAACGAGTATAATTTCACAATCCTGCACCGTATCACCTCACAAAAATATTTTATTCACGGTTTATTATAACACAATTTATTAAATTAGTCAAGTTTTGATGCGGTATATACTGCCTTAGCCCATAGCAAATATTTCCGACCGAACAAGAATTGAAGCGCTCCGCAAAATAACGTTAACCGTACCCACAGAGTTTAGCATAAATACCACTTACCGCGCCCTGTCAAGCAATTACGATTGAACAAGCAACGAGTCGCCTGTCGCCGCTCGGCGACGAGCTTTTGAAAAAGCTCGACCAAAACTTTAAACTAACAAAGTTCAGCTAAACCCCACTTACCGAGCCCTGTCAAGCAACTAAAGCTAAACAAGCACCGAGTTGCCTGTCGCCGCTCGGCGACCCGACCTTCTTTTTCTCTTTTTCATCTTGCGGAAGAGAAAAAGAAGCAAAAAGAGAAAACGCGCTTTGAAGTCCAAGGAGCTTCGCACTCTGCGGAGTGCGATTCAGGGCGTTGCCCTGAA
>JAQXHN010000020.1 GCA_029007295.1 Clostridia bacterium | reverse complement strand
TATCCGGAGATATCTACACTAACCTTTGTATTTACTCCGCTGATTTTGGAGTAAGAGTACAGCATTACGAACAAAGCTTCTCTTGTTATTGCATTATTGGGAGAAAATTTACCGCTTCCTGTGCCGCTTGCAACATTCATTTCATTAGCCCATTCGACGCTGCTTGCAAACCATGCTTTAGCTTCAACATCCGAAAATACTTTTCTTTTACCGAATGACGACTTATCTGTATCGTCAAACGCACTTAAAATGGTTGCAAACATAGCTCTTGTTACATTTCCGTTTATTGAAAACGTATCCTTATTTACACCCTTCATGTAGCCGTTTTGATAGCAGTAGTCAACAGCCTCGGTATACCATCTTCCGCTTTCAACATCTTTAAAAACCTTATCTGCGCTTTCTGCCGAAACCGCTGACAGCGTCATAATAATGCTGAGAATAAAACAAATTGCCGAACATAAAATTTTTTTCATAGTTACCCTTCTTTATTTTCCCATGTTCCGTTTTTGAATATGGTTATTTTTTTTCCCTCGGCGTCAATTCCGGTTATTTCAAGATCGTCTGTACCTATCATAAAATCGACATGAATAATAGAATCGTTTACGCCTTTATTTATACATTCCTCAAAAGATAATTTTTCAAAATTATCTATAGTTTCATTAAAGCCCCTGCCTAGTGCTAAGTGACAGCATGCGTTTTCGTCAAAAAGAGTATTATAGAATAAAACTTCCGACTGATTAATGGGCGATTCAAAAGGAACTAAAGCGCATTCACCCAAATATCTTGCGTTTTCGTCCATATCAAGCAATTTTGCAAGTAAGGCTTCGTTTTTTTTCGCATAATACTCCGATACCTTGCCGTCCTTAAAAACAAAATAAAAGTTTTCAATAAGCTCGCCCTGGTATGCAAGTGGCTTGGTGGAATATACCGTTCCTTCGCAAACTCCTTTCATCGGCGAGATAAAGCATTCCTCGGAGGGGATATTAGCATTATAAACTACTCCCCCAATTGTTTTTCCGGCTCCTGCGCAAAAATGAGAATCCGGAATCATTCCGACCTTTAAATCCGTTCCGTTAGACGATTTATAATGCAAATAGCGTATGTTAAGCGAATTTAAATATTTACATCTTTTTTCAAGATTTGAATTATGAGAATTCCACTGCTCAATAGGATTTATATCCGCTCTTGCGGTTTTTAAAATCAATTCCCATAGCTTCTCAACCGCAACGCTTTTTCTGCAGTCGGGAAAAATTTTCTTTGCCCATTTTACACCGGGAACTGCGGCTATACACCATTGATAACGGTCGTCCATCTTATCCCTTATAGGCTTAAAAATTTTACTTCTCGCCTGCATTGCTTTTGCGTATTTTTCTTGGTCAATTCCGTTTAACGCATCGGGATCATCGCTGATAATCCAAATAACGCAAGGCAGATCTTCCGACTGAGCCTTATACCTTTGAATTTCCCAATCAAACACGCGGGAAAGCTCCTTTTCTTTTTGATATTTAACATGAGCTCTTGTTAACGGCTCATGATGCCATCGCACATCAACTCGGCCGGCTCCCGCTTTATAGCATTCTTCTACAAGAATTTCAATAAATTCAGGCTGTTCAAGCTCGGTATTGATAATTACACCCTGATTTTTCTGAACATTTACTCCTTTTCTTGTAATAAGTGAAGCATACGCCCTTAACTTAGATTTAAGCATGTTTTAATTTTTATACTCCTTACGCCATTTTATCAGGCAGCTGTGTACCGCCTAATATATGAAAATGAATATGTAAAACACTCTGACAGGCGTCGGGGCCACAGTTCGATACGATTCTGTATCCGTTTTTCAATCCGCAAATTTTTGCAATCTCGGGAATTTTTTCAAAAATATATGCAATATACGATGAATTATTGTCAGTTATAAAATCTGCGCTTTGGATATGAATTTTCGGAATAACAAGAATGTGTACGGGCGCTTGAGGATTTATATCTTTAAATGCAAGAATTTTATCGTCCTCATATACTTTTTCCGACGGTATTTCTCCGTTTACAATAGAACAAAACAAACAGTCCATAATATATACTCCTTTACATTATTATATATGTTATTTATATATTATAACATATAAAAATAGAAAATACAATAAAAAGCACCCGAATTTATTCGGATGCTTTGTTAAATTTTTTTCAATATGAAAAAGGATTTTCCGTCGGATATAAATCAGATTTTTTGCGGTTAAAGCCTATGTCGGTAACACCCAGAAGCTTCATAACTTCAAATAAAATCTTTCCGCAGTGTGCAAAACCTACTCCGGCGTGGTGCGGGAAATTCTTTTCAATAAGTACATGACGGTAAAAACGAGCCATTTCGGGAATCGCAATAACGCCGATAGTACCGAACGAATGAGTCGGAATATCAAGCGATTCGCCCTCTGCTATATACGCACGCAGCTCGCTCGAGGCTGTTGACTGCAATCTAAAGAGGGTAACAGGAGAAGCCATTAAATCGCCTTCCATTGTTCCTCTTGTTAAGTTAGGCTCGGAGTCGGGCTCAAGGTCACGCTTCATAATACGGTGATATTTGATTTCCGGCTTACAAAGGAAGCAGGAAGAACCGTTTCCGCAATGGAAGCCCATGAACATATCGTCAAGATTATAATCCTTTGCGTTAGACTTATATGCATCATAAAGGTCCTTCGGGACACTATTGTTAATATCAAGAAGGGCGGGGGTAAATTCGGTTGCCAACGCAAGAATATATTCGGTTAATGCGCCGTAAATATCAACCTCGCAGGATACGGGATAGCCTTTTGAGGCAAGATGGCCGTTGATATAACAGGGAACAAATCCGAAGTAGCTTTCAAATGCGGGCCAGCACTTGGTGGTGAATGCGACATACTTACTAGCGCCCTTATTTGCGTTTGCCCAGTCTAGTAAGGTTAATTCATATTGTGCGAGATTAGGCAAAATTTCGGGATAACAGCATCCGCATGTATCGTTTTTCATATCCTCAACTAAATCCGGGATTCTCGGATCGTCCTTATGCGCTTCAAACGCCTGAAGAAGATCCAGCTCGCTGTTTTCCTGAATTTCCACTCCCAAATCATATAAGCATTTTATAGGAGCATTACATGCAAGAAAGTCCTGCGGACGGGGACCGAATGATATTATTTTTAAATTCTTAACGCCAAGTATTACTCTTGCTATAGGAACAAATTTTGCAATTTTATCCGCTATTTCTTCCGGAGTTCCGACAGGATAATCGGGAATATATGCCTTTATTTTTCGAAGTCCAAGATTATAAGACGCATTCAGCATACCGCAGTAAGCGTCGCCTCTGCCGTCAAACAGATCTTCTTTGGAGTCCTCAGCCGAGCATACAAACATAACAGGACCGTCAAATCTCTGTGCAAGAATGGTTTCAGGGGTTTCGGGACCGAAGTTACCGAGAAATACAACAAGAGCGTTGCATTCATTGTTTTTTATGTCCTTTAATGCCTCCATTGCATCATTTTCATTTTCTACGAGAACAGGGCAGTTATAAATATCGGTTTTATTTTTTACACAATATTCATAAGTCTGGTTTCTTCTGTTTGTACTTAATGACTTTGAAAAACATGAGCGGCTTACGGCTACTAATCCGAGCTTAACAATAGGTGCGTTTTGCATAATTTTTTCCTTTCGGTTTATAAAGATTTTTGTAAATTTTTTAGCGATTTCATAATTGATTTATCGGTTACTCCAAAGCTATCATATAATTTATTATACAACAAATAAAGCTGATTGTAAATATCTTTGTTTAATTTTTTCGGTTTAAAATATTCTTTTTTTAGGGAGCCCATTGATTTTGAAGCAGAATATACATCACCGTAGCCGCCTCTTTCAGGACCCGACGCACATGATGCAAGTATTGCTGCGCCCAATGCTGCGGATTGCGAAGAACCTGATATATATACGTCCATATTAAGTATGTCGGCATATAATTGCATAAGAAAAGAATTTTTCTCCGCTATACCTCCGGCGGCACAAAATTTTTTAACCTCTACTCCGTGAGAACGGTAATTATCAATTACGCGTCTGAGCCCGAAGGCACTCGCCTCGCATAAAGCCCTTAAAATATGCTCGGGCTTTGTTCTTAAATTCATACCGACGATAATACCGGATAAATCAGAGTCCACTAAGGTTGAGCGATTTCCGTTCCACCAATCAAGAGCAACGAGACCGCTTTCACCGGGTTTTAATTTTTCAACCAACGAAAAAATATATTCCATGTCGCTAATACCGAGAAGCTCTGCTTTATTATGGTAAGAAAAGGGAAGTGCATTATCTACAAACCATTGAAAATGATCGCCCATACCCGCTTGTCCGGATTCATACCCTATAAATCCTGTTATAATACCGTCCTCTACAGCGCCGCATATTCCGGGAACGTATTTATATCTATTACACAAAAGCATGTGTGACGCAGAAGTCCCGATAATATCAATCATTGTTCCGGCTTCACAAATACCGAGTCCCATAACAGACGAATGACCGTCTACAATACCGACTGCAACCGGAGTACCTTCTTTTAATCCAGTCAAAGCCGAAAATTCCTTTGTAATATAACCCGCAAGTGAATCGGGAGTTTTTACCGGAGCGTTAAGTTTTGTTGATTTTAAATCCACAAAAAGGGGATTAAGCGAAATTAAAAAATCATCAGAAGGATAACCGTTATATTTATTCCAAACCGCTTTATATCCTGCGGCACATGAATTACGATTTTGTACGCCGCATATCTTCCATGTAATCCAGTCGCCGGCCTCTAAAATATAATCGGCGCGACAGTAAACCTCAGGAGCAAGCTCGGCTATCTCCATAATTTTCGGAAGCATCCATTCGGAGGAAATTTTTCCGCCGTAATATTCAAGAAACGTTTCGTTTCTTTCTATAGCCAATGTATTTAATCTGTCGGCATAAGGCTGCGAAGTGTGATCCTTCCAAATTTTACAATATGCGTGAGGATTATTTTTAAATTCCGAAATTTCGCTCAAGGGTGTGGAATCAGCAAGACACGGAAGAATACTGCACGCAGTAAAGTCCACACCGACGCCGATAATATTATTCGGAGATACTTCAGATTCCGATAGAATTTTTTTAAACGTATATACAATCGTTTCAAAATAATCCATTGGATTCTGAAGCGCAGTACCGACGGGTAAGGTTTTGCTGTCACCGGGAAGATGCTCGTCAATAACTCCGTTCGGATAATCATACGTAGCTGAAGTAATATAAGATCCGTCTTTAACATCAAATAAAACAGCTCGTCCGGACAGTGTACCGAAATCAATTCCGATAACGTATTTGCTGTTTAGACTCATAATTCCTCCGAGAAAATTAATAAAATAACATATAAAGAATAGCACAAATGACAATCTAATTCAAGTATTTCTTTAAACACGACCTCTAAATATTATAAGTAATGTACATTACCGATATATTCTGCAATATTACGCTTTGATAATCATTCTTCCCTCAATTATATAAAATTTGCATTTTATATAATTGGGTGTAAAATTATATATAAAAAGAAAAAAATCTATTCTCCCCCGGTTTAATAATTATATAACTAATATTTCAGTTACTTTTTTTAAGTTGCACAAAGTTTTGTTATTTTCATTATTGTTTATAAAAAAGGAGATAGGATAATGCGACTATGCAATAAACCTATCTCCGATTGGTGGGGACGGTTGGGATCGAACCAATGACCTCATGCATGTCAAGCATGCGCTCTAACCGGCTGAGCTACGCCCCCGTGTATACTCTTTGACAAAGAGTATATCATAATTATGCAAAAAAAGCAATAGTTTTTATATAATTCATTGATTTTCAAGCGACATCATTTTATCAATACGTCTTTGATGTCTGCCGCCCTCGTACTCTGTATCAATAAAAATATCAACAATATCAAATGCAAGCCCTTTTCCGATTACCCTCGCTCCGAAGCATATAACGTTAGCGTCGTTATGCATTCTTGTTGCCTTCGTGCTAAAGGTGTCCGACACGCATGCGGCTCTTATACCTTTATGTTTATTTGCGCACATTGACATTCCGATTCCGGTTCCGCAAATCAGTATTCCTCTTTGACATTCGCCTTTTTGAATAGCTTCGCACGCTTTGTGTGCAAAATCCGGATAATCTACCGAATCTGTACTGTCCGTACCGAAATCAATGTATTTGATATTTCTTTCGTCAAGGTGCTCAAGAACCTCCAATTTCAAATCGTAAGCCGCCTGATCGCAGGCAATTGCAAAAACCTCGTTATTATCCATTTTTTATTCTCTCTTCCCTTTCTCTTTCAGCTTGCGAAAGTCTTAAATATTTGGGTGATAATTCAATATCGCTATATATTTCGATACCGTTTTTATAGTTATTTAATGCACACATTGCGGTACTGTAGCCGCTTGTATAAATAAGCCGTAACGGCGCAATTTCCAAATTCTTATAGGAAATTATTTCCCTGCCCAAAAAAGCACCGTCGCCAATGAGATATACGTTTTCTCCTATCATCTCAAGCTCTGTTGACAGCTTTTCTGCAGATATCAGCCTGTCCTCACACAGCCTTTCGCCGTTTTTGAACAGCGCATTATAAAATTGGCCTCTTCTTGCGTCCATTAATGGGCAAATAATACCGTTAAAACCGTTCAAATTATAAGCTAACGACTCAAGAGTTGAAACCGCTGCGCAGGGCTTGTTTTTACCGAACATTAATCCTTTAATTTGAGCAACGCCTATTCTGACGCCGGTAAATGAACCCGGTCCTACGGTTACGGCAAATAAGTCTATATTATCTATGTCCAGACCGGTTAGCGTAAATAATTCGCCTATTGCGGGTAATAAGGTAACGCTGTGTTTTTCTTTTCCGTTAATAACCGTTTCGCACAAAAGCTTATTACCGTCTGTCAAAGCACAGCTTGCATTTGTTCCCGCGCAGTCAAGAGCAAGTATGTTCATTCCTCTACCCCAAAGCAGTATATCTCTATTTCCCTCTCGCATTCATTTATTTTATTAATATGTACTTCTGTTCTGCAATCCGGCAATGCAAAAGGTATATTTTCCGACCATTCGGTTATTATAATTCCTTCTGTATAGTCATAAAATCCTATAGAATACAAATCATCTTCGTCCGAAATTCTGTACATATCAAAATGCGAGATTTTCTTATCTTCACCTACATATTCATTAACCAAAGAATAGGTAGGGCTTCCTTCAAACTCTGTATCCGGAAGCAAAGCATTCACGATCCCCCGCACAAAAGCAGTCTTCCCTGCGCCCAAATCACCGTATAATGCTACGAAGGAATTGTCCTTTAGCGACAAAGAAAACTCTTTTGCAATTTGTTCGGTTTCAGCCGTTGAGCGTGATAAATATTTATTTATACTTTGCATTATCAGTATACGAATATGATTTTTTCATTGAAAATGCCTTTTTCATCGCCGAAAATAACGGTATAGGTTTTTCCGCCGATATTCTTATATGCTTTCAGCTCTTCAACCGTATATCCGCTTTTTTTCAGATCGGTTTTATAATCGAAAAGAAGAGTTTTCCAGTCGGACGAGCATGTAAACTGACAGATGAATTTTCCCTCATCCTCGTAATCTACAAAATACTCAAGAGTTGCATCTCCGTTATTAAATTCGGGAAAGCAGTCATTTAAAGGCATAGCTTTATAGTCGATGGGTATGCTTGTGAAAATATCGCAGGAAACCCAAATTTTTCCGTTTTCAGCTTCTTCGGTAGTTATATCAAGAACGACCGAGCCGTTTGCGTATCTTCCGAGCATTGTCTGCGAGGAAGCAAAGCTTGACGTTATTTTGGTCATCCAAGCTTCATAATCCGAAATATTTGAAACCCATGACATAAACCATGCTTTTGAAGTATCATCCTCTTGCTTTGTGCAAGCGTCCATGGATATATACTTGCATTCGGGAACATCGGACGGAATTGCATCTTTAGGCCATGCATTCTTGTCTTCCGTCTTTTCTACAAAAACAACATCTACAGGATAATCGTCGGTATTAACCGAAAAATTCTCCGTATAATCATCTTCTTTTGTATCTTTGGTATTATTGTCGGAATTATTGTTGCTTCCGTTCTGATTATCGGCGGAATCTGTCGAAGGGTTATTTTTATCGTCAGATACCGAAGAGTCATTATTTTTCGTATCCTCGGTTTTTTCGGAATCAACTGTTTCCGTACCGTTCGTTACCGAATCGGAAGTTTGCTTTTTATTATTGCTGCCGCAGATAAAAGCAACCGAAATTATAACTCCTATAATCAAAACGAGTGCAATAACGGAAATAATTATAATATTTTTCTTGGTAAAAAATTTTTTAAGCTTATCTGACATAACGACACCTTCCTCAAATATTTATAACATAATAACATAATATCAATTTAAAGTCAATAATTTACACTTATCTTTCACATAACGTGGACTTTATTCATCACAAAAGAATAGTTTTTGGTAATAAGAATATACAATATAATAAATAAATTCTATTTTGCTTGACTATAATTGTAAAATGATATATAATGATACTATCAGGTTACATTAAAATACCGTATATTTAAAGAAAGGTCTGTAATATGAGAATTAAAAAAATAATTTCTTTTCTTCTCGCTGTTTGTACAGTAATACTTTTTGTTTCCGTAGGCTCAAATGCTCAGGGCTATGATAGAACCGACATTTGTTCCGACGTCGAATGGGATATGCTTGTTCTCATTAATGAGGCAAGAATCGAAGCCGGTTTAGCTCCTCTTACCATTTCTCCAATGCTTCAAGTCGGAAGCGGTTTAAGGGCTTTGGAAATGAGTAATGCAGGTAAATTATCCGAATGGAGAACGAACGGTAAGCCCTGGTATCAGGTTCTTAATGAAATAGGTATGAAATATTCCGACAACTGCTCTGAAACAAGGGTATCCGGTACAAGTGACGCCGAAGTAATATTCAATGCAATTATGTCAAAGAAAAATTCGGAAACCGGAGAATACGTATACAAAAACCGATTAATGTCTGAAAAAGCCGTTCATATCGGAGTGGGATTCGATTCGTCGGGAACGCTGTCTAATGTCTGGTCATTAATTATAACTGACTGCGACGGCGTTGAAAAATGCAGTGCTGCGACCGGGGACAGCGCATCGATGATACAGACTACAGCCAACACATCGCCGGATTCATGGGAAATAATTATCGAAGCCTCATGTAAACACGGAGCCTCCTATACTCCCTTGCTTAACGGTATGATTTCAAAATATGAAAATGATAAAATAGGCGTTCAGAATATCGAAGTTAAGCTCGGTTCTGTTTTATGTAATTTTGATGTATATAATAACTTTTCCGATATAGCAGTTAATTCTTGGTATTTTAACAGTGTAATAAAAGCGTATGACAACGGATATTTCTCGGGAACCGGCAAGGGCTTGTTTTCTCCCAATGCGTCAATGACAAGGGCTATGTTTGTTGTTGTATTAAGTAAAATAGCAAATGCGGACTTATCAAAATACGGGTCAAGCGGTTTTTCAGATGTTCCTGAATCGTCATGGTATACAAAAGCTGTAACATGGGCTTCACAATGCGGAATTGTCGGCGGAACAAGTCAAACTAAATTTTCTCCTTCATCCCCTGTTACAAGAGAACAGATATGCGTAATGCTTAAGGCTTATATCGAAAAAATGGATGTCAATGTTATCGAAACTGTAAAGCAAAAGAAATTTGCGGATGATTCGGCTATTGCAGCCTGGGCGAACTCTTCGGTTTACTTCTGTCAAAGATGCGGTTTTATTGCCGGAGATAACCTTAATAATTTTAATCCCAAAGCGCCTGCTTCCCGTGCACAGGTATCGGTTATAGCCGTAAATTTTGCCAATACCGTAATAAAATAACAATTTACTAATAAAATATATTGTATTTACAAATTATTAACAAAATGATTAAATGCTATTTTTCATTTTGCACAAATTTATGTTATAATATACGCAAAACGACATTGAAAATGTCTAAATATTTTTTTTCAAAAGGAGACAGTTATGAAAAAGATATCTGCAATTTTGATTAGTGCTCTTTTGCTCGTTTCGCTCTTATTACCCATGAGCGTTAACGCAGAAGGACAAAAGCCCTTTGCTGAAATCGGTGATATCAAGCTTGAAAATAAAGCTCCCACCGTTGACGGAAAAATAGACGCAGGAGAAGGCTGGTCGGAAAAGAAGACAATGAATGAAATGAACACAGGTTCTTTTCTTGCAAATAACAGCCTTACATCAGAGACAGACCTTTATTTCGCATATACAGAAGAAGGCCTTTATTTCGGTGCGTCAATGAAGGAATACGGCGCAGGATATACCTTAAGATTTTATGAAGATACTGTTGATGAAGCGACCGGTGAAACTGTTTCTACATGGGCTTATGCAATAAGCTACATTGATGAAAACGCCGAATCATATGATAGTACAAATTATCCTGAGAATACACCCGACGGAACACATATCGACGGCGCTCTTTTGCCTCCTTCATTCTCTGAGATAAGCTGGCGTGAAAATACAGAACAAAAGACGGCTTATTGGACAAACAGCTACGGTAATACAGTAGAATATTCAACCTCTGACGATACCGGTGCTGCATATGTTTTTGACGGTGATGTATTTGCGCTTTCTCTTGATATGCTCGGTATTTTCCACGATAATAAGCTTACCGGAAGTGAAGACTATGCTCCTCAGTACAATGTAGGCATTTTCGAAGGAAACGAAGTTAAAGTTGCTACCTCTCGTTATTCGCCTAAAGATATTACATCCGATTGTAAGGCTGCAGGTAAGATTGACGGCAATACCCTTGTTTTCGAGGTTATGATTCCTTGGACTCAAATTATTGCAGATTCCAATGAAGCTGCTCAGGGCTTTGGTATTTCACATACTTATACTAAGGAAGAGATTTTAAACGGTTCTAATTCTTGGGCTGCTGTTACGCTTATGGATAGATTCAATGATCCCGAAGCAGGATATGTTGATGATTGGGGCAGAACAATTACAGTATGTAATGTAGCATATTCTCCCGAGTTCCCCGACGGTGTCCCAGGTGCTGCTACATCCGGTTCTCACATAAACGGAATGGGTATTCACCTTCTTATTGGTGAAAAGACACAAAACGGCGGCTCCGATGTTACTACAAACGGCGGTACTGTTACAGACGAAAACGGTAAAGTTGTAAACGGAGGCGGATCCACCACAACAAAGGCCGCAAGCACAAACAAAGGCAATAATAAGGGAGGCTCCTCCGCCAATACATTTGACGCAGGTCTTGCTGTTGCAGTAGGCGCTCTCGCAACATCGGCAATCGGTGTTTATTTCTCAAAGAAGAAAAGATAATTAACTAACAATAATTTTTAATAAAGGCGCTTAAAATAAGCGCCTTTATTTTTTTATTAACCTTAATTATTATAGTAGATAAAATTATAAACTACTATTGACAAAATTTATTTTATATATTATAATTATTTAAACCGCATAATAAGATCAGGGGTGCAATTTGCTGAGATGGAATTATTTCCGAACCCTTCTAACCTGAGACGGATAAACACGACGTAGGGAGATCAAAACAGTTTTGACCGCACGCTTATCTGTGCGGTATTTTTGTTTTATATTATGGAGGTGCTATGAATAACAAAATAGCAAAAAAAATTACATTCAGCGCTGTAATGATTGCGCTGTCTACGGTACTCAGTCTTATTAAGCTTTTTGATTTACCGCTCGGAGGCTCTATTACTCCCCTTTCTATGTTGCCCGTGTGCCTTATTTCGATTGTTTTCGGCATAAAATTTGCTATTATTCCGTGTATGCTTTACGGAGTAATTCAAATGATGATCGGTGGAATTTTCGGTTGGGGTTTAACTCCCGAGATTCTTATCGCTTCAATTGCATTGGATTATGTTGTGGCATTCGGTGTTCTCTGCTTTGCCGGAGTATTTAGAAAAAAGGGATTTATAGGAAATGTAGTAGGAATCTTTTTTGCATCGGCATTAAGATTTATATCTCATTTTGTTTCCGGATTTATTCTCTGGACGAATATGGATCAGTTCACCTTATTCGGAAACACTTTTGTAAATAAGCCTGTTCTCTACTCTCTTTGCTATAACGGCCTTTATATGCTTCCCGAAGCAGTACTTACTTGTATAGGAGCAATAATTATTTTTAAAATTCCTGTATTTGATAAGCTTCTAAAGGACAACTCTATATGAGCAAAAAATGTTTTATATTCGGTGCGTTGGAAATTAACCATAAAATAATGCAACCCGATGACGGCGATTTTGTAATAGCTTGCGATAGAGGATTGTTAAATACACAAAAGTTAAATATCGGATGTGATGCTGTAATAGGCGACTTTGATTCGCTCGGATACTGTCCAAACAACGATAATGTAATTATCTTACCCACACATAAGGACGATACCGATATCGGATATGCAATAAAATATGCCGTAGAAAGGGGTTATACCGTATTTTATATATACGGCGCCGTTGGCGGCAGATACGATATGACTTTTGCTAACCTTCAATTGGCGTCATTTTTGTCAAAAAAAGGGTGCTTTGCGCTTTTTTTCGGAAAGCATCAAAGCTTTACCGTTATCACTGATTCATCTGTATATTTTCCTAAAGCGGAAGGTCGTGTTTCCGTTTTTTCAGTCAGTGATAGCTCAGAGGGTGTTGATTTAATTAATCTTGAATATGAGCTTAATAATGCGACACTTACTCCCTTTTATCCTTTAGGTGTCAGTAATTCGTTTATAGGTAAGGAATCCGTTATTTCCGTACGAAACGGTACGTTAGCTATTTTTTTTGAAGGTGATATTATTCCCGAACGAAGATAAAACATTTGGTTGGCACAAAAATAATCGGTACATTGAAAGATGTACCGATTTATTTATGCTGTTTTTTTAATAATTGCCCTGATATGAACTACAGTATACAGTATAGAAGATATAACGGAAAAAGCAGTTATAATATTAAGTGATTTCTCAATTGATAAATTTGTTAATCCCAAGGTATAGTAAAGAGGAATATAAATAGCATTGCAGCAAATCAAAATAATTCTAAACCTATAAATTTTCCCGGCGAAAAAGCTCAAAAGTATTTGAATTATTGAAAAAATTGACTGCGGTATCCATAAGTAAATCATCAGTAATTGAAATAATCCGTTATCGCTTCCATTGCTAAAAATACCTACAACGGATAAAAATAACCAGCATACCGTTAACGAAATAATAATTAATATAATACCGATAACAATTCTTAAATTCGAGATTATTCTATTATTTTTCATTATTTTGCGAGTCTATTATATCACATATAGCGTCCATTATATACATTGCAATAAGCTCATGTCCTTCAGGACTCGGATGTACTCCGTCTGAAGAAAATTCCACATTCTTTTCCGAGGTTCTTGCTGCAAATATTAGTCCGTCAAGGGGAATTAAATAATCGGCAAGCTCCATTGAAACTTTTCTGATTACCTCGATTTTTTCAAGCAAGTCGCCCCTGAAATGATTATGCTGGTATTCAAAAACATAAGGTTCGATTAAAATTATTTTAGGATTAGATTTTGATTTTGCGTCGGTAATAAGCTTTCTTAAATTGTTTTCAAATTCCTCGTTAGTTACATACTCGGCAGTTCCCTCCGCATAATGCCAGCAGTCGTTAACTCCTATTAATATAGTCAGAATATCGGGGGAAATATCCAGGGTATCAGTTTGCCATCTGTTGACTAAATCTATTGATCTGTTTCCCGAAATGCCTCTGTTATAGAACTGAAATTCTATATCAGGATAAATTTCGGGAAGCTCTTTTGCTATAATACTCGGATAACCAAATCCTAAACTGTTTTCTGTTCTTCCTGCGTCGGTAACGCTATCACCTTGAAACAAAATCTTCATAAGAATCTCCATTCCGTTTTTATTATATTTAACTTTATATAAAATCTATCGGCTAAAAGTTAATATTATTTCTGACGATGATATTATAAGTTATTTTTATAAAACTGTCAATAGCAAATACATATCATTATATAATTTAAAAAATATCCCAAACTTAAAGTCCGGGATATTTTTAAATCATAAATTAATATCTTTTTGCTTTTTGGATTCCTTTGCAACGAGGGCTCCGAAGCATGCCAATGCAATAACGTTTGGCAGAACCATAATATTATTAAACATATCCGTAAGCTCCCATACCAAATCATTTTTAAGAACCGTACCGAGAAAGATAAACGCAATAGCCAAAATAGAATAAATCAGATTTGCTTTTTTTCCGAAAAGATAAAGCATATTAATTCTGCCGAATAAATTCCAACCTATAATAGTTGAGAATGCAAAGAACAAAAGGCAAACAGCAATAAAAATCTGTCCGAAAGAATCACTGCCGAAAGCAGAAGAAAAAGCTTTTTGAGCAAGATTTGTTTTTTCTATATCAAGACCGTCAAGAGAAGTGACGTTGTATAATGCACCGCCCTTAGTAAACATGGTTGAAATTACAACAAGAGCAGTCATAGTAAGAACAATAAATGTATCAATAAATACTCCTATCATTGCAACAACGCCTTGGTCGTGGGGCTTTTTAACATTTGCAAGCGCATGCGCGTGCGGAGTAGAACCCATACCCGCTTCATTTGAAAACAATCCGCGCTTGGCGCCCTGACTTATTGCGGTTCCAATTCCTCCGCCGACCAGTGCCATTGGTTTAAATGCACATTTAAAGATTAATGCAAAAGTTGAACCTATGTATTCAAAACGGATGCAAAGAACGACAATGCTTCCTAAAATATATAAGACTGCCATAATGGGTACAACCTTTTCCGTAAAAGAACCGATTCTCTGTAAGCCGCCGATAAAAATAAATCCTGCAATAACGCAAAGTACAATACCTATTATCCATCCGTCAATACCGAACGCATTGTTGCATGATTCGGAAATAGAGTTTGACTGTACCATTGTTCCCATAAATCCAAGAGCGAGGATAACGGAAACAGCAAAAAAACCGGCGAGGAATTTTCCGAATTTATTTTTAAATGCCGTTCTGATATAGTATACCGGGCCGCCGGTGACCGAGCCGTCCTCGTTTACGATTCTTGTCTTCTGGGCAACAACTGCTTCTCCGTATATTGTTGCCATACCGAAAAATGCTATTATCCACATCCAAAAGATAGCGCCCGGTCCGCCTATGAGAATGGCGCCACAGGCTCCGACAATGTTACCTGTACCTACCTGTGCCGCAACAGCTGTAGTAAACGCCTGAAATGAAGATAATCCGCCTTTTTGTTTTTTACCTTTTAAAGACAACCCTCCAAAGGTTTTTTTCATTCCTTCGCCGAAGCATCTTATCTGAACAAATTTTGTTCTTATTGAAAAATAAAGTCCTATACCAACAAGAAGAAAAATAAGAACATAGTCGGTAAGATATGAATTAATATTTCCGACTATATTTAATAAAGTACTCTGAACACCTTCCATAGTATCCTCCATAAAAAAGTACTGTCCGAAAGGACAGTACCGAAAATCAAAAGTAATACAAATATAGCCCAAATAAAGCCAATATGTATAACTCCGTCTGTTTGCCTGAGAGATTCAGCCTAAGCCTTGCACCTTCGGCATTCAATTTAATGAATTCTCCGGAGCGTCCTTAACAATCGGTTTATTAAAATTCCGATTGCATCATCGAACATATTATATTTTACCGTTTAAGTATACTACAGCAACTATGTTTTGTCAATAGTTTTCGACAAAAATCAAGAATCGTAGAATACTTTCCCGCTTTCTGTTTCTATTCTTTTTTGCGTAGGATACTCAAAGCACGGATTTGTTTTTAAAATATCCGCAAATTTCTTTGATTCCCATTTAGCCATGTTTAAATCATGAAGAATGTAATTTCCGCAATTTTTAGGATTAGCACCGGGAACCTCGTTTGAGTATTCGGAGCAGTATTCAAAAGCTTCTGTCATAAGAGGAAGAATATCCGAGGGTGTGGGACGTCCTTTTACAATGAGATAACATCCGGTTAAGCACCCCATAGGACCCCAGTATATAATTCTATCCTTCCACTCCTCGTGATTACGAAGGAAGGTTGCGACAATATGCTCGATGGTGTGCATGGCGTTTGGATGTATTACGGGCTCCTTATTCGGAATTTTCATACGTATATCAAAGGTAGTAATAAATTCATCACCTAAAGTATCAACTCTTGATTCATATATTCCTGGTATAATTTCGGTATGGTCTACCTGAAAGCTCGGTATTAATTTCATAGTCGTTAAATTCACTTTCTAAAAAGAAATAAAAGTAATATTTTATTAATTTTCCGTATTTTTATTATAATAAATCTGCAAGCTCTAAAATCAACTTACTTGTCTTTTCCCAGCCAAGACAAGGGTCAGTAATTGACTTTCCGTAAATATCCTCGCCGATTTTCTGACATCCGTCTTCAATATAGCTTTCGATCATAAGTCCTTTTACAAGCTTTTTAATATCGCTGCTGTTACGCATGCTGTGCACTACTTCTTTAGCTATTCTCATCTGTTCAAGATACTTTTTACCGGAGTTAGCGTGGTTTGTATCAACTATTACAGCAGGGTTTACAAGATTTGTTTGCGCATAAATCTCATATAAATGCTGTAAATCTTCATAGTGGTAATTCGGCATTGTCTGACCGTGTTTATTAACATAACCCCTCAATATGGCATGAGCATATTCGTTTCCGTTGCTTGAGACCTCCCAACCTCTGAAGAGGAAAGTATGATGATGCTGCGCTGCTGTAATTGAGTTCATCATAACCGAAATATCGCCGCTTGTGGGGTTTTTCATTCCCACCGGAACATCCATGCCCGAAGAAACAAGTCGATGCTGTTGATCTTCCACCGAACGGGCTCCAATAGCGATATATGACAGCAAATCCGAAAGATATCTGTAATTCTCAGGATAAAGCATCTCGTCCGCACAGCCCATTCTGTAATTTTCAAGCGCATGTAAATGCAGCTGACGCATTGCAATTATTCCCTTTAACATATCAGGCTTGGAGTTCGGGTCCGGCTGATGAACAATTCCTTTATATCCGTCGCCGGTCGTACGTGGCTTACCTGTGTAAATCCTCGGTATTATAAATATTTTATCCTCTACCTTGTCTTGTATAATCTTTAAGCGCTCGATATAATCAAGGACAGCGTCTTCTCTGTCAGCCGAACAGGGGCCGATAATTAAAATAAATTTATCGCTCTCACCGCGAAAAATTTTTTTCATTTCTTCATCTCTTTCGGCTTTTATTTCAGCTACAGAATCCTTTAAAGGATATTGAGCTTTAATTTCCTTAGGTATAGGCAATTTTCTGATAAATTCCATTTCGGTTCCCTCTCATTATTGTTTTTTATCAAATCTTGTTCTTCTTTTGGTTGATTTCTTCATAAGCTTTCTCATTGAATCAATGTCGTCGTTTTCAATCATTTTACGCAATTCATTAAACGATTCCTCAAAAACGTCCATTTGCTCAAGTAATGCTTTTTTATTCATGGAAAACAGCTCGCTCCACAGTGAATCGTTAATCTTGGCAATCCTTGTTAAATCCCTGAATGAGTCGCCTGTGTAGTTCTCCATATTATTTTTGCTTTTACAGGTATCACATCCCATTAAGGCTATTGCTATACAATGAGTAAGCTGAGAAACAAAAGCAATGACCTTGTCGTGCTCCGCAATGGATAATCGCGAGATATTGGCAAATCCCAATATTTTACCAAGCTCTTCGCATTTTTTTATTCCCTCTTCGGTATTTTTGGCAGTCGGAGTAATAATATAATTCGCATATTTAAATATTTCATCGTCGCTCTGAACAATTCCCTTTCCTTCTTTACCTGCCATTGGGTGCGCAGGAACAAACTCAAGGTCGGGTCTTAATATTTTGTTTATGCTTTTAACTACGGTTTCTTTAATTCCCGTAACGTCGGTAATAAACGCACCGCTTTTAAGGTTATCCTGATTTTTAACTATCCACTCTATTGCAACCTTGGGATACAACGCAAGAATTACAATGTCCGCATCGGAAATTGCTTCCGGTAAAGGCATAGTGTAGCCCCTGTCAATAAATCCTTTTTCAAGTGCATAATCAATATCGTCGGGATCCAATGTAACCGCAGTAATATAAAAGCCGTTCTTTTTTAATGCCTTTGCGTAGCTTGCTCCGAGCATACCCAGCCCGACTATAAGCACCTTATTATTTTTATTTATTAAATTCATATAATAATTTCACCTTCAAAGCTTCTAATTTTGAGAAGAAGTTCGGCATGCTTTTATTTATCGCTTCCGCTTGTTTTATTTTTCCGCCGACAAATGTCAGAAGAACAGCCATAGCCATAACAATCCTATGGTCGTTGTGAGATTCTATATTCTCGACCGGAGCTTTAAGCACAGCCTTTTTTACCGTAATTGAATTTTCTTCCAAATATACTTTTCCGCCAACCTTTTCAAGCTCTTCCTTCATTGCGACGCCTCGGTCGCATTCCTTATCCTTCAGTCTTTTGGTATCTGTTAAGACGCAACCGTTAAAGAAAGACGCAAGCGCCATTAAAATAGGGGCAAGGTCCGGACAGTTAGCAACAGACAGCGTGGGAGTGCCGTTTTTGATTTTTTCAAAACAGTCATATAATACTTTGTCTCCCTGTAAGGAATTGTCGGGAACTTCAGAAACCTCAACATCGCCGTACATGGTATTCAGCGCCTCAAAGAACGCAATGCCTGACATATCTCCCTCAACCTTGGTATCTGCGCCTATATATTTTTGACCGCCTTTGATAAAAAAGAAATCTTCCTCGGCTTCAACGATTTTTACGCCGAATTTTTCCATTACATCTATTGTCATATCTACATAAGATCTGCTTTCAAAAGGCTTTTTTACTTTAATTGTGCTATTGCCCGGGAGAATCGGTAAAGCGAATAAAAGACCCGTGATAAACTGACTTGAAATATCTCCTTTGATAATATAATTTGCAGGAGAAAGCGTTTTTGTAACGTATATTTTTTTATCATTACGTTTTATTAAACCAAGCTCATCGTATATTGCCATAGAACGCTCAAGTAAACGCTCTTTTCCGTCAAATATACATTCATTCGGGCTTAATGCGGCAATCGGAATTAAAAATCTCAAGGTAGAACCGCTTTCATTACAGAACACCTCGCATTTCCCTCTTTGCATTGGGTTAAAGCCGCGAACAGTAATAATTCCTCGTTCATAATCGGTACTTATGTCTGCATTGAATTTTTTAAGACAACCAACGGTTGCCTCAACATCGTCGTTTCTTTCAATACCCGAAATTGTACTGACTCCGTCACAAAGTGACGACGCTATTAAAAGCCGGTGCATCTGACTTTTTGATTTTGGCGATTTAATTTTTCCGCTTGGCTTGGATTTTTCTATAATAACATCCATAATTATGAATTCAGAAATTTTATTGCTTCTATATATCCGTCAAATCCTAAACCGCATATTGTTTTTACACAATATTTGCGAATATAGCTTATTTTTCTGAAATCCTCCCTTCTGTCGGGATCGGAAATATGAACCTCAACCGTCGGAATATTTACCGCTGCTACGGCGTCTGCTATTGAAACGCTTGTATGAGTATACCCTGCGGGATTTATTACAATTGCGTCATAGTTATCAAAGGCGCTTTGAATACAATCAATAATATCACCTTCGTGATTCGAGTGATAGAAGCTGACTTCGATATTATTTTCCATACAATATTTTTGTATCATTTCAATTAAATCGGAATAGGATTTATTACCGTAAATTTCAGGTTCACGAATACCGAGCATATTTATATTCGGGCCGTTAATAACCAAAAGTTTTTTAATTTTATTCATACATTTCCTCGTATTTTCTGCTTATGGAATTAACCGCTTCGCTTAAATTCATACCGTCGGCTAAAACCGTAATGTCAGCTGCTTCGGTATAGATCGGAAGTCGAGCTTTATATAAATTCTCCAGCATTTCTCTGTTTGAAGAAAGCGGACGGGAATCGCTGAAAACAAGATAATCAACAGACTTTGATATATATATCAGCTTACCGTTTCTTTTTAATGCTCTTACATTATCCCTGTTTAAAACGCTTCCTCCGCCGGTTGCAATAACGCAATCGGTCTCTTTTGAGAGTGTATTGCAAATCAAATCGGATTCTTCTCTTCTGAATTCAAGCTCAGAGTGGTTATCAAAATATTCCTTTATGCTTGTTTTGAATTTTTGACATAGAAGCTCGTCTGTATCAATTAATTTCTTATTGTATTTTTCGGACAGCTTCTTTGCTATCGTTGTTTTACCGCAGCCCGGCATACCGATAAGGACAATATTGTCATTTTTCATAAGGGTTTGTTTTAATATCCTGTTAACCGTATCCTCTTCATATTGTCTGTTAAGGAAAATCTCAGAAGCGGCTGCTCCTTGCTTAATAAGCATATAAAGACCGCTTGCTGTTTTAATGTTTTTCTCCTGTGCGTCAAGAATCAAATTCGTTCTGATAGGGTTGTATATGCAGTCCACAACGCCCGATAAATTTGGAAATTCAGAAATATCAACAGGAGTACTGTAAATATTGGGATACATTCCGACCGGTGTAGAATTTATTATTACGTCTGCGTCGGAATATTCCTTGTAAGCCGTCTCATAGGTAATAATGTTTTTGTCTTTTTCACAGGGCGTTCGGCTTACCCTTTTTACTTCCTTAGCCCCCATATCCCTACAAACGTACAGGGCGGTTTCTGAAGTCCCGCCGGTACCGAGAATAAGGACTTTTTTTCCGAAAATATCGATATTATTTCGATTAATTAAAGATTTCATACCTATATAGTCGGTATTATCTCCGAACCATTTGCCGTCTTTAATATAAACAGTATTAACAGCTCCTATTTTTTCGGCAGTTTCCGTTAAACCGTCAAGATAAGAAATTACATCCTTTTTATACGGAATAGTAACATTAATACCGGAAAAATCTTTTTTTATCATAAAGCTGTCAAACGATTGTTTATCCGGTAATTCCCAAAGAGAGTATTCAAAATCCGGTGAAAGATAATGATGCAGCTGTTTGGAAAAGCTGTGCTTTAGAGTTTTCCCGATACAGCCTATTTTAACTTCTCTCATATCTATCCTCGCAAAAATAATTTATGCCGTGCTTTGTTTCCAAAAAGTCGCACAATGTAATTGCGCATAAGGCATCTACAACACTTCTAACCCTATGTACAATGCATGGATCGTGTCTTCCCGAGACTGTAAGAATAGCATTTTTCTTTGTTTCGAGATTAACGCTGTCCTGTTCTTTTGAAATTGACGGAGTCGGCTTAACCGCAGTTTTAATCGTAATCGGCATTCCGTTTGATATGCCTCCGTTAATTCCCCCGTTACTGTTCGTTCGAAACTTAACTTTTTCATTTTCATAAAACAAGGAATCATTCGCTTCGCTTCCGTACATTGAAGCTAATGAAAATCCGTCGCCGAAGGAAACCCCTTTAACTCCGGGAATTGCAAACAAGGCATGAGACAGCATGCTCTCTATACTGTCGAACCACGGCTCGCCTACGCCTGCTTCCAATCCGATAATTGCGGTTTCAAGCACACCGCCGACGCTGTCGGAATTTCGTCTTGCAAAATTTATCTCTTCCTGCATCTTTTCTCCGATACTGTCGTCAAGAACCGCAAATTGTTTACCGTTAACGGCGTCTATGTCGCTTTCAAAATCACAAAAACCTTTATCCTCGATACCGTGAATCTCACTGATATGAGTTCCTATCTTTATCCCCTTTAAAAGTAAAGCGGTTCTGCAAATGGCGCCGAGAGCCGCTATTCCGCAGGTGGTTCTTCCGCTGAAATGTCCTCCGCCCCTGTAATCCTGATAGCCATTGTATTTTACTTCTGCCGTATAGTCGGCATGTCCGGGTCTGGGTATCAGCTTAAGATAAGAATAATCCTTTGAAACGGTATTTTCATTTTTTATAATCACCGTAATGGGAGTACCCTCGGTATAACCGTTGAATACACCGCTGATAATTTCCGCCTTGTCGCTTTCATGTCTTTGCGTTGAGATTGTACCGAACGGTGCTCTCTGAAGCATTATATTACTGATATATTCTTCATCGACTTTAACTCCGGGAGATAAACCGTCAAGAGTCGCACCTATGAAAGGACCGTGGCTTTCTCCGAAAACAGTTACGGTCACCGTGTTTCCGAATGAATTTTTCATTTTTCGATACACTCCTTTATCAAAGCTTCTATTTCTTTAATATCAACAAGTTTATCTTCAAAACAGCCGATTTCCGGGCATAAAATAATATGAATCTTATCTCCTGCAGACTTTTTATCGTGTATAATCAAATCGGATAAGTCACCGCTTACATTTTTATATTCGAAGGGTAATGAAATTTTTTTCAATACCGGTATCAATCTGTCTTTTACGGCTTTGCCGCACATGGGAAGCATTCCGAGTGCTACGCATTCACCGTGATAATAATTGCTTGTCTGTTCAATTGCATGACCAACGGTATGTCCGAAATTCAGCACTCTTCTAAGTCCGAGCTCTTTTTCGTCCTCTTCCACTACGCTTTTCTTTATAATTACGGAACGGAATATAACGTTCTCTATATCGTCTAAAAGCTCCTTTTTCGATTTATTTTCAATTAAGGTAAATAAATCACTGTCATTTGTCATCGACATTTTTATGATTTCTGCAAAACCGCAATTTAGCTGTCTTTCCGGTAAGGTTTTTAGCGTCGAAATATCGCACAACACGCCCTTTGGCTGATAGAATGTGCCGACCGTATTTTTTAATCCGGCAAAATTAACGGCAGTTTTTCCTCCGACAGATGAGTCAACCATTGAAAGTAGCGTTGTGGGAATATTGTAAAAATCAACGCCTCTCATATATACGGAGGCGCAAAATCCCGACAGATCTCCGACTACTCCTCCGCCAAGCGCCACGACGCAGTCTCCCCTTGTAAATTTATTTTCCTGCATTTTATAAAGAAGCATTTCGAGGGTTGACATTGATTTGGATTCCTCGCCGTTGGGAATTACCGCCTTTATCGCTTCTTTTGAATTATGGCAAACCGTGTCGGAATAGTTCGAAGGAATGTTATCATCGGTTACCACAAGAACTTTTCGGTTAAGATTAAAATACTTATTTGCATTTTTCAATAAATCTTTTCCGATATAAATAGGATAACCTTTTCCTATATTTAAATCTATTTTTCTCATATATTAACCTCGCCGATGTATCCGTTATACTGCTCGGTCTTAAATACGCCCCCGACGCGAATACCTTCGCAGCAGCTTAAAAGAGTTTTTTGCATCTGTATACCGTTTTCGGACATAATATTTCCGTCAAGCTCAGCATAAAAATAATAGCTAAAACCCCATCCCTTGCACGGTCTTGAATGTAATGCTTTCATATTATATCCGAAAAGGCCTATGATATTAACCGCCTTTGCAAGCGCACCCGCCGTGTTTGAAACCTGAAACATTAAAACGGAGCTTATATCTTTTTCGTCGGAAAATGAGCTTGTCAATACCGGGGTGAACAAACCGAATCTCGTCGTGTTGCCCTCGCCCTTATTTATATGAGTATCTAAAATATCAAGACAGTAAAGCTCTGCGTTCTCTACGCTTCCGACGGCGCCGAAGGATTTATCGTTTGCCTCCGCAACGGTCATCGCTCCTACGGCAGTATTTTCACAGCTTATTCCTTCGATTCCTTTTGATTCGAGATATTCTCTGCATTGACCGAGTGCCTGTTCGTGACTGTAAACAGCCTTAATATCGTTGAGCGCAGCTCCCCTTACACCTAACAAACAATGAATGATAGGCATTTCTATTACGGATTTAAGATAAAGCGGAGAAGAAAAATACATAAGATCCAAAACCTGTCCCACATCGCCGTTTGTGCTGTTTTCAAGGGGCAATACGCAGGATTGACATTCACCCCTGACAACCGAATCCCAGCTTGATTTAAAGCCTTTATAGGACTTGGGTGAGCAATTGGGAAATATATGCTTGACTGCACTTTCGGCAAAAGCGCCCTTTACTCCGCTGTATGCAACGTTTATTTTCCCTTGATTGATATTTTGATATTTTCTCGAAACAGCCATTACATTTTTTTGAAATTCAATGTAGTAAGGCGCCATTTCTTTGTTTTTTAGATTGGAAATACCTTTTTCGATTACCGAATCCTCTCTTGATTTATCGAGAGTTGCGATTCCGTGTTTGATTTTATATTTACATACTTCGTTTACTATTTCCATTCTTTTCTCAAAAAGCGAAACCATTTCGGCGTCAATTCTGTCAATTTCTTCCCTTAGTTTTTTAATATCCGTTGTTTCCATAATTTACTCTCCGTAAATAAAATAAGGGTCTTCCCGAGAAAGCCGGAAAGACCTTGAAAGAACTATTATAATTCAATCATGCCTCTATAACCGATTTTCCCATACCAAACAAAACGCCGTAAAAATAATACGCCGTAATTGAATATGTAAAAAATCGTCTTGAAAGCTTCATAATATTACCTGCCAAATAAAACATGTAATTATTTTACACAAATCATTGTAGTTTGTCAAGTGATTGTCAAGGATTGTTTTCAAATTAACACTTTATTAAAATAAACAGCTAAACTATTCGTTGGCAATAAGCGTTACAGCTTTATAAAATTTTTTCATTTTTTCTTTATCCGGATTATGAGTATCGCCTAATTTTACCGTTTTTTTACTGCCGTGATAATCGCTGCCGGCGGTTATAAGTAAATTATTTTTTTCAGAAAGCTCGATCATTATGGACTCTTGCTCCTCGGAATATCCCGAATAATAGCATTCAAGACCCATTAATCCGAATTTTTTAAATTTTGAAACAACGCATGATATTTTTTCTTTAGATAATTGCTTTGAACCGTCTCCTAAAATACCGTGGGCAAGTACCGGTATACCGTTTGAAGCGAGAATTGCGTCAATAGCCTCCTCAGCTGACAAGCCTCCTTCATTTCCGCGATAATGAGACAAAATCTCAAAGCCCTGCTCTTTTTTTTCAATATATCCGTATTTAAGCATCATTTCCGCAAAGTGAGGCTTTCCCGGATTTTTCAGGGATAATAAATATTCTTTGTCGGCATCATTAAATATAAAGCCGTATTCTTTAGATAAAAATACTAATCTGTTCTCAGCTTTTTCCATCCTCATTTTATGAGTTTTGTTTATTGCTTGGACAACAGCCGGTTTGTTTACGTCATAACCGTATCCGAGAATATGGTATTTTCCCATGTCATCCTTACATGACAGCTCAACGCCCGAAATAAAAAAAGGGTCGTCTGCTCTTAAATATTTCCTTACCTCATCACAACCGAGATATGAATCGTGATCTGTCAAAGCAAAAATATCAATTTTTGATTTTCTAATATTATCAAGCAGCTCCTTTGGGGAATCAGAGCCATCGGAAAAAGAGGAATGAATGTGTAAATCGGGATTTTCAAATTCAAATTTCATCATTAGCGTCCGTCTATTTACTATGTTTTAATAATTGTAACACATTTATTATACTATTTCAAGTATTTAACATAATTTGCTTTTTTGGTGTATAAATAATGTTTTCCTTAAATCAAAAATTATTAAATATGATTTTTTCTCTTGACAAATATATATTGTTATGGTATAATTTCTGTCGTCCGAACAACACGGAGAAGTCGCCTAGTTGGTCGAGGGCGCACGACTGGAAATCGTGTAGGCCTTAACGGGTCTCAAGAGTTCGAATCTCTTCTTCTCCGCCACTGAAAAGAACACCTGAGGGTGTTCTTTTTTGATGAAAAAAGCCGACTAAGCAATAAGATTTGCTTTGTCGGTTTTTATTTCATCATGTTGTAAGCGATTACGGCACTTTCCTTATCTTTTGTACACTCTAATTTATAAAGAGGAACCAGCCTTGTCATTCTTTCAAACAATTCTATTGTCTGAGAATATGAGCGTGCATCGCGGGATTTATAAATTTGCGGTAATAATGTTGAAATCTCGTTTGAATATTTTGCTTTGGCTATACGGTTTTCATTGCCTCTTTTTAAAACACAAATGCTTTTTAACGGAACAATTAAGTTATTCCCGTAATTCTCTTTTCCCTGCCACGGAGTACCGCATACATAAACACATTTGTCAGAAATTTTTATAAGCGGTTTGTCTCCGTTGATTATTTTGCAGTTATCCTTAAATACCTTAAGCCAATTTTGTACGTGGGTTGTTTTTCCCACTACGCTCCTCGCAGTAAATAAATAAGCTTCATCTTCATATGCTACAGCCGCCCCGTGTATTAAAAAAACGTTGTAAAACGGCATTATTTCCGCAATTTTTCGGTACAGAGAAAGAGTTTCAAGATATTCTTCGGGGTAATTACGGCTGCAAATGCCTTCCTTAGCTTCGTTTTCTCGGTATATTGCTTTTTCGTATTCAATGTCTTCGGTTGTAACGTTAATACCGAATATTCCTTTTTTTTCGGTTATATATTCTCTTAAAAAATATTCGGTACTATCGAAATTCACTCTTATATCAATCGGAATTTCGGCAAGTAATACTGAAAATTCTTTCATAGATAATCCAATTCAAATTTTTGTCAAAAGTCTTGCAATTACGGGTCTGTGAACCTTTAAAGCTCCCTTCGGGCAAAATTCCTGACAACAAAAGCACCTAATACACTTACTTCTGTCAATCCTCGGTTTGGAACTTTTCATTGTAATTGCCTTTGCGGGACAGATATCGTTGCATTTTCTGCATCCGATACACTTTGAAGATTTGAGCGAAGGTCGCGAGCACATAGCGCTCTTTATTATTTTGCCGAAGAACCTTCCTTTAAATCCTACCAATTCGTTGAGAAATTCAATACTGTTAACTTTTTCAATATTGTTAAAATCTTTAATCGGCAGTATATTCCCTACCAGCTTAATATTTTCTATTTTTTCTCCTAAATTGTGTGTTACCGCCGTTTCAAGAGTCGGAACCTTTGATTCATCAAGAGATATCAACTTTGCACATACCATGTCAAGGTTATACGGATTTGATGACGCAAGGATTTTCCCTGCAAAGCGAGGAGTACCCATTGTCGGTCCGTTGCCCTCCATGGCAACAACTCCGTCTACAATATTTAATGCCGGTTTAAAATATCTGTTAAGGTCCAAAAGCATATCGGCAAAATCTTTTGCATTCGAAAAACGGTAATGATATTCAGGCTTAACGGTACCCGGAATAGCGCCGAACATATTTTTTACACTGCAAGACATTCCCATCATTCCGTGCGTTTTAAGCTTAGCAAAGTTTATTATGCAATCAACCTTTTTCAGCCAGCTTGTATAGTCAAATGAATGCATTATAAAGGCAGATGAATAATTTTCTTCATGCGAACAAGAAAAATCTCTGTTCAGCTTTACTTCGCCAAGTTTATTTTCAATTTCGCTAAGACCCGTTACCGTATAAACATGTGAAAGATAAACGGATGTAAAAGGTCCGCCCGGAGAATCGCCCAAAACAACACTTGCTCCAAGGTTTGTAATCCTTTTGCATAATTCATAAATCAATCGGGGATTGGTTGTAACCGCAGTGTCGGGTGATTTTGCGCTGACAAGATTTAATTTTATTCCAACCGTCATACCGGGCTTTATAAAATCAAATAAGCCGTAGCCAAACAAGCTATCAAATGATTTTGTTATATCCGAATCGCCGTAGGAATTACAATCTACTGCATAAACCGTATTATTCATAATATTATTTTTTATTTCTGTAGCTCAGAAAAGAAGATAAAATTATTAACACCTGACCGGGTATTCCTATGGCAAAGAAAACAGGAAATTCCTTAAGTAAAAGCCTGTATATCAGCCATAATATCATCCAAAGCATTAAGGAAATAATAACATAATTGACTTTTCCGATTCCCCAAATAGAATTAAAAACAAGCGCTATGATAAGCGAAATAACGGCTGCCGATAACATTATCAACCAGTTGTATTTAAATGAAGGAGATACGTAATCGAGAACAATCACCGCAATTGTGGCTATAGCCCAAACAAGAATTATGCTTAGAATGGGAATCAGTATTCTGTTTCTTAAGCTGATCTTCTTTTCGTTAACGGTAACTTTAGGAGCTTCGTCGCCGTGATCCTTAACGAGGTAATCTACAGAAACCCCGAAAAGCTCTGAGATTTTTACCAATATTTCTATATCTGGAACGGACTCTCCCCTTTCCCATTTGGAGACAGCCTTGTCGGAGTAATTTAACTTTTCGGCAAGCTCCGCTTGAGTCAAAGGATAAGACTTGCGAAGCGCCTGAATATTTGAAGCAATAATAATTTTCAGTGAATCCATAAACTCCCACCTTACTGAATTTAACATATTATACCATTTTCATAAGACAAAGGTCAAGAGAAAACGTTAAAAGAATTAAAAAACGTCAATTTATTTTGCCTCGTTTAACTTTTTTAAAGAACAGAAAATAGATAAGTAAAGAGTCAATTATTAAATCATAGAAACGCAATCTGTCAAATAAAAGTATGCTTGACAGAACAGACACGGCTACTATTCCTACGCTTATTAATTTCGGAAAAAGCCCGTCTTCTTTTGATAACCATGCGAAGTATGCAAGAATAGGAGAACAGAACACAAAAACAGTCCAGCCGATAATAAAAGCTTTGCCGTATACGCCGTCGGTTACGGCAGACGTTAAATAATATGTAATAAGCATTCCTATACAAAAAGGAAAAATATTCAGCATTGCGTTTTTCTTTGTCCTGCTGAAAATCGAAATAACGGTTCCGAGCAGAATCCATACAGCCATTTGAGAAAAAATATTTCCAAGAGTATCAAAATATATATCAAATATTCTTGAAATTACTCCGAGAGCTAACCCGACCAAGAACAATAAGAACGGATTCAGTAAATTCTTTTTCATTTACAGCCTTTCAACACAACATAAATTCCATACCTATTATAGCATATAAAACGGATAACGTCAAATAAAGGATTTATAAAGATTGATTTTTGTCTTTTTATACAATAAATATCGATAAATAATTACAATTATATATATTTGTACAGTTGACATCAACGCCGGTTCATGCTATACTGAATACGGTTTCTCGTTACTGACGGATAAGCAGATTACTGCAAGGGAGCGAGAAATTATTAGGATGCCGGCCGTCTGGGCGTAGTTAAGAGTTTACACCTTAACTGCACCCTTTTTTGATTATTATAGGAGGATTACTATGAAAAAAGTCGGGATTATAATGGGCAGCGACAGTGATTTGCCGATTGTACAAAAAGCTGTAGATACATTAAAAGAATTCGGTGTTCCCTATGAGGCTCATATTTTTTCTGCACACCGAACTCCGGCAGAGGCCGCCGAGTTTGCAAGAGAAGCAGCTGAAAACGGATTCGGAGTAATTATTGCGGCGGCAGGAATGGCGGCGCATTTAGCGGGAGCAATTGCTGCTCAGACCGTACTGCCTGTTATCGGGATACCCTGTAAATCAAATACACTTGACGGCATTGACGCCCTTCTTTCAACTGTACAAATGCCTTCCGGAATACCGGTTGCAACAGTTGCAATAAACGCAGGAGTCAATGCCGCTTTGCTGTCTGTTCAAATTTTGGCATTAAGCGAGCCCGAGCTCTCTGAAAAGCTTAAAGAAAAAAGAATTAAGGACGCAGAGGCTGTTCTTAGAAAAAATACCGAAATAGCAGATAAGCTCTAAATTAAAAACATTAAGGAGATTGAATAATGGAACTGGTTTACACAGGAAAGACTAAAAATGTTTATTCGCTTGAAAACGGCAATTATCTTTTGAAATTCAAAGATGATTGCACAGGCAAGGACGGCGTTTTTGATCCGGGTGAAAACTCTGTAGGACTTACAATCGAGGGCGTCGGCGATGTGAACCTTCGCATGTCCGTATACTTTTTTGAAAAAGTTAACGCCGCAGGAATAAAAACGCATTTTGTTAATGCAAATCTCGGCGATACTACAATGGAGGTTGTACCCGGCAAGGTGTTCGGTCACGGTCTTGAAGTAATATGCCGTTATAAGGCGGTAGGCAGTTTTATACGCAGATACGGCGAATATATTTCAGAGGGCTCCGATCTCCCGGCGTATGTTGAGATGACATTTAAAAACGATGAAAAGGGCGATCCGCTTGTTACAAAAGACGCTCTTGCCGCTTTGAACATCATGACGGAAGCTCAATATGACGAAATAAAGGAAATGACTCAAAGGATTACAAAAATCGTTGCAGACGATTTAAATGAAAAGGGGCTTGTTCTGTACGATATTAAATTTGAATTCGGTTATGATTGTGACGGCAATGTTATGCTGATTGACGAAATTGCGTCGGGCAACATGCGAGTTTATAAGGACGGCAAATACATTGATCCCATGACGCTTTCCGAATTATTCTTTTCTGCAAATAAATAAGGAGTCTTGATATGAGCGGATTTTTCGGAGTTGTAGGCAATGAGGACGCACTATCGGACGTTTTTTTCGGTACCGATTACCATTCCCATCTTGGCACAAAAAGCGCAGGCATTGCGGCGTTTTCAAAGCAAATAGGCTTACAACGTAAAATACACAATATAAATAATGCTCCGTTCCGTACTCAATTTGACGGTATTTTGGAAAACATGTCCGGTACCGGCGCTTTAGGAACAATAAATGACAGCGACCCCCAGCCGTTGCTTGTAAGCTCAAAGCTCGGAAGATATGCCATAGCTGTTGTGGGTATTATCAATAATGTCGATGAGCTTGTTAAATATTATGTTGAAGAATGTGCAGGTCAGCTGAATGCCATTTCGGGCGGCGGAGTAAATACTACAGAGCTTGTTGCCGCTTTTATAAACCAAAAAGCCTCCATATCCGAAGGCATCCGTTATGCTCAGGATATGATAAAAGGAACTGCACTTGTTATTATTTTAACCGAGAATAACAGTATCATTGCCGCAAGAGATAAATTCGGAAGACTACCCGTACACGTAGGAAAGAGCGAAAGAGGATTCTGTGTTTCTTTTGAGCATTTTGCTTACGAAAAACTCGGATATGAAAATTATTATGAGCTTATGCCAGCCGAAATTGTAGAAATTACCGCCGACGGCATGAAAACATTAAGCGAAGGCAATAAGGAAATGTGCATTTGCTCGTTTTTATGGTCATATTACGGCTTTCCCACTTCAAGTTACGAAGGGGTTAACGTAGAGGTAATGCGTTACCGTAACGGTGAGATTATGGCTGAAAATGAAATAAATAACGGTACACTTCCGCATGTTGACTGTGTAGCGGGCGTACCGGATTCCGGCACACCTCACGCAATAGGTTTTTCTAACAAAACGCACTTACCCTTCGCAAGACCGTTTATCAAATACACACCGACCTGGCCCCGCAGCTTTATGCCCTCGAGTCAAAAAGAGCGAAATCGAATTGCTAAAATGAAGCAAATACCGGTAAACGAGCTTATTCGTGATAAGGAAATTATGTTTATCGACGATTCGATTGTTCGCGGAACTCAGCTTCGTGAAACGGTTGAATTTCTTTATGAGAGCGGCGCAAAGGCTGTGCATATGCGTTCGGCTTGTCCTCCTATTATGTACGGATGCAAATTTTTAAATTTTTCCCGTTCTACCGGGGATATGGATTTGCTTACACGGAATATTATAATGAAGCTTGAAGGCGAGCAAGGTCTTCAGCATATTGATGAATACAGCGATTCCACGACCGAACGCGGCAAAAATCTAAGAAAAGCAATTTGCGAAAAACTGCATCTTGCTTCTTTGGAATTTCAAACTCTTGAAGGACTTCAAAAAGCAATAGGCTTGCCGATGTGCAAATTATGCACCTATTGTTGGAACGGAAAGGAATAATCAATGATAGAAAATTCGAAATCTAAGGCTTATGCTGACGCCGGGGTGGATATTACTGCGGGATATAAGTCTGTTGAATTAATGAAAAAGCATATTGCTTTAACAAAAACCGACGGCGTGCTTTCGGATATAGGAGGATTCGGAGGACTTTTTTCGCTTAATTTGTCAGGTATAAAGAATCCTATTTTGGTTAGCGGAACCGACGGCGTCGGCACAAAACTCAAAATTGCTTTCCTTATGGACAAGCACGATACAGTAGGCATTGACTGTGTTGCTATGTGTGTAAACGATATTATTTGCAGCGGAGCAAAACCTCTTTTCTTCCTTGACTATATTGCTTGCGGAAAAAATGTTCCCGAAAGAATTGCCGATATTGTTAAAGGAGTTTGTGACGGATGTGTTCAAGCGGGTGCTGCGCTGATCGGCGGTGAAACAGCCGAAATGCCCGGTTTTTATCCCGAAAACGAATATGACCTTGCAGGCTACAGCACGGGTATTGTAGACCGTAATAAAATCATAGATAATAAAACAATGAAAGAGGGTGACGTTATTATAGCTCTTCCCTCAAGCGGGGTACATTCAAACGGCTTTTCTCTTGTTCGCAAGGTTTTTGATGTAGAAAACCGCAATATGAAATCGTATGTTGCCGAGCTGGGCGGAAAATCACTCGGAGAAGCTTTGCTTACGCCTACAAAAATCTACGTAAAGCCTATACTTGCTTTGCTTGAAAAAATCAAGGTAAAGGGCATTTCCCATATTACGGGCGGCGGCTTCTACGAAAATATTCCGAGAAGTATCCCGGATGGACTGGGTGCTGTTATTAACCGTAAAGATGTTCGTGTTTTACCGATATTTGATTTGATTGCAAAAGCCGGAAACATTACCGAGCGTGATATGTTTAATACCTTCAATATGGGAGTCGGTATGAGCGTTACGGTATCCGAATGTGACGTGCAGATGGCGTTGTCAATACTTAAGGCAAACGGCGAGGACGCTTATGTTATCGGAAATATCGAAAAGTCGGCAATGAGGATAAGGATATGCTGAAAACAGTAACCGACAGTGTAAGTGCCGGAATATTGATTGCTGTCGGAGGCAGTGTTTTTCTTGCTTGCGACAACAAATATATAGGAGCTGTTCTTTTTTCTGTGGCCTTGCTTTGTATTTGTTATTTAGGATATTATCTATTTACGGGAAAAATAGGCTATTTGGCACATAACCATTCAAAAAAGAATATTTCTGCTCTTGCGATAGGTCTGTTTGTAAATTTGATTATTACGTTTTTGCTTGGCATTATAATACGCTTTGCTTTACCTGCACTCTCGGAAAATGCGCTTGCAATGTGCACAGTAAAATTACAACAGACCTTTATTGTCACTTTTATTCGTGGGATATTTTGCGGAATATTGATGTACTTAGCTGTACAAATCTTTAAAGAAAAGAAAACTCCCGTCGGAATTCTGTTTTGTATCCCGGTTTTTATATTAAGCGGCTTTGAGCACTCTGTTGCAGATATGTTTTATTTCGGTATGTCAGGAATTTTCAGCGTAAATATTTTAAGCTTTGAATTGGCCGCTGTTATCGGAAATTCCGTCGGCAGTTTAATTTTACCGATTCTTTCAAAGGTAGGTGATAAGCATGCCAAAGACTAAGATAAGTATTGCCGTTCTCGTTTCGGGAAGCGGTACAAATTTACAGGCTCTAATTGATGCGCAAAACAACGGCATTTTAAAATCAGGCAAAGTTTCGCTTGTTATTTCAAACAATGCCGATGCCTACGCTGTTACAAGAGCCGAAAACGCTAATATAAAAACCGCGATTATATCCCATAAAGAATTCGGTGACGCCGGCATGGAAGCAAAAATAATTGATCAGCTGAACGAAAATAAAATTGATTTAATTATACTTGCGGGATTTATGCGTATTTTATCCGCTGATTTTACAAGAAAATACGATCACCGTATAATTAATGTTCATCCGTCGCTGATTCCGTCATTTTGTGGCGAGGGATATTACGGGCTTCGTGTTCACGAGGAGGCGCTTAAAAAGGGCGTAAAGGTGACGGGAGCAACAGTGCATTTTGTAAACGAGATCCCGGATGGCGGTGAGATTATTTTGCAAAAGGCAGTAACAGTTCCCGAAAACTCTACTCCTAAAAGCTTACAAAAAAGGGTTATGAAGCTTGCGGAATGGAAAATTCTTCCGAAGGCGTGCGAGATAATATCAAATAAAATTTTGAAGGGGGAAATTTAGTATGAGCATATATAAAATAAACGACATAGCTGTTCTTATACGTGATAACAGTTATGTAGGCAGAGGAATTGTAATAGGTAAATCAAACGACGGTAATAACGCAGTTTCCGCATATTTTATTATGGGAAGGAGTAAAAACAGCCGTAATCGTATTTTTTCCGAAAGGGACGGTGTTCTTTACACCATGCCTTTTGATGAATCCACACTTGAGGATCCGAGTCTTATTATTTATGCAGCACAAAGAAAATTCGAAAACAAGCTTATCGTTACAAACGGTGATCAGACCGATACCGTTTTTGAAGGCCTTAAAAACGGTAAGAGCTTTTCGGATTCTCTTAAAACACGTGAATTTGAACCGGATTCTCCAAACTTTACGCCTCGAATAAGCGGTATTTTGGAATTCAAAGACAATGACTTTACTTATGAAATGAATATTCTTAAAAGCGCCGATCAAAACGGGTCTGCATGTAACAGATATACTTTTTCTTATGAGCCTATAAACGGACTCGGTCACTTTATTCATACCTATGTCGGGGACGGTGACCCTTTGCCGACATTTCAGGGCGAGCCGGAAAGAGTTTTTATACCTGACAGCATAGATGAATTCACAAATACTCTTTGGGACGCTCTTAATCACGACAACAGAATATCTCTTTATGTCAGATATACAAATCTGATAAGCAAAAACGAAGAAAACCGTTTAATAAATAAGAATAAGTGAGATTAAAAAAATGAAAGAATTTGAATTGAAATACGGATGCAACCCGAACCAGAAGCCTTCAAAAATATATATGGAAGACGCAAGCGATCTTCCTATTGAAATATTGAGCGGTCGCCCCGGATATATTAATTTTTTAGACGCTTTCAATTCTTGGCAATTGGTTAAGGAATTAAAAGAAGCTTTAGGTCTTCCGGCGGCCGCATCCTTTAAGCATGTAAGTCCTACATCTGCAGCTGTCGGCAATATTCTCCCTGAAAAGCTTAAAAAGGCTTGTTTTGTTGACGATATAACTGCGCTTGATGAATCTCCACTTGCCTGTGCTTACGCACGCGCCAGAGGCACCGACCGTATGTGCTCCTTCGGAGACTGGGTCGCCCTTTCGGATATATGCGACAAGACCACGGCGTTGATGATTAAACGTGAAGTTTCCGACGGTGTTATTGCTCCGGGCTATACAAATGAAGCGCTTGATATTTTAAAGACAAAGCGTAAAGGCAACTATAATATAGTGAAAATAGATCCTTCATATGTTCCGAATCCCGTAGAGCGCAAACAGGTATTCGGCATTACCTTTGAGCAAGGAAGAAATAATTTTGAAATAAACCGAGCATTACTTTCAAACATTGTAACAGCAAATAAAAAATTACCCGAAAGCGCAGTTCGCGATTTAATTATCGCCCTTATCACACTTAAATATACTCAGTCCAATTCCGTTTGCTATGCATACGACGGACAGGCGATAGGCGTCGGCGCAGGTCAGCAGTCGAGAATCCACTGTACACGTCTTGCCGGAGGTAAAGCAGATACCTGGTTTTTGCGCCAACATGAAAAAGTTCTCAGCCTTCCCTTCCTACCTACTCTCGGCAGACCTGACCGTGATAATGTAATCGACGGATACATCAATAAAAACGAGGAGGATGTTTGTGCTGACGGAAATTGGCAGAAATATTTTACCGAGCAGCCGGAACCCCTTTCGGAAGAAGAAGCCAAGGCGTATCTAAATACAATTGACAATGTAGCTTTGGGCTCCGACGCATTTTTCCCCTTCAGCGATAATATAGACCGTGCAAAGAAAAGCGGGGTTAAGTATATAGCGGAGCCGGGCGGTTCAATTCGGGACGATTTAGTAATTGAAGCTGCCGATAAATACGACATGATAATGGCGTTTACCGGTATGCGTTTATTCCACCATTAAGGGAGGCAGATATGAAGATACTGGTTGTCGGAGGCGGCGGTCGCGAGCATGCCATTATTAAAAAATTAAAAGAAAATAAAAACATACAAGAAATATATGCTCTTCCCGGAAACGGCGGTATTGCTTTAGATGCCGTTTGCATTCCGATAGGTGCATGCGAAATAGATAAAATTGTTGAATTTGCAGTAAAAGAAAAGATTGATTATGCCATTGTTGCACCTGACGATCCCTTGGTTCTCGGTTGCGTTGACGCTCTTGAAACGACGGGTATCCCCTGCTTCGGTCCGAGAGCTGCAGCCGCCGTAATTGAAGGCAGTAAGGTTTTTTCAAAAAATTTAATGAAAAAATATAATATTCCGACCGCCGAATACGAGGTATTTGATAATATTAACGAAGCGCTAAAATATCTTGATTCTGCTCCTATTCCCACGGTTATAAAGGCGGATGGACTCGCCCTTGGCAAGGGAGTTACCGTCGCCCTAACCCGAGATGAGGCAAAAAAAGCCGTAAAGGAAGCGATGCAGGAAAAAAAATTCGGCGAAAGCGGAAACAGAATAGTTATCGAGGAATATTTGGAAGGTCCGGAGGTTTCCGTTCTGAGTTTTACAGACGGAAAGTGTATAAAGCCTATGGTATCTTCTATGGATCATAAGCGCTCCGGCGATAATGATACAGGTCTAAATACGGGAGGAATGGGTACAATTTCTCCTAATCCGTACTATACGGCGGATATCGCCAAAGAGTGTATGGAAAAAATTTTTATTCCTACGGTTAATGCAATGAATAAAGAGGGACGTACTTTCAAGGGATGTCTTTATTTCGGCTTGATGCTGACAAAGGACGGTCCTAAAGTCATTGAATACAACTGCCGTTTCGGAGACCCCGAAACACAGGTCGTTCTTCCGCTTCTTGAGAGCGATTTACTCACCTTAATGATGGCTGTAACAAACCAAACGTTGAGCGAAACGGAAGTCAAATTTAAGAACGAAAATGCTTGTTGCGTTATTATGGCGTCAAAGGGTTACCCTGTCTCTTATAAAAAAGGCTTTGAAATCACAGTTCCAGATGATATTATGGATTCGTTATTTTTTGCCGGAGCCGTTGAAAAGAACGGCAGGCTTTTAACAAACGGAGGTCGTGTTTTAGGAGTTACATCTGTCGCCAAAACACTTAAATGCGCTATACAAAAATCATACGAGAAAGTTAATAAAATTTCATTTGAAAACGCATACTTTAGAAACGACATCGGTCAAAAGGCTTTAAAAGCTTCGGAGGTTTAACATGGTTTACAGAGTATTTGTAGAAAAAAAGACTGAGCTCGCTCACGAAGCTAAGGCGCTTTTTAATGAAGCTAAAGAGCTTTTAGACATAAAAGCTCTTGAAAATATCAGAATCATCAACCGTTATGACGCTGAAAATATTACTAAAGAGCTTTTTGACTATGCCATAAAAACCGTCTTTTCAGAGCCAAGGCTTGATACCGTATACGATGATATTGACAAGGAGAATGCAATATGCTTTGCACTTGAATATTTGCCGGGTCAGTTTGACCAGCGTGCAGATTCGGCAGCTCAGTGTATACAGATTATATCAAAATCGGAACGCCCGATAATCCGCACCGCAAAAGTATATTTACTTTACGGTAAGCTGTCTGAAAGCGATGTCGAAGCAATTAAAAAGTATGTTATCAATCCTGTAGAAGCAAGAGAGGCTTCGATGGAAAAGCCTAAGACATTATCGGCAGAGTACAAAATTCCGACCGAAGTTAAAACGCTTTACGGTTTTACGGATCTTGACCGCAAGGCTCTTGAAGAGTTTATTGAAAGCTACGGTCTTGCCATGGATATAGACGACATTGCCTTTTGTCAGGAATATTTTAAGAGTGAAAGCAGAGATCCCACAATAACGGAAATTCGTATGATTGATACCTATTGGTCTGACCATTGCCGTCATACTACTTTCTTAACGGTAATCGATCATGTTAAATTTGAGGATGACCTGCTTCAGAATACATATAACGATTATGTAAGCACCCGCGAGGCACTCGGCATAAAAAAGCCGATTTGCTTAATGGATATTGCAACAATTGCGGTTAAGTCTCTAAAAAAACAGGGCAAGCTGGATAAGTTAGATGAAAGTGAAGAAATAAACGCTTGTACCGTAAAAATAAATATAGATGTTGACGGCAAGAGCGAGCCTTGGCTTCTTTTATTCAAAAACGAAACTCATAATCATCCTACCGAGATTGAACCCTTCGGCGGTGCCGCCACTTGCATAGGCGGTGCCATTAGAGACCCTCTTTCCGGCAGAAGCTATGTCTACGGGGCTATGCGTGTAACAGGTGCCGCAGATCCGTTGAAGCCCTTGGGCGAAACAATTAAGGGAAAGCTTCCGCAAAGAAAAATTGTACAGACCGCTGCGGCAGGATATTCATCCTACGGAAATCAAATAGGTCTTGCAACCGGTATTGTTGATGAAATATATCATCCCGGTTATGCCGCAAAACGAATGGAAATAGGAGCTGTTATTGCAGCGACGCCTCAGGAAAACGTTCGTCGTGAGACTCCGGAACCGGGAGACATAATCATTCTTTTGGGCGGAGCTACCGGCCGTGACGGATGCGGCGGAGCTACAGGGTCTTCAAAATCTCATACCGTTTCCTCGCTTGAAGAATGCGGCGCAGAGGTTCAGAAGGGCAATGCGCCCGAGGAACGCAAGCTTCAAAGACTTTTTAGAAATAAAGACGCATGTAAAATGATTAAGCGATGCAACGATTTCGGAGCAGGAGGAGTTTCTGTTGCAATCGGAGAGCTTGCCGATGGACTTGAAATCGACCTTAATTCGGTACCTAAAAAATATGAAGGCTTGGACGGAACCGAGCTTGCAATCAGTGAAAGTCAGGAACGAATGGCGGTTGTTGTTGAAGCAGATTCGGTTAATGATTTTCTGGCGCTTGCCGAAAAAGAAAATCTGAACGCCACACCCGTTGCCCGCGTTACAGATGATTCTCGTCTTAAAATGAATTGGAACGGAAAAACTATAGTTGACGTCAGCCGAGAATTTTTAAATTCAAACGGCGCCGATAAGCATATAAGTATTAATGCCGAGGCACCGTGTGATTATAAAAAAGAAGTAACAGGAGATTTTACCGAAAACTATAAAAAGCTGGCAGATGATTTCAATATATGCTCAAAGAGAGGGCTTTCGGAAAGATTTGATTCAACTATCGGCTCGGGAACTGTACTTATGCCCTTTGGCGGAAAATATCAGTTAACTCCCGTTCAAGCAATGGTACAAAAAATTTCTGTTGAAAAAAAACATACCGACGACTGTTCACTTATGTCGTTCGGATACAATCCCTTTATTACAGAAAAAAGTCCGTTTCACGGTGCGTATCTTGCAGTTGTTGAATCTGTTTGTAAGCTTATTGCGTGCGGAGCCGATTTTAAAAACGTATATTTGACTTTCCAAGAATATTTTAAACATCCGGGAAAGGACGGTAAGCGATGGAGTCAGCCTTTATCAGCTTTACTTGGAGCATTTAAGGCTCAAACGGAGCTGGGCATCGGTGCGATAGGCGGCAAGGATTCCATGAGTGGTACATTTGAAGATATTGATGTTCCTCCTACGCTTGTTTCCTTTGCCGTTACAGTGTCTAAAACAAACAGAATAATATCCCCAGAATTTAAAAACTCGGGAAACAAGGTTATTTTCTTAGCTTGCGAATATGACGAAAATAATATTCCAAAAACCGACAGCTTACTTTCTCTTTTTGGTACCGTTTCCGAGCTGATTAAATCGGGAAAAGCACTGTCCTGCTATACTCCCGGTATCGGAGGAATTGCCGAGGCAGTAATGAAAATGTCATTTGGCAACGGACTTGGCTTTAAATATTCTGACAATCTCGGCATTAATAAAATATTCGGATATAATTATGCCGGATTTATAATGGAAGTGACTGAATGGGATAATGAAAATGATATAATAGGTACCGTTACCGAAAATGCCGAAATTGCTTATAACGGTAATATTATCCAGCTTTCAGCTCTTCATGATATTTACGAAAACAAGCTTGAAAGCGTATTTCCCTGTAATATTAAAAATTGCGGAAAACAGCCGGAAACGTTTTCTTTTACCGAGTCAAAATGGGCGTCGCCAGCTGTTAAAGTTGCTAAACCAAAGGTAATTATTCCGGTTTTCCCGGGTACAAACTGTGAATACGATTCTGCAAAAGCCGTACGCGATGCCGGTGCGGAACCTGAAATAATTGTAATTAATAATCTTTCCGCAAACGGAATTTCAAGAAGCGTAGAGCATTTTTCAAAGGAATTAAAAAAATCGCAGATTATATTTCTGCCGGGCGGTTTTTCAGGCGGTGACGAACCCGAGGGAAGCGGTAAGTTTATTACTGCATTTTTCCGCAATCCCGAAATTAAAGAAGGCGTGACCGAGCTTCTTGAAAATCGCGACGGACTTATGTGCGGTATTTGTAACGGCTTCCAGGCTCTGATTAAACTTGGCCTTGTACCTTTCGGAAAAATAATTGATACGGATGAAAATTGCCCGACGCTTACATTTAATACCATTGCAAGACATCAATCAAAAATTGTATGCACAAGAATCGCCTCTAATAAATCTCCCTGGCTTTCCCTTGTAAATGTCGGTGATATTATAAGCGTTCCGATTTCACACGGTGAAGGAAGATTTTTGGCAAGCGACGATTTGATTAAAGAGCTTGCGAAGAACGGTCAAATTGCTACACAGTATGTTGATTTTGAAGGTAATGCGACAAATGACATTCAGTATAACCCGAATGATTCTGCATATGCCGTTGAAGGTATTACCTCCCCAGACGGAAGAGTTTTCGGGAAAATGGGTCACAGTGAACGAATCGGAAAAGACCTTTATAAAAATGTACCCGGTAATTACGATATTCGTATGTTTGAGTCGGCTGTAAAATATTTTAAGTAATTTTTATAACGGTAATTGATTTTATTCAAATATGTAACATCGTCATTATATTTTGCCTACTCAAATATAATTATAAAAAATAAATTAGCGACGCCGATTAAAATATCTGCGTCGCTTGTTTATTAAAATATTAAACGGGCGCACAACAGCACACCCGTTTTTATGGGAAGTTTGAACTTAATGACACGAATTATATGCATCCGAAAGCCAGATACTTTTTTATAAATATTGTTTTAATTCTTTCTTAAAAACCATACTTGCATTTCGGTCTCGCCACGGTTTGCAAAAGCATAATACGGAATAAAAGTGAGAGGTATTTCCTCATAATCGTCACCCGCTTCATAATAAAGGATTTCAGTTTCCTTGGGGCGATAAGCCTTTGTTTTAAGCACGGGCAATAAAAATTTGCTCTCCTTAATTTCAAACTCGCCTCTTATATCCAGCAATACGCTTTTCAAATCCGCACAGTTATCAATACCCTCGGCACAATATACTACCGGTCCTCGCATAACCGCAACTCTGCCGGCATCTGCGTGAACACGGCGATTAGCGGCTATAAACACAACAGGCATATCAAAATCAATTTCAAACTCGCTCGCTTTTTCAAGAGCAATATAAGCGTAGCCGTTCTTTACGGTGTAATCGCAGTTTATTGTAAAGCTTTTGCACCAGCCGGGAATACGAAAAGCAATATATTTCTTATCAGCGTCGCATTTTACCGTAATTTTGCCGTTCTTCGGGTACTCTGTTTTTTGTTCAATCTTTATTCCGTTCGTCTCGGTCTTTGAATTCATATACTGATGAACATAAACCGTATCATCGTCAAAGCCATATAAAAATCTCGCTATTGAAGCTACAAAACGCAGTATGTTTGGCGGACAGCAGGAGCAACCGAAGACTTCAAGTCTCTGTGTAATCGGAAAATGCTTCTTCTTTTTGGTTGAAGTGTTCACACTATTGAAATCGGGGTCGATTTCAAGGGGGTTTTCATAGAAAAACGATTTTCCGTCCAACGAAACACCCGACATTATACCGTTATAAATTGTTTTTTCAACAATATCTGCATATTTCGAATCAGCACCGAACTGAAGCATTCTGTTTGCAAACATAGCAAGCGAAATTGAAGCACAGGTTTCGGCATAGGCAGTTCGGTTGGGCAAATCGTAGTCAACAGTAAAGGATTCTCCGATGTTTGTTGAGCCTATACCTCCGGTGATATACATACGCTTGCTGATAACATTTTGGAACACGCGCTCGCAGGCATTTTTAAGCTCATCATCGCCGTATTCCGCCGCCACATCAGCAGCTCCGCACATGAGATACATTGCACGTACCGCATGACCCTCGGCAGTA
>JAQXHN010000019.1 GCA_029007295.1 Clostridia bacterium | reverse complement strand
TCACGCGGCGTCGCTGGGTCAGGCTTTCGCCCATTGCCCAATATTCCCCACTGCTGCCTCCCGTAGGAGTCTGGACCGTATCTCAGTTCCAATGTGGCCGTTCAACCTCTCAGTCCGGCTACCGATCGTCGACTTGGTAGGCCGTTACCCCACCAACTATCTAATCGGACGCGAGCCCATCTTGGCGCACCGGAGTTTTGATAGCAGAGTCATGCGGCTCCGCTATGTTATGCGGTATTAGCACAAGTTTCCCTGTGTTATCCCCCTCACCAAGGTAGGTTGCTCACGCGTTACTCACCCGTCCGCCACTATCCGGAAGCAAAAGCAAGCTTTCGCTTCCTTCCCGTTCGACTTGAATGTGTTATGCACGCCGCCAGCGTTCATCCTGAGCCAGGATCAAACTCTTGATAAAAAGTTTTTTCTTAGCTTAATTACTATTAAAGGATATTTTTTCTTTGACGAGATTTCCTCACACTATTTGTATGTTTTCCATACCTTTCGTGCTTTTGTACTTTACTCTGTTGTTCAATTTTCAAGGACCAGGTTCTTTTTTCGCCACCCGCTTTCGTGGACAGCTAAAACAGTATATCACATCTTTTCAGCCTTGTCAACCCCTTTTTTTCATTTTTTTCATTTTTTTAGGGGCTCGGCCTTTTCAATGCCTCCCGCTGCACGGGTCTTCTATACTACCATATCTTTCTCCCTTTGTCAATACCCTTTTTTCAATTTTTTGTATTTTTCGTTCAATTTATAATGTATTCATTGTTTGTCCGCATAATAATTGATTTTTCATTATTTTTCCTGCTATTTTGCTGATTTTTGTATAAATCCTCCGAATGCAATTTCATTTTCCGAATAAAAAACTGCGCTTTGTCCGGGGGTTACGGCTCTTACGGGCTCGTCAAATTCAACCTCTGCAACGCCGTTTTTCATATTTACCGAACAAGAGACAGGCTTGGCCGCATAGCGGACTTTTACCTTAAACGAGCTGTTTGTTCCTTCAAAGGGTTCCGATCTTTGAAAATTGAGCCCGCATACCGTCATCCTGTTACATCCCTCTTCGCCTTTTTTGGCGAGAGTTATTGTATTGTCAGTGGGATTAATCTCGGTTATAAATCTCGGTTCTCCGAGCGCAATTCCGAGTCTTTTCCGCTGACCTACTGTATAATGTATGATTCCTTTATGCGTTCCTAAAATTTTTCCGGTTTTGTCAATAAAATTACCTTCCGGAAATTTTCCGATTCTCTTTTCTATAAACGAGGCATAATCATTATCGGGAATAAAACATATTTCCTGACTATCTTTTCTTTTTGACGCCTCCAGCCCCATTTCTTCGGTGATTTTTCTTACATTATTTTTATTAGTATCAAATAAAGGAGTCATCAGCATGGAAAGCTGCTCCTGCGTCAGCTGCCAAAGGACATAGCTCTGGTCCTTGTGAGAATCCGTTCCCCTTTCAATCGCATATCTTGCGTTTTTCTCGTTTACGCCGACATAATGTCCGGTTGCAATTTTATCAAATCCGTTTTCCTTGGCGTAATCGGTTAATTTACTGATTTTAACATATTTATTGCACATAACGCACGGATTCGGAGTTCTTGCAAGGGCATATTCGGATACAAAATTATTGATAACATACTTTTCAAAATCGTCTCTTGCGTCAATAATATTTAATTTTGCATCCAAAGCATTTGCGGATTCTCTTGCCAATTCAACATCTGTGTGCTCGCTCATTATTAATACGGCGCACTCTACCTCGCAGCCCATATCCCTCAATTTTTTGATTGAATATGTGCTGTCGACTCCTCCGCTCAATCCTAAAAGCACCTTCATGAAAATTTCTCCCTTTCTCTTACCGCAAGCTCGTCGCATCTCTCATTATAAGGATGACCGTTGTGTCCCTTTACCCATATAAATTCCGTTTTATGAATTTCAAGCAAATCAAGCAGCTTCTCCCACAAATCTGAATTTAATGCCGGCTTTCTGTCAGGCTTTATCCATTTATTATTTTTCCATTTTACAGCCCAGCCGAGATTTATTGCGTCAACGAGATACTTGGAATCCGAAGTCAGCGAAACCTCACACGGCTCCCTTAATGCGGAAAGCCCCGCTATCGCTCCCGATAACTCCATTCGGTTATTTGTTGTCTTTGGCTCTCCGCCGGACAGCTCCTTCTCTATTCCGTTAAATACAAGTATTGTGCCCCAGCCACCGGGTCCGGGATTACCGGAACATGCTCCGTCCGTATATATCTCAACCTTTTTCATATCCACTCCGAAATTTTTTCTTGAGTATATCATATTTTTTCCTTTTTTGCAATATCGCACTTGATTTTGATTTTTCGTTATGGTATATTTATTAATAACTAAGACAAAAGGAAAAACAAAATGGATTACATAAATATAAGAGGCGTTTCATTTGACAATGTAAATATGGATGAAGCAATATCCCGTTGTTATGAGCTGATGTCAACCGACGGTGCAAAAATCATTCATACGCCCAATGCAGAAATTGTACAGATGTGCGTTGAGGATAAAGAAAAATGCAAGCTGATTAACGCCGCAGACCTCATTATACCCGACGGAGCAGGCGTAATTCTGGCGGGAAAGGTTCTGGGAAATCCCGTAAAAAAAGGCAAGGTTGCGGGAATCGAGCTTTGCGAAGGACTGTGCAGAACCTCCGGTCAAAAGGGTTTTAGCATCTTTTTTCTCGGCGGAAAGCCCGGCGTTGCGGAAAAAGCGTCTCAAAAGCTGCTTGAAAAATATCCCGATATGAGGATTGCCGGTACAAATGACGGTTATTTTAAGGAAGATGAACCGATTATAAAAATGATAAACGACAGCGGGGCGGATATACTGTTTGTCTGCCTCGGTGTTCCGAGACAGGAAATATGGATGAACGCCAACCGTAATAGGCTCAATGTCAAGATTATGGGAGGCTTCGGAGGAAGCTTTGATGTTTTTGCAGGCGAAGTTAACCGAGCCCCCGCTTTCTTTATTAAGTGCAATCTCGAATGGTTCTATCGGTTAATAAAGGAACCCCGAAGAATCGGCAGAATGATGAAGTTGCCGAAATTCATCTTGGGCGCAATTAAAGACAAAATTATTCGCAAAAAATACGAGGATATGAGATAACGGCTATGGAATAATCCATAGCCGGAGTTTTTTGACGATATGCAACTTAACCTTACAGCTATCAACAAAATATGTTATATGCGGTTGGTTGAATTTACGGCAACTTCAGTTTACAATAATCGTATAAATCATATTTCAGGAGGATACCATGAGCATAGTAAACGTTAAAAATCTAAACAAGACGTATCCCTCGTTTAAGCTCTCCGATGTGTCTTTCAATATTGAAGAAGGCAGAATCACGGGATTTATCGGACGAAACGGCGCCGGAAAAACCACAACAATAAAATCCATGCTGAACTTAGTTCATCCCGACAGCGGGGATATTGTATATTTCGGAAAACAATTTAAAGAGTACGAATCCGAAATAAAAAAACATATCGGGTATTCCACAGGCTCGGTAAACTGGTATCCGAGAAAAAAGCTTTGCGACATAATGAAGACAGTAAAAAGATGCTATGACACCTGGGATGAGGAAGCGTATCGCAAATACCTTGCGCTGTTTCAGCTTGACGAGAACAAAACAGCGCTTGAGCTGTCTGAGGGAATGAAGGTTAAATGCAATCTTTTAATTGCTCTGTCACACAATGCAAGAGTGCTTATTCTTGATGAGCCGACAAGCGGGCTCGACCCGTTTTCCAGAGACGAGCTTCTTAGCTTGTTCACCGAGTTAAAATCGCACAATGCGGCGATTTTCTTCTCAACTCACATCATTTCCGATATTGAAAAATGCGCTGACGATATCGTTTACATCTCAAAAGGAAAAATTGTGGCCTCTTTGCCGAAAAATGAATTTATCGCTCAATATTCCGAAGAAGGCGAGACTCTCGAACAAACGATTTTGCGAATGGAAAGAGGTGTTTTGAATGCGTAATCTTTTAATTAAAGAATTCAAGCTGAGCGCGTCGTTTTTATCGTATCTGTTTATCCTGTTCGGTTTAATGTTTTTTCTTCCCGGCTATCCCGTGCTTTGCGGAGTTTTCTTCGTTACTCTCGGCATTTTCCAGAGCTTTCAGAACGCAAGAGAAACGAACGACATTCTGTTTTCCGTCCTGCTTCCTGTTGCAAAGCGGGATATAGTTAAGGCAAAATATATTTTTGTCTGCATTATTGAGCTGGGCGGCTTGTTAATCATGGGCGCCGCAGTAGCTTTAAGAATGACCGTATTTGCAAACAGCGAGGTATACAGGACAAATGCATTAATGAATGCAAACTGCTTTTCGCTCGGATTGGCTTTCCTTATTTTCGGACTTTTCAATTCAATATTTGTAGGCGGATTTTTTAAAACCGCATATAAATTCGCACTTCCTTTTATAACATATATTATCGTTGCTTTCCTCACGCTCGGGATCGGCGAGGCGCTTCATTATTTTCCCGGACTCGAAGCATTAAATTCTTTCGGCACGGATAATTTGGCGCTCCAGCTGCTGCTGTTGGCATCGGGTATCGTTTTGTTTCTGCTTTTAACTTGGATTTCAATGAAAAAATCCTGCATTAAATTTGAAAAAACAGATTTATAATTATAAAATGGTAAAGGACGGTTTGCTATGCTTAAAGAAAATCTCATAATGCTCCGCAACATTCACGGATATTCACAGGAGAAAATAGCGGAAAAGATAAACATATCCCGTCAGGCATATTCAAAGTGGGAAACGGGTGCGACCGTGCCCGACATTGAAAAATGCAGCTTGCTCGCCTCGGTTTACGGCGTTACGATTGACAGCCTGATGAAATCGGAAACGGCGGAGGGCATAGGAGCAATACCGCCTGCGCCCCGGGGCAAGAGCATTTGGGGATCGGTTACGGTAAACGACCGAGGACAAATTGTTATACCAAAAGGCGCAAGAGAAAAATTCGGACTGGAAGAAGGCAAACGCCTGATTGTTCTCGGCGACGAAGAGGGAATCGCATTGATTTCGGCAGATCGCTTTGAGGAAAAAATGAGAAAAGCAATGGAATTTGCTTCCGTACAAAACGACGAGGATTGATAAATAAAAAATGCCTGTGACCGAAATTGTGTTCATAGGCATTTTTTACGATAAAATTTATTTCAAAAAGCCGGAGGATTCGTATATCCTGTCGAGAATTTCCAAAACGGCAATTGCGCTTTCGGGCGTAACCGGAGTTTCCTTATCGTTTACTATAGCATTTGCAAACTCGTCAACGCAATGCTCAAAATGCCGCGTTGTTTCCCTGATATTCGCTTTCTCCGCCGTAAAGCTTATACCGTCTTCGCAATTAATAAGCGTCAGCTCCTCGTCAAGTCTTTCCGCACCCATCCTCGTGCCGTAAATGTTAGTGAAAATTTTCTCCTCGGCCATGGGAGAGCCGAAGCTTACTTCAAGATCGAGAGACATGCCGTTGTCAAATTTTACAATGGCAGACGCCATATCTTCGCTTGTAAAGCTGTTCTTTGCCTTAACGTCGTCGGAAACATCGGGCTCAAATTTTCTGTACAAGGACGCCGTTGCGTCTGTCATCTTCGGGAAACCCGTTATAAACATGGCAAGGTCGATCATGTGAACTCCGAGGTCGCGAAGCACCCCGCCGTCCATTGATTTATCGTTGTACCAGTTTCTGTTTACGGTTGCGCCGTTTGAACGCTTATCTTCAACAGAGGGCATCATACCGAGAGGCCTTATCCAACCGGTACGAATGTGATAAACATCGCCGAACCTCCCCTCATCGTAGAGCCGCTTCATATACTGTGCGGGACGGCAAAATCTCTGATTTTGTCCGATCATAAGTCTTTTTCCCGTTTTCTTTGCGGCCTGCGCCATCAAACGGCCCTGCGTCGCAGTCGGCGCCATTGGCTTTTCGCAAAGAACATGCTTGCCCGCCTCGAGAGCATCTATCGAAATTTTCGCATGCAAATTATTCGGCACGGTGACGCTGACAACGTCAATTTCAGGGTCCGATATTAGGTCGTGATAATCGATATAAGCCTTTTTTGCGCCGTATTTGTCCTTTGCAAACTCTACCCAAGCCCTGTCAATATCACAGATTGCATAAAGCTCGGTATTATCGCAGTAGTCTCTTATGGTGTTAATATGCGAATCGGAAATCATTCCGACTCCGATAACACCCCATTTTAATTTTGCCATTTCGGTTCCTTTCGTGATAAATAGTATTGTATAAAATTACTTAAAAGCAAATGCTTCTAATTTTTTCTGCGGCATTTTTTCGGATCAGCGGACGTTATTTCATGTTTTACAAAATTCTTTAGAAACAGTCAAGAAAACCGAAAATATTCTTTGTTTTTGTTGACTGTTTCTAAAGAATGTTGTATAATTGAAAAAAAGCGAAAAGGAAATAATCAAGTGATTAATTTTAAAGAGAAAAAAGGCTTTATTTGCGACATGGACGGTGTTATCTACCACGGAAACAACGTTATACCCGGCGCAAAGGATTTCATCGACTGGCTCAACCGTGAAAACAAGGGATATTTGTTCTTAACAAACAATTCCGGATGCACCTGCCGTGAGCTTTGTCAAAAATTGCAAAGACTGGGACTCGACGTACCCGAAGAGCATTTCTATACCAGCGCATTGGCAACGGCGGCATTTCTTTCCGACCAGGCACCCGGATGCTCCGCTTATGTTTTAGGCGAGGCAGGCTTACTTAATGCGCTTTACGACAAGGGTATTACAATGAACGATGTTAACCCTGATTATGTGGTTGTCGGCGAAGGCCGTACATATTCGCTTGAAACTTTGACTAAGGCATGTAATTTAGTGCTTGCCGGTGCTAAGCTCATCGGTGCAAACTCCGACATTTCGGGGCCTATCGAAAACGGCATTTCCCCTGCCTGCGGCTCGCTTATCGCGCCCATAGAGATGGCGACCGGTACAAAGGCATACTTCTGCGGAAAGCCGAATCCGTTAATGATGCGAACAGGACTGAAAAAGCTCGGATGTCACAGTGCGGAGTCGGTGATGATAGGAGACAGGATGGACACGGATATTGTATCCGGTCTTGAAAGCGGCATGGCTACCGTTCTTGTTATGTCGGGCATTACCACAATGGAAACTCTGAAGCAGTTTGCTTACCGACCCACCGAAATTTTAAACAGCGTAGGCGATATTGCAAATTATGTTTTATCTTAAATCCTATTTATTAATATAGGGGCAGTTTATTGGACTGCCCCCTTTTTTACGTTATTATTATTTAATTTCGAGTTTTAATCCGTAGCATGCGATACTGTCTCCGCAGGAGAGATAGCCGGGCGTACCGTTGGGGAGATAATCGCAAACGGTAATATATCTGCCGTACTCGTCAAGCAAACCGGTTTTTTCATCAATATACATATCACGGAGTGTAACTGCGGCACGGTGAGTCATACCGCTTGAAATGCACTCCTCCTTGGTAAATGTGAAATCGCAGCCCAGCTTATGAGCTAAATTGTTTGCGTCTTCAACGAGTATAGCCCACGGAATGAACGCCTCAAATACAAAGCCGTCCTCCTTAATTGTCGCTTTACCCTGACAGTCGTCTGTAATTTCCTTGCGAAGACTTGACGCAACGTTGTAGGTTCTTGCAATTCTGACGGTGCCGTCCTCACATACTCCGAAGCAGTACTGCTGTGAATGATCTTCGTTGCCGTCAAATCCGGCATTTAAGAACTTGCCGCACAAATCAACCGCAAGAGAGAAGGTATCTCCGTTCCAATAATAGTCGCCGAAAACACTCTTTGCGCTCTTATCCGTCGTGCAACAAACCGTATTGCCGGGACCTGCCGCCCATTCGCAATCGTTTGCAAATATGTTCCAGATAGCGCCGTGTCCTACCTCGGGAGTGTCGGAAATCTTTCTTTCATTAACCTTATAATATGAAATGGGCTCTCCGTCGGGCGTTTGAGACGGGAACATGCCATCCTCATACCTGTATTCTCCGGCATTTGCATCGGGATATGACTTCTCGCATATTTTCGATGCCCTGCTGTCGTAAAATCTTACGGTGTACGCAGAGCCGAAATCGGTATAGTCAACCGCAAAATACAAGCCTTCGCCCGTATAGGCAAAATACATGTCTGCCTCGCCTGTTAACGGATTTTGCGCTCCGAAGAAGCCGACCGTATCGTTGTCGAATTTTGATTTTACGGACCAACCTTCATCGTCGCAAATAACGCCGTCAAGAGTGGGCGCATTGTTTGCCAAAGCGCTTTTGGGATTATCCTTAACCTGCCACGACGCCGCTGAAATTACCAAAGGGCACACAACAGCGCATACAAGAGCAAAAACCAATAATGTCAAAAGCTTTGAGTTTTTTTTCATAATTTACCTCTCATTAAGGAAATAGTAGCCTATGGGCTACTATCATATTATCATAATAATTTAAACACTAAAGTCGAATATTGTATATTTATTTTTTTCCAATTTTAAACAATATATGAAATATTACAAAAATGTACAAATTTTATAATGTATTTTTGTGCAATATTTACATTTGCTTTATGGTATAATTTACACAGTAATAAAGGCGGTAAAACAATGGATTTTAACGGATATTATAAAAATTGCACCCTTTGTCCGCACGAATGCAAAGCAGACAGAACCGGCGAACAAAGAGGATTTTGCGGTGAAAGCGATAAAATACGTATAGCACGTGCCGCTCTGCATATGTGGGAGGAACCGTGTCTCTCCGGTAAAGGCAAGAATAACCGCGGTTCGGGCACGGTGTTTTTTTCCGGATGCACAATGCGTTGCTGCTACTGTCAAAACCGCAAAATTGCATCGGGCAGAGTCGGGAAAGAAATATCGGTTGACAGACTGATTGAAATATTTTATCAGCTTCGCGAAAAAGGGGCATACAATATAAATCTCGTAACTCCCGACTGTTTTTTACCAAGCGTGGCTTACGCCGTTGACGATGCAAAAAAGCGGGGGTTTGATTTGCCGTTTGTATTCAATATCAGTGGCTACGAAAAGGCTCAGACTCTGAATTTATTAAACGGCTTATGCGATATTTACTTAACGGATTTCCGTTACACGGAGGAGAAATTATCGGTTAAATATTCAAGTGCAAGAGATTATCCGAATGTGGCAAAAAAAGCCATAGACGAAATGATAAGCCAGCAGGGCGAATGCATATTTGACGAAAACGGCATTTTGCAAAGGGGAGTCATCGTACGCTTGCTTTTACTGCCGGGTCATCTGAAGAACACTAAAAATGCGGTAAAATATCTGTTTGAAAAATACGGCGATAAAATAATATTTAGCTTGATGAGTCAGTATACTCCGAACGGAAAAAGCGGATATGATAATCTCGAAAGAAGGGTGTTTCCCTCCGAATACGATGCGCTTTGCGACTATGCCGATAAGCTCGGAATCAAGAACGCTTATACCCAAGAGGGCGACTCGGCCAAGGAAAGCTTTATTCCCGACTTTGACTTCGAAGGGGTTTAATTACATATTGACTTTTACCGAAAAAACATATACAATAAATATAACGGAATTAAAGGAAATGCAATCGGTCGAAAGGAAAAAAAATGAAAAAACTAACTGCTTTGCTCTTATGTATTTTAACCGTTTTTGTGACGATTCCGACATTTTCGTCATCTGCGTCGGATAACGGTAATTATTTTAATGTTTCGCTGAAAAACTCAGGCTGGGATATTTATACTCCGAGCTCTTCGACGGGATACGCCTACAGATACGGTCCGTCAATTATTCAAAACGACGACGGCTCGTTCGACGCCTGGTTTGCCTGCAAGGGCTGCAGCGGACTTAACGTACTCGACTACATCAGCTACAAGCATTCCTCCGACGGTAAAACATGGGAAAAAGAGAAAATTGTCCTCGACCCAACGCCTCATTCGGATGACAGATTATCCTGCTGTGACCCCGGCGTGATTAAATTCGGCGGATATTATTATATCGGCTATACTTCAACGCTTGACAAGGCCGGATACGACAACAGCGTATTTGTTGCGAGAAGCAAGAATCCTGACGGTCCGTATGAAAAATGGGACGGTAACGGCTGGGGCGGTTTTGCAAAGCCCCTTATCAGATTTGAAGGAAACGGCGACCAATGGGGTATCGGTGAGGTTGCATTTGTCGAGCTGAACGACACACTTTACATATATTACACACTGCGTTGCGAAACGGGCAGCTACACGATGGTTTCATTAGCCGACGCCACGGCGGAAAATTGGCCTGCCACCGTAAGCGCTCCCACAAAAGCGATTACAATGGGAAATTCTCAAAGCGCCGCCGATGTAAAGTACGATGAAGCAACAGGCAACTTTATTGCGGTTGCCGCAGTTAACGGCTTTTCGGCAGACAGCTATATGGCTTTCTTCACGTCTTGGGACGGTTTGACCTTTACCGAGTGCGACAGAATATATAAAAACATGTATTACTACGCCGCAAACCAGGGCTTGTCCGGCTCACCCAACGGTCACATCAAGGTCGGACAAACCGCATATCTTGCATATGCTTACGGCAGTACATGGGGCAACTGGGCGACGCGAATGGCTCCGCTGATTATTTCGACATCGGCGTCTACCGATTTTTCCGATTCAAAGGACAACCTGATAAGATCGGGGCACGGAACAAGCTCAAACATTGAATCGGCAATCGGAATAACTACTACCTCTTTGTATTTTGTAAAGACGGTAGGCTCTTCCTTTACCGTTAATTTTCAAACCTTTAATACCAATATGTCAAGAACAACCTTGTCGTCAAGCGCCATAACATATTCGGGATATGACAAATCCATAATATCGTTCACCGGCAATACCTGCAAAGCGTTAAAGCCGGGCAGAACATGGGTTCGCGCTTGCTATAACGGGCTGTACTGCACATTTACGGTCGATGTCCGCGCTTCCGGCGTCAGCACATCTTCGACCGACGTCATGGAATGGTACTCACCCGTCGATACCTATTACATTCCCTTAAACAGTCCGCTGTACTTCCCTCAGCTGAGCGGCAACGTAATGACCTACAAGGGTCAGATAGGCGAGGCGTTTAACGATCCCGTTTCATCAAAGGCGATTTTCGGCGCCGACGCATATCCCGTAACTTACTCAAATTTTGATTCGTCTGTAATAAACATCACCGAATACGGTTATGTAATGCCGGTTAAGAACGGCTCGACAAATGTTACGGTCACGATTTGCGGTAATAAGTCGTTCACCGTAAAAGTCGTTGTAGTTGACAGCATCCTGCCGAGAGACATTTACTTAGATCCCAGCGGAGGCGATTGCAATGTCGAGAGTATTATTTCAAATGTAGGCTTTGCGTACGGCTACCTGCCGACGCCGACAAAGAGCGGATATCGCTTTGCCGGCTGGATTAACGAGGACGGAGAGGAAATCACCTCATCCACAAAAATTACTTCATCCTATATTTCGGATTTATATGCGACATGGGAAAAATATACGGACGGTACGTATTATTATTTGACTTTAAACTCTAACGGCGGATATTTTTCCGGTGAAACGGAGCGTCCGATTGTCCCGGGCTCCGAAATAGGCGCTTTGCCTGCCCCGACAAGATCGGGTTACAATTTTGCAGGCTGGTACAATTCGGAATTTGACGTGACTCTGACGCCCGACACACCGTATTCATTCGGTAAAAATTTGACATTTACCGCAAACTGGGAAAAGAAAACCTACACCGTGACATACGATGCAAACGGAGGAACAAACGCACCCGCTCAGCAGGTTAAGGAATACGGCTTAGCACTCACGTTAACCTCTGACAAACCGACAAGAACCGGATATACCTTCTTAGGCTGGTCAAAGTCCTCCGACAGCGATTCGGTAGACTACAAGGGTGGAGAAAGCTATACGGCAAACTCGCCCCTGACGCTTTATGCGGTTTGGGAAAAGAATGCCGAAAGCTCGGTTACTATTGAGAATTATACACTTTCCGTAACTTGCTCGGAAAATGTAAACTATATCCGTCTCGCACCCGGAAGCTACACAACGGCAAGTGAAATAAAGAATGCGCCCGGTATGATAAGCATAAACGAAACGGTCATTGCAAACGGCATAGACTCCGAAGGCACGTTTAGGTACGAATTGTCTGCGGTAGGCACATACTCCGTATGGATAAGATACTTGGACGGAACAGAAAAGATAGTATCTGACATGAATAACTATGTTATGACTCAGGAGGTTGTAACATACGGCCCGACAGTAACCGTAAAGAACCTGTACGGTGTAAGAGACTTCTTCATTTCAAGGGGTACTCAGACCACATA